>DATIJC010000058.1:0-43102 GCA_035479015.1 Patescibacteria group bacterium | reverse complement strand
AAAATCGCCTAAACCCGTATCAGTATGAATGATGTCTTCAGGAGCAAAACCCATATCGGAGGCACTGCGTAGGTCGATCGTATCTCCCGCATTTACAAATGCGAGTTTGGCATCACTAAATTCTTCGCCGTGGAAGCGCTTGAACATCCAGACACCGGCAATTGCATCGAGGTCAGGAGAACGGTGGGTGACAAGAAGCTTCATGGAGGTAATTGTAACAGAGTCCTCCAAACTTGACTTTTTGGGGTTATAGCTATATACTATAGGCTCTTCCGGATGAGGTTAGCCCAACCCGGGCTTTACCCTCTCTCCAGAGGAAAGCTCTTTAAAAAGTGGATGGATTTGCGGTCACAGTAGAGTGGACGTTCTCGCCTATTCTCCTGTGGCCGCAATCCTGTGGTCACAGCTTATTCATCGAGGAATCTCATGAAAAATCTGGCCCGAAAGCTTGTTGTCGTTAACGCGTTCCTGGTCGCAGCGTTGTTTGTCATGGTTGTCAGCCTGATGAACATCAAGCCGGCAATGACGAGTCAGGCGACGCAAGTCGCTATCTCCGAGCGTCACTGCTCGGGAATTTTCGGTCATGCCATTTGGACTCCGGAAGGGGTCCGTTGCGTAGGACTGAAGAACAAGTAGTCCACTTTTTTACAAAACCGCCCCGGGTAACTGGGGCGGTTTTTCTTTATACCACTGGTCGATCGGACCTGTATTTACACCATCCCTGAAGCGATCCACGTACTGCATTTCTGTTTCTTTCCCCGTTAGATAAGACATTGCCCTATAGACTACTCCGAGACGTAAAACAATGTTGGCTGAAATTCCCAAGAATGCCACCACGACAAATAGGCATCTGAATACTTTTCCACCCTGGGGAAAGTTCCACACAGCCCAAGTGGATAAGATAAGTAACACCACAATCCCAGCCTCGTCGTACCGAACTGATACTGGGAGTATTAGTTGCCACGTCCAGAGACTCGCAGTGATATACCAAGTCTCAGCCTTAAAATTTTTATATGCTGCTGCTATCAGGAATGGCACAGCGATCACGAATACAGGTGTCGTATAGCTTTCGCGATGAAATGAAAGCAGTATGGGAGTCAAAACAAATTGGAGTGACTGTCGTAAAAACCAGCCAATATAATTTGCACCGATAAGATCCTTAGACGTTTGTGAAAAGATAGCAAGTAATGGGACCTGCCCCGATACGGTATATCCCCAAATCTGTGAAGGTAGAAATAGTAACAGTGCGATACCGCAAATAACAGCTGTCTTCTTTAGTCTAAGTTTGAAGTAAGAAAAAACTATAAAACTCGGAAAAAATAACAGGGCCACTGATTTCGTCAACAACGCTAAACCTAAAAAGACACCAACCCGTATATATTTTTTTTCCAGGATACATAGCAGCACATAGAGCTCAAAGACCGTGCGGATACTGTCGACGTAGACTGAAGCGGACTGCCACGCAACCGTGTGGAAACTGAAGACGACTAAAGCGACTAAGAGACTTGGAAATTTATTCAAGTACTTTTTAGCAATTTGGTACACAAGTAACGGTATACAGAGCGAAAAAAGGAATGTACCTAGCTTCGCGCCAGCTACTCCAGCCACTTTATATAACGGCGCCAGAAGTATTTCACCCAACATCGGCTGCAGTGATTGGTAGAGATCCGGAATATATGTCGGATGTCCAATAATCGCTATATTTTTGATGATTGGCAAGTGATACCATAGTGCATCAAATCCCGTTTCAGGTAAAAAAATTCCTACGCTATAAATAGCTATAAGAATAAAAAAACACAAGAAAAAAAAGCGCGTAATCATGACTATTCACGGCAAAACCACCACAATCTCTCTCGAGTATTTGTGGTGGTTGTCATCCTCACCGGGATATTGAAAGTGAGTATAGAAAACTTTGCCAAAAAATCTAGTAGGAGTTTATCCCAAAAGACAATTTCCAATGTCATCCTGAGCAGTCAAGTGTAATCACGTGACGGTCGAATGGATAGTTTGCAGCAATTCTACTAATAGCTCACTCGAATGTTTAACTCACATGTAGGGCATGTACAAACGTAGTATCCAGTATCTTTATCTATGAAAGGCTTCAAATATCCTTCGGGATGAACATATCTTGCGCCATCGCAAGGCTCCCCGCTCCCGTTTAAGTGTGCACGAAGTTTTTTCTCTACCAGAGGAGCAGTACCATCTTCAAGATCAGCGAAGGTTTCTCGTTCTGCTTTCATATTTTTAATCTTTCTAGAACTGTATTCAGTTCAAGTAATTGTGTTTGATCACTAGTGCGGTCCTTCCACTCAATCTGATCACCAGTTTTGGCAGAAACGACAAGTCGCACTGGAATACCGATCAAATCAGCGTCGGCAAACTTGGCTCCCGCACGCTCATCGCGATCATCCCACAATACTTCAATACCGGTATCCTGCAGTTTGGTATAGATTTCTTCCCCGCGTTCATGCGCATTAATATCAATGAGTTCTACTGCAAACGGTGCAATGGCTTTTGGCCAGACCATTCCTTTGCCGTCGGCAAACTTTTCTACGATCACTCCCATCAGCCGTGTGCTCCCAATACCATAGCAACCCATAAACACGGGATTTTGGGTTCCATTTTCATCTGCATAGGTATAGTTAAAGGCTTTTGAAAATTTGGTCATCAGTGGGAAAATATTACCTACTTCACTAGCACGCACAATTTCTAGTTTGGAAAAATCGACGCCTAGTTTTTTTGCATCTTCTGGACTTGTCACCTCTTTGTTGTAGGCAATCCGATTTTCTCTATCCAAATAAATTGTATCTTCGCCACTATCGAGCACTGTCTGAAATTCATGTGAGTACTCGGTCGTAAAATCTCCCCCAGAAGCAAGAGTGATGTACGTGTCATTACCGATCCCCAACTTTTCGTATATTGCACTATAGCGTGGCTTCATTGCTTCATAGAAGCGCATGAGGTCGGCCTCACTGACATGGAACGAGTAGAGATCTTTCATGCGAAACTCACGGCCACGTAAAAGTCCCGATTTTGCCCGAGGTTCATTGCGGAATTTCGTCTGGATTTGATAGACCGAGATCGGTAAATCTTTATAACTTCTGTTCCCTTCCGCGATCATGGGAGTAATCATGTCTTCATGTGTCGGCGAGAGAACATACTCTGTCGTATTTTTCTGTGCGGATACTTTGTTTGCTGGTGTAGTTTTCATCAGCACATCGACTGTTTCAAACCGTCCTGATTGCTGCCAATTGGCAATCGGCGCCAGTGAAGTCATGTTGATCTCCACACCGACTTTGTCCATCTGCGCACGGATGATATTTTCGATCTTCGTTAGCACACGCAGACCCAAAGGCAGCATCGTGTATGCGCCCGCTAGTTCCTGGTGAATAAAACCAGCCTGCGTCAATAGCTTGGCGTTGATAGACACGAGTTCACTCGCGACCATTTTACTCGTCTTAAACGGTATTTGTGTTACTCTCATATTTCTTATTTTACTATACAATTCTCTCCTATGTGTGGAGAGAAACTCGAGTGAGGAACGAACACGAGAAGTGAGGTTGCAAAATTAATTTATTTGCTCCAGTCAGCCAATTCCTTGGCGAAGACTGAAGCTACAGACAAGACACGCAGCTTGGCAAACGATTTCTTGGATGTATCGACTGTATCAGTGACGACCACTTCATCCAACTCACTGTCCTGTAATTTTTTACCCGCGTCATCGGCTAACAGTGCATGTGTGACGTACATGATGATTTTTGTTGCCCCCTTCTCCCGCAATACTTTGGCTGTCTCTACCGCTGTAGACCCACCATTGATCACATCATCGACGATTACAGCTGTCTTGCCGCTCACATCACCTGAGAGACTTTGGACCGTAACTTGACCAGTTGTCAGGTCTCTATGCTTATCAATGTTTACATAGGGTAAATTCAGGCTGCCTGCAAATTTCCCCACTCTCTTTAGGCCACCAAAATCAGGAGCAACGAGCACGACATTTTGATGTGCTTGAATATCCTGCGCGAAAATTTCGTCTGCTGATAAAACCGAACTTGGGTTTGTAAAAAATCCTTGGATGCTGTTATTGTGCAGACTCATGAGGATAAAGCGGTAGATGGAGAGCGAAGAAAGGATGGTGGCAATGACTTTAGCCGCGATCGGCTCGCCCGGCAGAAAAACTTTATCCTGCAAACTATATCCAAGCCAAGGAATAACAGCAAAGACCCGCCGTGCACCCAGACGGAATAGTGCATCGGTTAGTAGAGAAAATTCAATGATGTTTGAGTCTACCGGTGTAGAGAAAGATTGAATTAGTGCAACGTCTTGCCCCTTTACCTCTTCAAGCACGCGGACTCGTAATTCGTCATCGGGAAATTTTGACAATTCCACCGCACCCAGCTTTCCACCCAAATTTTGGGCAATTTTTTGCGCGAAGGGTTGGTTTGACGAACCAGAAAGGAGGATCATGGTGCTATGATACTACACATGGAACCGAAAAAAATAAATCATCTAGGAACCGAAGAACAAGTCGATCCAAATACGATAGATTCAGAAGAAAGACAAGAAACTGACCAGAAAAAATTTAAAATAAGTGTAAAGGCGAAAAGGCTTTATTTCTCTAATGATCCAAGTGACGAAATAGAAGAACGCGCTTCACGCACCTAGTTGCGGTTTGACTTCCAGGAGGGCATCTTCGTCGCCGATGATCATCACCCGGCTGCCGGACAGAATATCGCGAAGGAATGGATCGCGCCGGTTCTTGCGGAAGACAAATTCTTCTTCAGAGATCACACTGTAGTTAATCTCATTCTCCCTTCCCTCTTCTTCTTTTTTGACTAATGCTGCAAGTTCGGGCAACACGACATTTCCGATGACGAGGATATCTACATCTGTGTTTGCACGCTGCAAACGACGTGCAAATTTCCCAGAGAACATGACAAATTTTAGATCGCCAAGTTTTCGTCTATTTTTTTTGATCTCTTTTCCTAGTCCTGTAGTTTTTGCTACTAGAGTAAGTAATTCAGGGAAAAATTCATACTGGCTGTTGAGCGAGTAATATAATCTGTTGCCCCGCTCCTCACTACGCACCATACCAGAGGCAGACATGCGTGCCAATTCCCGGCGCACCGCGTTTATTTCTTCGTTAGTCTTGCGCGTTAGCTCACGCACATACCACATCTCTTCTGGTTTAGTGAAAAATACTTCAATAAGTTCTACGCGCACTTTGGAAAGCATGAAGTCTGACAGATCTGCCATATTGAGCACAAAATACACTCAATTTGGTTCGTAGTCAATCCTTGCATGTCATCCTGAGCGATCTGGTGTACTCACCAGACGGTCGAATGGATAGTTTTGCAATGAAAACAAACTATCCTTCGGTCTCCTGGAATACCAGGATACTCAGGATGACAATACAAAATGTGTTGGTTAATTAACCGTCACAGGCGTGTCATTCGCAAGCACGCTCACCCAAATTTGTCCGCGGACAAATTTGACTGGTTTGCCTTTGTTATCGAGGAAGATTGTCCGTGAGACACGGTCTTTCTTACTCCAGGTGCCGACAATTTCTTTGCCATTCTGGAAGATCAGCGCTTTCCCTGCACCCCCAGCAATCTTGTCGTAAATGTGTTTGTGGATATCCAGAGGACCCTGTTCCACTGTGAAGAGGACTACCACATTTTTCGCGGCTATCTGTTGCTGATTATTGATATCAATATGTGGTTGACCAGCTAAAGAGCGCTTATACAGATTTGTGCTGGCATCATATTGCCACGTCACGTCGAAATCAGTCTGACCTTGCCAAAAACCATAGTCTACTTTTTGCGATGCAGCCCGTTCTCCTGCGGCAGCGTCATCAGCAAAATCCCACTTCACAAATCCCTTCAGCCAATCGGCTCCTGTTTTATCAAGATTTGTTAACTTACGGTTACTGGCAGCATAGTTCCAAAGTCTGTTTGTAGACGCTTCCATCGTATGTTCTGTAGCCAGATCTTTACCAGGTATGCGGTTGTAATTTCGCACAAACACTGGGTAGCCGATTGAGAATTGATTCAGATCGTTATATCCAGTCCATCCATAATCGCTTAAGTGTTCCAATGCGCGAACCCTAGGATCTGTATCTGTACCATTTGATCCACCGACGTGCGCATAGAGCGGATAGTTGTACTCACTGGCAATCTCGACAAATTGCTGTCTGGCACTGCGTACAGGCGCTACAATTGTATCTTTCGCTTGCGCACCACACAAAAATATTGCTTCAAAGCGCGTAATTCCACCTTCCGCCATACCTTCATACACCACATCAGCACTAGTTAATCCAGACTGTGGACGCGCATCAGGATGGTTTTCGATCATCACCGCCAGAGGGCGGCGCTTCTCCCACGCTTGTTTCTCAGGTACTGTATACAACTCTCCGTTGAGCGGACAGGCCTCTGTCTTTGGAAGGGCTGCATTGACACCTACTCCACCAGAAGCACCGGGAACCGCGGGAGAAATAAGACCCGCCAATCCACCACCGACAACCGGTTTCACCACGCCACTGGCAAAAGCAAAATGAAAAATTCCAAAAGAAAGTGCGCTACATGCAAAGTATATCGCGACCAAAAAAACTACGATCCGTTTGTTCATACGAATTTGCCTCAAATAAAATGCAAGAATTTTATGATACCATATTAATTCCCACGAAGGTGGGAACCCATCACATTTTATGGCAATAAAAATCAAACAGCAACAATCACAATTCGCCGCTCAGGTACAAACAAACACTGGATTGCAGTACCGTTTACCAGAACTAGACAAGATACCCGCGAGGCCACCAGTTTCAGCAAAACCTAAAATCTTGGTGAAATTTTTAACATCTCTTATTGCAACACTCATTTTAGTAGTTTTTTTTGTACTATTAAAAAACGTAAAATAGAACTTCGTGCAGACAATCAAATTTTTAAAACGTGGTCATCCGAAGGGCGCGAGGCTTTAAAAATTTCGGTTGTCGAACGAAATACATTATGGACCCACGTTATTCCAAATTAGCCAAAATCCTGACCACCTACAGCGTGAAAGTAAAACCGCACACAAATGTATGGATCCGCTGCTTAGGCCTTCCCGCCCTACCACTTGCCCGCGAAGTGATGGCACGGGTCCTGCAAGCCGGAGCACATTCCTACCTGGATATTACTGATGAGACAAGTGGGCCAGCCTTTTACACCCATGCACAGGAGCATCAACTCAAAGAGGCTCCACATATTGAAAAATTTATTGCCAACTGGGCAACTTCCATCATCACGATTGTAGGAGAGGAAAATTCACGCACGCTAGCGGACTGTGATCCACATAAATTACTCATGCGCCAAGTTAGCAAAAAAGAAATCCGTGCGATCACGATGAGCAAGCCGTGGGTATTGACCTACGTACCCACACATTCACTCGCGCAAGACGCCGGCATGAGTCTGGAAAAATTCACCGAGTTTTATTTCGATGCAACCTTGCGTAATTGGAAAAATGAAGGAAAAGAATTTACCCGGTTGGCAAAAATTTTCAATAGATTTAAAGAGATTCAAGTCATTGGTGAAGATACTGATCTACATGTCAAAGTCGAGGGTCGGAAATTTGTTCCCGATAACGGTGAGTGCAATATGCCCGGTGGTGAGATCTTTACAGCGCCACTTGATGATGGAGTGGATGGCCACGTGTATTTTAATTACCCCTTGCTTCGTACGGGGAAATTTATCCGCGATATCCGGCTGACTTTCAAACAAGGCAAAGTGGTCAAAGCCAGCGCCAGCGAGAACGAAAACTTCTTGCACAAAATCCTAGATACCGATCTGGGAGCACGCACTCTAGGAGAATTTGCAATCGGGTTAAATACAGGCGTTCCTGTCTACATGAATAGCGTGTTATTTGATGAGAAAATTGCCGGGACTATTCACATGGCACTGGGCGAAGCCTACAAAGAGTGCGGCGGCACCAACAAATCGACGATCCACATGGATATTGTCAAAGATATGCGAGTACCCGGAAGTAAATTAATTGCCGATGGAAAAGTTGTCATGCAAGACGGACGTCTGTTACTTTGACTGTCATCCTGAACATCCTGGTAATCCAGGAGGCTGAAGGATAGTTTGTTTTCATTCCAAAAACTATCCATTCGACTGCCAGGGTTACCTGGCGCGCTCAGGATGACAAGCAATTAGGTCAATTTAAATTGTTTTTCGTACTGCTCCACCACTCCACAAACTTTTGCAGGGCGCGGGCACGGTGACTAATTTCATTTTTTGTGTCCATCCCAAGTTCCGCCATGGACTGATGATACCCAGTCGGCATGAAGATCGGGTCATACCCAAATCCATTTTCTCCTCGAGCTTCGTCTAAAAGCATCCCTTCGACAGCTCCTTCAAACACGTGTTTTTCTTGCTTTGTAGGATCAAAGTATACGATCACCGAGACAAAGCGTGCACTACGATCAGATTTCCCTTCCATCTCCTTGAGAAGTTTTTGCACACGGTCACTGTCAGAGCCTTTTGCGTACCGCGCTGAATGTACCCCGGGTTTCCACCCCAACGCTTTTACTTCTAGCCCAGAGTCATCCGCCAGCGTAATATGACGCGTCTTGTCACCTATTGTTTTCGCTTTTAGCCATGCATTTCCCTCGTAGGTAATTTCAGTCTCATCAATTTCAAATTTCCCGAGATGCACATCATCCAAAGTAAGTAGATGAATGTCGTCTAAATGAATAATGTGAGCCACTTCTTTTACCTTGCCGCGATTATGTGATGCAAAAACGATTTGAGTCATAATGATTCTCCCTTTTACTCGCGCAGACGATCAAATTTTTAAAACGAGGTATGTCCTTACCGGACGGGACGAGGCTTTCAAAAATTTAGGTTGTCGAGCGATATCTTTACCGATGCTAGAATGCCATCATGAATTCGTCAACCACAAAAAATATTCGCAAAGTTTTAACTATTTTACGCCAAACATATCCATTGATTGCCATGCATGAAATCCATGGACATGATCCCTTCCATCTGCTTGTAGCAGTCATCCTGTCGCAGAGAGCTCGCGACAGTGTCACAGTACCTTTGGCAGTCAAACTTTTTGCAATAGCTCCCACACCTAAAAAATTCGTAGATCTGCCGGTGAGGCAGATTGAAGAAATTATTAAACCGATTGGGTTCTATCACCAAAAAGCTGCTGCCCTGCACGAATTATCCAAAATACTCATTGAAAAATATGATGGTCATGTTCCGTCAAACGAAAAAGATTTGCTTTCTCTGCCCCACGTCGGCCGCAAGACCGCAAATATAATGCTGACGACATTTTTTCATACGCCGCAGATCGCTGTCGACATTCATGTCCATCGCATCACAAACAGACTTGGTTGGATACACACAAAGACTCCGGAGGTAACAGAAAAAGAACTGACAAAAATAATTCCTAAAAATTTTCTGCCGATCGTCAATCAAGTTTTTGTGGCACACGGGCAGACGATCTGTCTGCCCAGAAATCCCAAATGTGTTGTTTGTCCGATAGAAAAATATTGCATGAAGATTATCTAAAAATGCCAAAAAAAATGGCGGGGGCTGAAATTGCTTTCAGTATCCCCGCCAGGTGTTAATGAGCATGTGCCGACTTGTTTATCCCCGGGTCTCGGGGTTACGAATCGAATGTGACGTTGAACAGCCACCGGAGGCCAATCGCGACTACCGCGACCAAAACCACCCAGGGAATTCCGACGCCAAACCACATACTCACTATCACAACTACTGCCAGTTGTACCCAAGCTCGCTCTTTTTGTACGGAGGTCAGTTCAAAACTGACCAGCCAGATAGACGCGAACAAACAAGCCAACAGCAGCCACTGCATCCAGCTCTGGATCTCCATGATCCTTCTCCTTGTGTATAAGACAAGACTGAATATTATAGGCCGAAAGTGGGAAAAATCAAGTTTTAATCCGGTTTTGGAAGTGTCACAACAACGGTCTTGGTGAGACCGGGACTTTCTTTGAGAGTGAAGGTAAACCCTGTCAGGGTCTTTTGAATACCGGCGGCAAAATCAGCCAGCCCAGTCGGGTACTCGATGATGCCTGCCTTCGTGGGATCTCCGTTTCCCACAGTTCCTATCGTGTAGCCTGCTGACTTGAGCACGCTAGCTTCCTTGGCAGCCTGCCCGGCAATTGTCGTACCATTGAGTACATTCACCTTGAGATCCTTTAGAATTGCCGAAGTGGTTGCCCCGCTGCCCGCGGGCGGTGGGGTGGCTTGCGGCAGTGCTGATGGCGCGTTGATCACCGGCGCGGGGATGGTATCTGATGTCGGAGCGACATTACCTCCTTCGGAGCGCTTCTGCACGATCATGTACCCCGCAGCAATTGCAATCACGAGCACTGCTAGGGCCATGAAAAAGATGCCGAGAAGTTTTTTCTTCTCATCTTTGACATCTCTATTTATCTCATTAAGCTCACCGACCACTGCTTGCGGTAGCGTCACCGTCATACCAATATCTCCCGCGGGCATTTCTTCCCGTTGCGGTTCTGGCAGTTCAGTGATGGTCTCCACTTCTTCGACGTTTGCAACATTATCATCAACAGAGATCTCTTTCCTGCTCTCTTGTAAGAATGAAGGCAGAGGCATCTCCTCGGATCTCGGCGGTTCCGCCTCGGGCTCTTGGTCTTGGACAGTGGGTAGTGGGCTCTCAACAGTTGGTCGTTCTGTTACATCTTCATCTTCAATTTCGACAACAACCGCTCGACGGCGGTGGCTCGCTGGCGTTTCTTCCGGTTTTTCGGAGAAAACATCGACGACAGGAACTTCGGGTTTCTTACTCTTTTTCGCTTTGACTGGCATACCTTTACGGTAACGCAATATGCTACGATAGTCAAATGAGACAATTCATCGTAGTGGTTGTAGTTTTTGCTCTCATTTCATTGGGCATTGGAGGGTTTTTTGCATATAAAGCAAATGTTTTTCCGAAACTAAACCCTGTATCCCCTAACCCCAAAACCCTTGTCAACTTACTTGATGATTGTTCTTATCGATATGCAGAAAACTGCACCCCCCAGGTAGTAGTAGGTGCCCCTCTCCCCGCAGTCATCACACAGCTCATGATCGAAATGCTGCATCAGCAGGCAAATAAGAAACTGTCTACTTACACCGAGTACTACACCGCATCACAGCTAGAGGCACTCCTCGGGAAACCTGGAGATACGTTTCACGCGACACAGCTTTCTGATAAAGAATACTCCATCCCCGAAATGATGGCGCTCGTCTCCGACCATTATTACATCAACTACAAATTGCTCATTGTTCTACTGGCGATGGGAAATAATTCGTACTGGGATAAGGAAGCTCCCAACATGGGTAACCCTCTTGGCCGGACTGAATCGGCATTCCTTTATCAGCTTGACGGCGCTGCAAGTGACCTGCGAAATACTTTCGACCAAATGTCTCCTGACGCACTTACGCTGACGGTTGGCGGTACCAATTCTGTGGTTCCAGCCAACCTTTCGGCCGCATCAAAAGCACTCTACTCATATTTTGCGAGTTTGAGTAAAACTCCACAAGAGTTTGAAAGAAAAATATCTGCGACCGATCCGCACGGATTCACCAAGACTTGGGCGCGGATCTTTGCCACACCCGCATACACCCCAGGCACACCTACGCCTGTTATCCAAACCCCCAATCCTGCGGCCGTGCAGGAAAGTTTGATGCAGATCTCCACCGAGTCCGGTGCGTTACAATAACTCATGCCAAAAATTTCCCGTATCCGTACTAGCGCTAAAGGTTTCATTGTCCACAAGGGAAAAATCCTCGTGGTCAAAGAAAATGTGATAGATAAACATGGCGCTAGTATTATTCATGACGTACCAGGTGGAGGCGTGGAATTAGGTGAATCTCTAAGAGAAGCGCTCGAGCGTGAAGTAATCGAAGAGGTTGGACTGAAAATAAAAATTGCTCATCCTGTCGGTGGTTGGGATTTTGTGCTAGAAAAACATGACGAAAATCTACACATCGTTTGCTTGGGATATCAGTGCGAGCTAATTGGCGAGCCTAGTATCGATACGAGCAAGAACCCAGCGGCATATGAAGATATTTTTGAGACTCTGTGGCTCACTAAAGAAGAGATTCTTGCAGGACAACTTTTTCGCAATGATGACATGCACAAGGCCCTGATGCATGTAAAAGTTTGATTATTTCAAAAGCGTGACATCGCCCGATAGATTTTGTGAAGTGAGCGCAGTGACTTCCTCAGTACAGCCTTGCGCTCCAAGGTCGTTAAGAATATAGATCATTTTCCCCAAAATGTGAGCAGCACCAATTTCAAGCAATACGTTTGAACCAATGTAACCTTGAATATTTTTCTTTCGGATATTCACAACAAGAATAGAATCGGCTTTGTGAATACGAAAGAAATGATTATTTATGTATTCACGTTTTGATGTATTGGTATTGGCCTTCTCGGAAAAATCTGGGGTAAATACTTGCCAATTCCAAGACTCAAGTTTCTTCTGAATTTGAATCATTTCCTTTGAAAATTGCATTGATCCACAAATTGTGATTGTTCTATTCAAGTTTTCCTCCTACTGTATCTACATAGTCAACAAGTTCTTCATTCTCAAATTGGCCAATACCACAGTAATATCTGTTTTCATCAGCCAGTAAGTATGACAAAAACATTCTTTGGTATTGTGCGAGATTGGCCAACTTATCTAGTTCATTAACAGTGTGCCATGAAAGAACACCTTCACGATTGCTCTCTTTCAATTCTCCTAGAAATGCATGTGCAAAAATAATATGAGTCATACATATTTTCCTTGACTCATCAAACCATTGAAATGTTCCTCTCAACATTGCATCAGTTAGATGAAGGCCACTTTCTTCAAGAAATTCCCTTTTCGCTGAGTCAATTAATGATTCTCCTTGCTCAATTCTTCCCCCAAGTCCAGTCAGCTTTCCAGCCATGTCAGTTTTACTCTGATCTCGATGTATTAGAAGCACCCGACCTTCATTAAACAAATAGATAAGAGAGTAGATTTTTAGCACATGGTCAGACAGCTTAAGTGTTTCCATATTACTCTCTAATTTTCTCCATCATTTCCTGAGTTACTGTAAAAGTAGTTCTGGCTCCCGAAAAAACATTTGGTTCATGTCCGAGCACTTTTCTTGTTTTTCTAAATGTATTGTGCCACAGTTGATCAAGTACTTTTTCAGAAAGATTTAAATGTTGATCGGCTACATGAGCTGTCGACTTGTCCTGGTTATGTCTGAAGTATGTATCATCTGGTTTTGGTTTCACAGGGATAACCAATTCTATATAAGGAGATCTTCGGGTTTCAGCAAAAAAGTCATATGGGCCAAATCCCATTATCCAAGCCAGCGATTGATTCTCCAATAAAAATCTAAATGATAGAGCAACATGATCATCAACCTGCTCACTATGATCCAAAAAAACTGTGTTCGTCTCTAATGTCAGGACACGTAGTAGACTTTTTAGATCTCTCTCCGATTTCACAGAGGGAAAAACTAAACTCAAGAGACGAATTGTGGGATCATTTGCCGCAGACGTGACCGTTTGGTCAATCTTCTCGGAAGTGTGACAATCAATCTCGGAGACAAGCGAAGCTTGCCAGTGATAGACATCGGGAGCCTGAGCGACTACCTGAGAGAACGTACACCCATTGTGGCCTTTTTTATGCCACAAATTTTGTAAGAGCAATACAGTCTTTTCGTCATCAGTTAGTTCTTTGACATGTGGAACTATATCAGCCCATTCACTCTGTGGTTCTCTGCTCATAATTTCTCCTTTTGTATTGGAGAGATAATAACAACAATTTTTAGAAATAAACGTTGAAGATCGTTGCATGAATAACGCTCACCAAAGCGTCTCATAGCCACTATCTTTTAAAATCTCATTTGTTCTCTCGATGTCAAGTTTCCAGCCCCATCCGCAAAGTCGGATAAGTTGATCTCTTCCCGGTCTACTAATTTTTCCATTTAAAAGTCGAGAGATATAGCTTTTATCAATGCTTGCCTCTTGTGAGACATCGCCTATGCTTAGCTGGGACTTCTCGTGAATCTGTACCAGTTGTTTTAGTACAAGCATTTTCTTTGGAGGTAATGAATAGGTTCTGTCTTCCCGAATACTATTCAATATATGTGGCAGTCTCTCATCATATTTCTTAGATATCTCATCTACAGATTGCGCAAATATATGACTTTGAGCCATACGGCAACCTAAAATCATACGACTAACAGTTTTCACCTTACTCTCTTCGCACAAAAGAATTACAGGTACACCAAATGAGCTCGCGATCTCAATCTCAATACTGACACCAGCAGACAGAATACCAATGTAGGCGATAAGTAAATCACTCGTGCGTATAATATCTCTATTTTTCTGATATATTTGTTCAGGTCGTATGTAGTCATGGATATTGGGGTCCATATGAGCATACGGCTCATACACAGAAACAGAATGCTTTGTTGATATTGTTGCAATCCTTTTGTAGAAATTCTTAAATAGCTCACTTTCCTTTTTAGCTTTTAAATTGTCGTCTAAAAGAGCAATTAGCGGTGCAGATAAAAAAGCAGTGAATTCCTCAGTGTCTTGTATCATAGAAACGATTTCCAAAGTTTTTCCAATGATACCTCAATACGGGAGATCAAACAATGATTCTAATTAATCAAATAATTGGCTTTTTATTGCGAACTTTAAAGAAGTTTCGATTTTTACGATTCGACTATATAACTTTTCGTCACGCTCGAGTTGATGTTGATGTTCCATTCGAAATAACTCTTCAATTTCGTTTTTTTTCACAAAATTCTCTTCTAAGAATTTCTTATCAGCAACAGTCAGCATATAAAATTAATGTATCACCAAACTCGTCCATTCTCAACTTTCTCATGGTGCGACTTGTTGCCAATTGACGGCGGGGACCTTCATGCGATCAGGAGCAGACAACATGACGTCGGGTCGATAGATGAAAAAATTTGTCGGATGCGTGTTATTCTGTGCGCTGTTTCCGCCGCGGGCAAAGTCGCGCGGTAGTGATATTCCAGAGCAAGCAGCAAAGACACCTTCGCCGACAAACTTCAAATCGGTCCCACCCGCTCCAGCTGAGGCGACTTGGAGTGTCCCGTCAGCCAAATACACACCCTGCACTTGACCGGTCGTACTCGCATAGTTATTGGTACCCACAGCCGGATTGACAATGATATTTCCAGACACGATAAAGGCGAGGAATGCACCCTGTGGCATAACCGTCTGTGCGCTGATACGTAAACTCCCATCCACAAACACGACTATCGACTCGCTGCCCGTGAGCGTCCAATCGGTCCCAACCGTCAGATCTCCTTTGTGGTAATACGCAGTCTTACCATTAAGTGGTTGTGCATCAGGTTTTGTAGCATTAGCACTATTGGCGGCAAAATCATCGCTGGGCGTCAGACCCAAACTATATAACCTATAGAAATAGGCATAATTCTCAGAACAGACCGGTGTCGAACTCATTTGAATGAGTCGGGAGGCACCCGCTGGACCAACCACGTTGTTTTGACTTCCAGCAGTGCTGGAGAGATCCACAGCCCCAAGTGCGTTCATTGTCAGGGACCCGACCGTACTGTTGTCACCAGCTGTCAGCGGTAATGACAAATACGGCATACAGGTCGGCAAAGTGCAAAATTCACTGATGCGGTCAATCACACTATTTCCAGATTTTGCATAGGCGGCCACATCACCGCCGATTGTCTGGTACCAAGCACCGCCGACAGGCGATACATAGAACTTATAATTTTGCGCCACGGGCACAGTCACACCACTATACGTACATCCTGACGGACATGTACACGTCAAGTTAGGATCAGTTGGCGTGAAGGTAATCTGATATCCGGATCCGCCCTGGACATTACTGATAGTGTATGTCCCCGAGGCATCCACCGTACCCGGATAAGTCGTCACTCCATTGGCAGCACTGATACTTCCTCCTCCGTTGTACACACTTCCGGCATCGGGTGAACTGCAGTAGCCACTAAATCCACCGATCAGCGCCGGAGCTTGTCCACCGGAAAGTGAAGGGTCGTACTCGATCGTAGACGTGACCGTCGACACGTTATTAATGTTTAAGGTATACAAGGGTGACCAGTTCCCAGCTTTGTCTGTGACATTGTTCCAATCACATAAATTATTGAGAGCTCGAACACGCCACTGATATTGATTAGCGGTCGGTACAAATCGGAAACGGGGGCGGTTGACTTCCCTGCAAAGCGAGCCAGGATCACCACATGCCGCACCTGTCGGATGCAGCTCAAGAGCATACAGTCCGTACTTAGGTATTGCGTTCCATGAAAGCTGCACCGATTTCTCCGAATAAGGCACCGTTCCTGTAGAGAGTGGGGTGGAAATCACCGGTGAATAAGCTGTCGTCGTCGTGGATCCGGAATTCATAGTGATGTTTTGTGAGAAAACACCATTCACATACACATCAAAAGATCCTCTCGTGTTTCTTTGGTCAGTCATTATAGAGATTGACGGAGATGTAGTCGTAAAGCTTACATACTCACCACCTGCGTTGGACTGTTTTGCACCTCCAGAGTAGACCAAACTCGTGACATTGGTCCACGTACCAGTATATGTGAAGCGAGTCGACCCTTGTCTGGTCGTGGTGCCATTCTCGACAATTCCACTGAAATAAAATAGATTTTGTGTGCCTGATAGCGGTTTGTTCACTAACTTCACATAGCTTACTCCTGCGGTGCCGCTACAAGTTGGACTATCGGGTATACTATTTAAGCGACAAACATTGGAGTAGCAAATAAGATCTTTGTTGGCTCCACCGCTAATAGGAATAGGAACTTGTTTGATGATAGTTGCAGTAGTCGTATCTACAGTCTTCGAAAATAATCCATTGACCCAGACATCCATCTCTCCCCGGCTAGGGGCTGTTAGCGTCAGTAAGTTGATGTCAGAAAGGATCGTCCAAAAACTCGCTTTGGCATTGTGAACTGCTGTGACCGTACGTGATCCACCATGAGATCCAGCATCAGCCGTCGGTGTGAAATCGGCGGACCCTTGCCCAGCACTGTACCCAAAGCGTGCATTCGTCTCTTCCGTGAAGGCACCATTTTCATCTATCGCATCCACGTCCATACTGCCAGTATTGCCATTTTGTAGCTTTATCCAATTCGCTCCACAATCTATTGAATCTGTACACGATACCCCACACGTGTAGGCAGGTGTAACGGTTGCGTTGTCCGCTGGACTAAGTCCTCCCGGAGCCAAGGGAACAGCAACGGCTTGAGTATCTGGACAAGTATAATTTTGTCCATCACAAGAATAGCGCTGTCCGCACCATGCAGTATTGGCTCCACAATAACGGTTTATGGAGTAAGAATCGGTGCAGTGGCTGCAGAAATGCACGCGGAAATCGGTTGGGCTTTCGTTGCACGTCATGCCATTGCAGCAGGGTACAGCATTGGGAGCCAAACTACAGACATTACCTTCATTAGAACATGAGTTTCCACCTCCTCCTCCGCACGAGCAGCAGCCATCACCTGCTGCCGCGCAATACGTACTGGTCCCACCCCAAGTGCACCCATTCGTTGTGCAGTTCGTCTGGTTAGTACACCAAGCACAGACCTGACCCCCAGGAGTAGGAGTAGGTGCATTGGTAGGAGGCGGGTTGTTAACGATCACGTAACAGTTAGCGCTCGTCGAACAACCTAGGAGGCTTTGACCGCGAGGCATGCATTGGTTAATATTTGTATCCCAGTAACAACCAGAATAAGTTTGATTCTCACAGGTAGTCTGAAAAGTACAGGACCCCCCTGAACATGCAATGTCATTCTGGCAGTCGGCACCAGCCAACGGGCCGCCCACGCAAGATTTACCATAATGGACGGTTCCATTGTACGCACCTCCCCCGCAGCTCTGTGCGTAGACTCGTATGTCAAAAAGATGGTCCAAGAGTTGACTAGTTTTTTTGGAGAGAGTAACCACTGGCTCATCCGATTCCTCGGCTTTTTTAAGCTCAGCATTAAATTGAACACTTTCGGGTGACGTAGGATCGAGTGGTGTATGAGACACCATAAATGCCCCTGCGTAAAACATCGCGCTGACGTACCTATCCAACTCCACACCACTGCGGTTCTGCAGTAGTTCGGGAGTCAAGTAGACTTTGATAATGAGTGTATTAGCAAGGCGACTATCCACTTCGTAACCAATCGAAGCTGTAGGATATGTCTCGGTAAATGTTGCAAATTTTTGCGGCTCGTCCACTAACTGGAAATGAATATTGTCAATCCGGGCAATTTTCTGATCGGTTAGTGGAAAGGTAACGGCACCTGTGCGAAATGCACCTATCGCTGTGACTCTGTCAATCAGTCGCTTCTCGCCGTTATTTGATGCATAGGATAAAGAATATGCATGCATTTGTGATGCAACAGTAGCTTTTTGACGAAGCACTTGCGTCTGGAGGAATTCTTGCGGAGAGATCTGCTGATTTGTAGTTTTTGGCAATAACAAAAGATATCCAGCAAAGAGAATCACAGCTACAACTATTGCTATACCAACTAAAACCAACAGCTTGCGCCGACCTGACATATTCCATCAGTATATCTACAATGTGCAAGCTTAGTCAAAAGGGAATTCAGTGCTATTCCTAATGCGAGAGAATCAAAGAGTACTTCGATGCCTCATTCGGACTCACGGTCTCAAATAGAGGATCCAGAATACCCGTTTCCAATGTACCGTTTTGATACGCAGCCACAGTATCTAGGCTAGCCATCCAGTCAGCGCGACGCCCACCATACAGCTGTAAAGTGGTTGCCTGGTCAATTCCAAACTCACTATCGTTGGGGCTTGCATTTAAGGGCAAACTCTCGACTGCGACAGAGAAAGCCATATTTACGTCTCTTGGGACAATGATATCCAAGGGGTATTTCCCATTCCACTCTGAGATTAATGTTTCGTTAATATACACTTGCACAATGCCCTGTCCTTGAGCGCCCACGGTAAACCCGCGAGTCATCAAGTCGTCATGCGTGAACCCCACCTTTTCCCAGTCAAAGTTTAGATCATCCACACGTTCGTGGGTAATAGGATTCTCCGGGTGACCGTACAATACAAGACTCAATGGCTGATATGGATCAAAATGCTTTTCCTCCGGTTCGTGGGTATCGGCGTTCATGCCAGTTACTTTACAGTTATCAATTTCAGCCTGTGTAAGCTGATGTGCTTCCCAGCGCTTCATAAAATCTTGGACTTCCTCTTCGGTAGGTGTGTGCCCGATCGCCATACGAGCAACTGCTTGAGCCATAGAGAGTTGTAAGTGCTCCATTACAGGCCCTTGCTCTCCATTAACGGAGACATCGACGGCAACATTTGGTGCAAACGGAGTCGAATCTGTATTTACATGAACAGCATTAAAGCCCGCTTCTCTCAAAATACTCATAAATTGGTCAGTAAAAACAATCTGCACGGGGGGAACTTTTGCTATTCCAAACAAAGCTTCCTGAGTGTTCACCCATTCCGCATGGTCTACTGCAGCTCCATTTGCCTCTACAGCAGTTACGGCTGCTGCTGCCGTTGCGTTCATCTCGGGAGTCATCTCAGGAGCTGCGGTTGGGACGACTGTCTCATCTCCACCAGGAGGAGGAGTAGGATTGACTTGTTCGATCGAAACAGTGTGTATTTCGATATACTTTTCCCCAACTACGATTATTCCATCTTCACTTATTACCTTGTACCAGTTAGGATCTACGGAATCCTGCACTGTCAGCGTATCGGCGGTTCCCACCTTGTGATCTATGGCAAAGTTTGTTCCTGGACCAGTCCGGACGTTCGTTCCATTTGCCAGTGGTCGAACCGTATACGTTTGCTGTTCAGGGGCAGTTTGTTTTTCTACCGGTACTTCAGCTGGTTTCAAAAATAAGTTACCCTTTTCTATCTCAGCTTTTTCCTCAGGAATCACGAACTGTGCCCCACCAACTTTTGCAAACCCTTCCGGTTTTTGTGTGGGGACATCTTGTGGTGCTTCACCTGCAGGCTCAGTTGTTTCAGTTGGAGCTGCCGATGTCGCTGGTTGCGCATCAACTTCATTTGCTTCTGGGATTCCTGAAGCGGCGGGAGTAATAAAGATTCCTTCAGCATTACTCGTAACAGCTGCTTGACCTGTCATATCAGGACCTACTGCAGTTAACGGGGTAGGTACAGCTTCACCACCTTGCTCTGTATTTTGCTGCGCGTTATGCGCTATAACTGCGCCTCCGGCAATGATAGCCGCAGTAGTAGCAACCTTCCCTTTATTCTTCCAAAGTTTGCCTAGGAGTTCACTGCCCGAGAAGTTGAACATATTATTAATATGTAGCATATTATCGGTTTGATGTCGAACATGTTCAGCACTCATATCCTGTAACGTCTCTATAGCTTTTACTATAGGCGTCCGTATAGTTAAAAAAATGACCGCTCTAGCGGTCTTATCTTGATCGCTCCTGACTCACTACTCGTGTTTCAGAAACTACCTTCATTTGTCAGTTATTTTACTACCGCTATAGGCCTTGTCAAGACGAAGAGGAAGCGAAGAGAGGTTATGGTTGTGTTTGCGGCTCAGGAGGTTTGATATCAGGCGTCTCTGGCTCTGACAATGTAGTGGGTGAAACTTCACTAGCCTCAGGAGTACTGGTTTCGTCCAACGTTTGCGGGGCAGAAGGCACGGGGAAAGCCTCATTGGGTGCAGAGGGCGTATATGTGTATGGCAAATTAGTTTCACTCTGGTTCACGTCGGCAGGTGCGGTTGGGACATCTTCAAGTTTTGGGACACTTGATCCGCTATTCATATTCGCTTCGCCTCGACCCATCATCATTGCAATCCCGGCAACTATACCTGCAATAGCAGCCCCGACACGACCCCTTGTCTTATTCTTAATTTGTCCTTCACTGTTTGGATCTGGCATAGACTTTCTCCCTTCGCCCCTCCGTAGCCTTTGGCGTAGGGGGGTTGCTTATGGTGTAGCAGATGCTGACGCTACATGCAAGGGCTGGAGACCTGTCACTACTTGGAGATCTGAGACGGAGGTCACACGCAGGGTCATGATTGCGGAGTTAAATGTCCCGATTGCCAGTAATCGTTTATTCACATATGCACTGAGATCGAGTTTTTCAGGTAATTCCAGGGTAATTGCTTGCGACGTGCTCGTCACCAAGTAATAGGTCGATCCATTTATCGTTAACCGCCCTGAATATGCTGCGGCTACCCAAGGATTGGGCTCTGGCGTGGGTTGCAAAAAAGGGATAATTTGCTGCACCGATTTGGGGACAAAGGCTCTGCCTGCACCAAAGCTAATACCACCAACCATAAGTAGCGTCGCGATCGCCGTCACCGGGTGCACGCGGATGTGGACATCGAGTCCTTCCCTACTCATGACACCGTACCACCACTTCTTGAGCACCGTCACGGGATTTTGTACTTTGAGGTCAATCAGCGGTTGGTCAGCTGCCATACAGTATTACTGTGTAATAAACATCAAAAGAATGCAAGTGTTAAAATGCTGAATGCATTTGAAAGAGAATGAGAAGATTATTCAGTGTATTGAAATAATTAAACTTGTTCGCGAGTTTCCATTTATTTTATTGTTGCCCTCTCCTCCTGTTTTGCTCATTTGGACAATTATAAGCGTCATATCCAATCCCAAAGATATCACTTCACAAACAATATGTGGTGGCATCACTTTGTGGGCTACTGTAGCTGATGGGTATGTACTTTACACTTCGAGAAGAGAGATTAAAGAATATCTTGCATATAAACGTTCACAACGACGTTAAAGGCAAAACCGCAGGTCCATTGATCACACTGCCATCTGCCGCATATCTGCTCCCATGACAGGGACAATCCCATGTCTTCTGCGCGTCATTCCAGCCTACCGTACACTGTTTATGCGTGCAAATCGCTGAATACTTGTGCTCTGTTCCCTGCTCATCTGTATACACCGCAACTGGTTTCCCATTTTCATCAATAACTTTGCCTGTACTCATAAATCCTCCTTGATTATTCATTCTAAATCATTTATACGATAAGGATATGAAAAACGATTTCAAAGTGAAAGATATCACATTAGCCAAATGGGGACGCGACGAAATCACGCTCGCGCAAAATGAGATGCCGGGACTGATGTCCATTCGTAAAGAATTTTCCAAGAAGAAACCGCTCAAAGGTGCCCGCATCGCCGGATCACTTCACATGACTATCCAAACCGCAGTGCTCATTGAAACGCTGGTCGAACTGGGCGCCGATGTCCGCTGGGCCTCATGCAATATCTTCTCTACACAAGATCATGCGGCCGCGGCGATAGCCAAAGCTGGCATCCCTGTGTTTGCATGGAAAGGCGAAACCGAAAAAGAGTACTGGTGGTGCACCGAGCAGACACTACTCTTTGGCAAACAGGGACCAAATATGCTTTTGGATGATGGTGGCGATTTGACTGCACTCGTCCATGAAAAACATCCAGAAATGCTTGCCAACATCAAAGGTGTGAGTGAGGAAACAACCACAGGCGTGCACCATCTGTACCAACTGATGGCTGATAAAAAATTAAAAATCCCGGCAATCAATGTCAATGATAGTGTTACTAAGTCAAAGTTTGACAATATCTATGGTTGCCGTGAGTCTCTCGTCGATGCAATCCGACGAGCTACCGATATCATGTTGGCTGGGAAAGTTGCTTTTGTTGCCGGATATGGGGACGTGGGTAAAGGGTGCGCGCAGAGTCTTCGCAATAATGGCTGCCGCGTGATCGTGTCCGAAATAGATCCGATCTGCGCTCTGCAAGCCGCGATGGAAGGATACGAGGTGAAACGGATCGAAGAAGTGATCAAGGAGTGTGATATTTTCGTCACGGCGACGGGGTGTAAAGATATCGTACGGCTCGAACACATGGAAAAAATGAAAGATACCGCGATCGTCTGCAATATCGGCCACTTTGACGTAGAAATTGATATGAAGGCTTTAAATAGTGCCAAGGGTGTCAAGAAAACTACACTCAAACCTCAGGTTGATATATATACTTTCCCTGCCCGCAATGCTTCGCATAGCGATGCAGGCGGGCCAGATGGTCATCGGATCATTATTTTGGCCGAAGGACGATTGGTAAATCTTGGGTGCGCGATGGGTCACCCATCGTTTGTGATGAGCAATTCATTTAGCAACCAGGTGCTGGCACAGATCGAACTGTTCACTAAAAAGTACGAGGTCGGTGTGTACCGTTTGCCCAAAGAATTGGATGAAAAAGTTGCGGCCCTACACTTGGAACATGTGGGCGTGCATTTAACTAAACTCACCAAAGAACAGGCAAAATATATCGGTGTTCCCGATCACGGACCGTATAAACCTGAGTGGTATAGATACTAGAAGTGATGTGTTTCCTCAATATGCCTGTCCCTAGTGATTCTATTCTCCAACACGATTTGGTATTTCATAAAATCGTTCGAGTATAAGAGGTAGCGCACTGTAAGCTCGTTTACCTGCATTGGTGCAGCGTGGTCAAAGCCTGTCATAGGAATTTTCATTTCACCATACTGGTCAAAGATAATTAGTACATCATTCTCAATGCACCAGCGCATCTCTCTGTCTCCGCGCGATCCATCAGCGCAATCCGCTTTGGGTAGGAGTGCACCTATTCCCAAACTTGCTCCTAGAATTACTATTCCCATCGCCGTAGCGATTTTTATCCAATGATCTCTAAACTTACCGTCTTTCTCACCTAGCATAAATTCTCCTATAACCTTTTCAAAAGATTATAGGGCAAAGCTGAACGTCTACAATACTCATTTCACTGTTACCGATTTGGCGAGATTGCGTGGCATATCAGGATCATTTCCCCGCTCAAGCGCCAACTCATAGGCAAGTTTCTGTCCCGCGATGACCATTGGGATGATGCTTGCATCGGCACAGTCAGGTATGTGAATATATTCATCAAATAACTCATGAGATTTGTAAGAAAATGCAATGATTTTGCCACCACGCGCTTTTACTTCGCGAGCACTTCCCAGGTTATCCTCATGTGTCTCATCGTTTGGCAGTAAAAATATACACGGAGTCCCTTTTTGGACGAGCGCGAGCGTGCCATGCTTGAGTTCTCCGCTAGCCATCCCTTCTGCGTGCACATAGCCAATTTCTTTGAGCTTGAGAGCAAGTTCCAAACTAGCTACATACGAGATACCCCGACCAAGAACAAAGATATCTGATTCTTTTTGCAAAATTTTTGCCAAGGCAAGTATTTTTTTATCCTGCAATATTTGTGTCACAAGTGTAAATGCTTTTGTGAGATCTTTTCTATCACCGCCCGCCAGCAAATAGAGATGCGAGAGCATGCCAGTAAATGCTTTCGTAGATGCTACGGCTATCTCCGGACCGACGCCCAAGATAATTTGTCTGTCAGCGAGACGATAGAGCGATGAACCGACAACATTTGTCAGCGCGATAACGTACGCCCCGCGATTTTTTGCAAGTTTCACGGGTACTAGCAGATCCATGGTTTCACCCGATTGTGAGATTGCGATCACGATACTGGTTTTACTAAGCAGTGACACCGTTCGTCCAAATTCGCTCGCCACATGCGCGTACGTTTGATGACGTTGAAACTTTGCAAACCAAAACTGTGCCGCCATGGCGGCATGATAGGCACTGCCGCACCCGACAAAACGAATATCATCAAAATCTGTGAGATCGATCTTGTCCAAGGCAACACTCACGATTGTCTTAGACTGCTCATGCATTTCTTTGAGCATGAAGTGAGCAAAATCCTCTTTGCGGGCTTGGGCCATATTCCAGTCGACATTTCGTGGTGTAACGATTTTAGGTTTTCCCGTTTGAATATCTGAAACTTTCACATCTACCGAAGTAATGATTGCCATTTCACCATCCTCCAAAAAATAGACTTCTTTTGTGTGGGATAAGAGCGCCGTCGGATCACTGGCGACAAAGTTTTCATTGACCCCTAAACCAATCACTAGTGGTGAACCATTACGCAAGGCCACTATTTCACTGCCATCACTTGAAAGCACCATGATCGCGTTCAAGCCATTTAGCATTAGGAATGCTTTGCGCGCAGATTCGGATAGAGAAAATTCCTTTCGAAAATCCTCAATCAGATGGGACACCACTTCTGAATCTGTCTCAGACACAAATATGTGGCCCTTGGCAACCAAGTCTTTTTTTAACTGTACAAAATCTTCAATGATGCCGTTGTGCACGATCGCAATTTTGCCAGTGCAATCCAAGTGTGGATGTGCGTTGGCTTGCGTTACCCCTCCGTGCGTCGCCCATCGAGTATGTCCAATCGCTAATCGCGAGTTGAGAATTGAGAGTTCAGAATTGAGAATATGATCGCCAATCTTGCCAACATGTTTTTCCACTCTCAACTTTTCACTCTTAACTTTTATTGCCACGCCCCAGCTATCGTAACCGCGATATTCCAAGGTCTTTAAACCTTCAAAGACTATTTCAGCTGCATTTGTTTTATCTGTAGTTACACCAAAAATTCCACACATAATCATGCCTCCGAATATTTGCCTGTCATTCCTGCGAAGGCAGGAATCCAGTCAAAATAGAAAATACAAATTACGGAAGTTATTTATTGTCTGGATGCTTGCCTCCGCAAGCATGACATTTTGAAGCGAATCAAATCAAAAAATCTTTGGACTGCACGTTACCGCAAAGGTTTGAACTTTTTGTTACGACACTGATATGCCGGAGGGTCTCCGCAGATACTCACTCGTTTTATAGAATGGTCCGAATGCCCCGCTGTTAGCGGGACCCCTCTCCTCGTATTCCATCGGTGGATTCGTCCTAAGCCTGCCGAAGGACCACACGCTCTCTTTTGCTCTCGCTTGTATATCTCCCTTCGGGACTAGTATATCAAAAACCTAGTTGATATTCTTCACAACGCGGTGCTAGCATGTCCATATGAGTGTTTCTAAAAATCCATCAATTTCTCCAGAGGACGTCTTTTTCCTCCTAGAAAAACTAAGCCAAGACAACATTGATCTTCGGGAAGGTCAAAAAAATATCCAAAAAACTTTGGATAGGTTTTCTACTCTGCTCGTAAATGCAATTGGTGATATTGCAGAGATAAAAGAAAATATGACCGTAAGCGACCATCATAGTAGCCAACACTTTGAAAAAGATGAACAGCAAGACCAACGACTTGACAGGGTCGAAACAACATTACGCTTACCAAAATTTGCGTTTTAATAACCCAAACTTTTTTTGAACGTCAGTAGCCACTTCTTCCACCAAGGAGACTTTTGATATTTCTTCCACTCATTATGTTTGCGCTCATCGGCCGTGCCAGGAAAGGCTGGATTGATCCAAGCTGAGACACCTATCTGCTCTTTGACAATGACTGTTACCGTCTGGTGACCAAAGTGCTTGCGATACTCGATCCCACCATCCTTGCCTTGTGACTTTTGATCGGGGTGGCTTACCGTCTCCTCCGCCCAACTTTTGGGCAGTTTCCGGTCCTTCATTCTCTGTATTGCATGGTTTGTCCAAATCATGTCTTTATTGTATCTTATTCTTTGTTTCTGAACCTAAGGTGTATAATTGCTGAATCGTCCCTCTCAATCCGAAAGGTAAGAAAATGACTCGCAAGATGATCGTTTTGACGGTGATCGTGATCGTTATGCTGGCGGTCATGGTCGGGCAAGCCTTTGCCGGCGACGGCTATGGCTCGCAGCCCGGGTACCCAACCGCAAATGGGAATACCGTTTGCGCTGGACACGGGGCTTTCGGTGCGTTCGGCACTACCGGTGATGTCGTTCACGATTTCGGGATCAATAATCTCGGGTCAAACGGCAAACCCGGAGCCAGTCGACTGACCGGACCCACCAACGCGGTGGTCTGTGGAAATCCGCAGGACACCAACAACAGCAACCCGTAAGGGGAATGGGGCGGATGGGAGAAATCCTGTCCGCCCCTTTAAATTATTTACCCCTCTCCTGCTATACTTATTTCATCGTGGAAAAAGCTACAGTCACATTTGAGGTACGCACAAGCAAGACCAGCGAGCAAGGGCCCGCGGCCATGCTGTCATTTCTCTCGTCCCTGCCCAATCCACCCCGCTCGATCTTTCAATTTCATAAACAGGCAGAAACGATCACGCTTGAATTTTTAAACCAAGGCCAGACCATATTTACATTGCTGACCGTGCCCAGACACTTAGAAGAATATATCAAGAGCCAACTGGCGAGCAGCTACCCGCAAGTGCTTTTAACTGCCCTCGCCCATAACCCGCTTGATGAATTCAGCAAGCCCGGAGTAACTGCATCGGGGTCGCTCATACTTTCTTCACCCACATATCTGCCCATTAAAACTTTCGAAGAGGTAAAAGATGCCGATCCGCTGGCAAGTCTTCTTTCTTCGCTCTCTAAACTTTCGGAAAACGAAACAGCACTTGTCCAAGTCTCCTTTCGAAAGAGCAGAGATCAGTGGAAGCGCGCTGGATACAGCGCCACCAAACTTGATCCTCCACACCCACACAAAGACGCGATAACCAAAAAAATTGCCGGAACATCATTTCAAGCTTCACTGCATGTGCTCACGCATACCCCTACGCAAGTTCGAAGCAATGAGTTGTTAACTTCGCTCTTCACCGCTACGCACAGTTTCGAGTCGGTGACCAATGGATTTATTCTCAGGAAACCCATTCTGCGCAAAAAACATTTCATCGAGTCAATTGTAAGGCGCTCGAGTCGCTTCCCCAATCAATATTTGAGTAGTGAAGAGTTGGCGACGCTCGTGCACCTACCAAATAAAACATTATCAAATGTGAAGAATATTGCCTGGGGGAAAAACCTGTTGGGCGAGCCACCGAATAATTTGCCAGTCTTTGAAAAAGAACTTGAAAATGCCACTGATTTGAATTTTTTTGGTCACGTAGAGTTTAAAAACCAAGATCGAATTTTTGGTATCAAGCGCGAAGACCGGCGCCGGCACATGTATGCGATCGGGAAAAGCGGTACAGGCAAATCTACACTGCTAGCCAATATGATCATTCATGATCTTAAACACGGTGAAGGATTAGCGGTCGTCGATCCGCATGGCGATTTGATTGAGACGGTTTTAAATTACATCCCCAAGAGCAGATTAAACGACGTCATCGTCGTCGACCCGGCGGATCCCAACGCGGTCGTCAAACTCAATGTCTTTGAAGCAGGCTCCATGGTACACAGAGAATTGATCGCCTCCGGGATCGTCGCGATCTTCCAAAAAATGTATGCCAATTCATGGGGACCACGGCTTGAATACATTTTGCGCAATACTTTGCTTACGCTCTTGGAAGAGCACGCCAAACTGGGTGATGTATTGCAAATGCTCACCGATGCCAAATATCGCGCCCGTGTGATTGACCGTCTGCAAGATCCCGTGCTCAAAAATTTCTGGGAAGCGGAATTTAACATGATGCAGGAGCGCCAGCGCATCGAAGCGATCTCACCAATCCTCAATAAGGTCGGACAGTTTGTCACCTCGCCGCTGATCCGCAATGTGGTCAATACGGACAAAAGTTCATTTGATATTGAGCAAGTCATGAACGAAGGAAAGATCCTACTGATCAATGTGTCACAAGGCAAATTGGGTGAGGACAATGCGGCACTTTTGGGCGCTATGTTCATCACCAAGATCCAGCTCGCCGCGATGAACCGCGTGTATATGGAAGAGGAAAAGCGGCGCGACTTTTATCTCTATATTGATGAGTTCCAAAATTTTGCGACGACGAGTTTCATCAAGATCCTATCCGAGGCGCGCAAGTATAGACTCAATTTGATCCTCGCTAACCAGTACATGGATCAAATCCCCGATGACGTCAAAGCCGCAATTTTTGGCAATGCGGGCACGATGGTTAGTTTCATCCTGGGTGCCAAAGATGCGGATTGGATGGTCAAAGAATTTGGTAATCACTACACGGCCGATGATTTAGTCTCACTCGGCCGTTATCAAATCGTGAATAAATTAATGATCGACGGCCGCACTTCTGACCCCTTCCCTGCGCAAACCTTGGAGCTTGCGAGCTCCAGGAACGCCAATAAGGAGAAGGTCATCCGCGTTTCTCGCGAAAGATATGGGAGGAAATAGTTATCTATTAAAGTTCTTGTTCAATATTCCAGATTGAAACATTCTTGTTCTTGTCTACCAAGAATGTCCAATACTCGGTAAAATTTCTCTCAAATGGTTCACCACTATGAACTTTGCCTTTCGCATTTACCTCAAAGTTAATCATCCTGCCAAAAAGTTGTACTACGATTTTCATTTTTTCATCCACCTTTTCAGCGTTAATCGGAATTAACTTATATATTTCTGGTTGATACACAATGTCATGCCCATTTCCAAAACTATATTTATATATGCTCAAACCATTTGTGAAAAAGGGTTCTTCAACATTTTTTTTCAGTGCTACAAAATCTCGCTTTGACCAATCAGTTTCGTAATCCTCAAAAAGCCCATGTATTTGATCTTGTAGCTCATTTGTAGTTATGAAATCCACATAAACTGCGTCATCTATTTTAGAAAGCTCTTCGTCACGCTCCCACTGTTCAACGTCCTGGGTGTAAAAGAGACTATATTTATTCAAAAAGTTGGGCACAATACTTTTTGTGAATGTAACGAGAGAAGGATCATTTGAAAAAATCTGTTTCCTTCTGCGGATTCCTTCAATGGAAAAGCCGACAAAAGATGCAACTATCATCAACAGTATCGGTATCCATATAAGCGCTAGCAATGACACGATTCCAATCTCACAGCCAAGAACTACCGCTGCATTACTTGAGCCACAGTAGTTTGCGATGCTTATTCTCCCATTGGGTCCAATAAAAAATGGCCTTCCACTATAACCGCCAAAACCACCTACCCCTCCTCCGCCAGCGCCACCTTTATTGTGTACAAGAAATCCACCGGCAATATATGTGTGAATCGGAGCGACATTCACCAGGTTGTATACAAGAACAGGTATATTTACCCTCTGAATAGAGACTATTCTTACAGCCTGTAACTGGTCATTGAATAATAAATCACCAGCTCTTAATTCCCCTGCCTGTTTGATGGAAATATTTAGACCTTCCTTAACAAAAAAAGGGTGTGTGTCGGTTACATGCAATTCTCCATTTATTAACAGTGTTGAATTAACGATGAGCTTTTGCACTTCACCTACCGAGCTCACGGCTCTTTCACCTGTTTGCGGATCAACACTCACCACTGCATCGCCAGAACGAATTAATCTGATTGGAATGTTTCCACTGGGAGTACGTATCAGCGTATCCCCAGTAAAACATCCACCTCTTGCATACGCAGGTTGCGGAAACAGCACAACAACTAATATTGTAAATAGAGCAAGCAATATTGTCCGTATCATAAGAGAATTATACCTTTTCATTGCCCTTATATGACCTATGTATCAGATAATACAAACAGGCCTATGACAAATCTCTACAAATTGAACGGGAAATTATTTATTTTTAGTAATCATTAAAAAACCAAACGACAAAAGATTGATAAAAAAATATATTTTTTGCCCTAAAAGATAGGAATATAGAAAGATTGTTTTGTCAATTTTTTGTTTTCTCAAAAATAACAGAGTCATTTGTAATAAGGAAATAAACAAAGGAACAAAAAGAGTATAAGTTGTAAATAAAAATATGAATTTGGGAACACTCTGTGCAAGCGGATCGTGGCTAAAAACAAGGATTATTTCACTTACTAGTGAAATAAGAAAAGTTAAACCTACAAATATTAGAGTATTTTTGACTAATGAGTTCATAAAAGACATCTGGGGGAGATTTTACCCTCCCCCAGAAAATGTTACAAGTGAGACAGTTATCCTCCCAGAGCTTTTTCTATTGCAGGTTCAACGATTGTAGCAGCAAGGCATTCCTTGGCAGCATTGTCATTTGCAGCGGTGAGCCACAATGCCCCACTTGCCGCTGATGCTACGACGTTCAACGGAGGAGGAGCGCTATATTTCCACGCTTCGCCTAAATTGCCAACCAATTGGAAGAGCGCCACGCCACAAGAACTGGCAATTTCCATGATTTTCTGCGCACCCGCGGCAGCCTCAGGAGATGAAATATACGCCCCGTTTTCGAGCAGATATTGAATCGCACTTTGGCTTAGTTGAGCACTCGATTCTGGATCAGATTGGTCGGACCCAATGATAGCCTGAATCTCGGGTGGCAGAGTCGCTGGTGTGCCAATTGGAACAATTTGATCACCCGCCACGATTGATCCATTTTGTTGCACAGGTTGCACGGGTGTCTCGGTCGGCTGGACCTGTGGGTTACCTATGTAGGCGGGATACGTATTCCCGCCGTTGGGCTGGATACCATCGGATGGCGATTGCACGGGTTGCTGCGGCTGGGTTGGCTGTTGTGAACCATAGGGCTCCACAAAGTATCCATCAGAAGCGCTACCTTCTGCTACCCAACCCGACTGTCCGTTGTAGTTCACATTCCACCACTGGAAATTCCCACTACATGTGGGTCCGCCAGTGACGCTGAACACATCGCCATTATGCAGATAGGTGATGATCCCGTTGTTTTGCCCTGGACCAGAGCGTAGATTGAGATGGTCTGTACCCGAATAGGTCGAGCGACCTTGACCACCGATTTGCAACCGGGTTGCCGGAGCTGCCCCACAGTTACCCGCGATCGGGACAACGGCGGTTTGACCGATTAGTGCGATCGTAGCCGAGTTGCTGCAGGGCTGCGTGTATGCCGATCCGTTGGCTACGAAACCTTCTCCGACTCTCGTGCGAACACGATACCAACCGCTAGCATCCTGCCCTATTAGGGTCAAGTAACTTCCAGCGGGTGATTGAGCAATTGCGTTGTAATTCACGCCAGGACCAGAACGGACATTTAGCCGCCCGGTCACAACGTAAACGCACGCATCACCCGTATCCGCATGGCCTACGGTCGGCAAAGAACCATTGCTTGATGGCGGATTTTGATTCTCGCCACCACCTGATCCACCATTTCCACTCTGGTTTCCGCCTGAGCTTCCGCCACTATCACCAGAGCCCGAACCACTTCCACTTCCGCCAGAACTATCATTATTTCCACCTTGAGTTACTGGCGTAGCAATTGGCCCAGTTACCTGGTGACCCTGATCCTGGACTTGGATTGTGACGCACTGCATAGCCTTGTGAGACCAATCAGTTTCGCCATTGCCGTCAACCAAGACGCAGATAATCCAGAGCGTGTTTGACGGTGCTGCTCCAGGCCAAATGTAGCTGATGCTGTTGGCCTGCGGATCCTCCAGCGCGTCATGAGTGCCGTGACCATCATCCACAGTGACCTTCATAGAGCGGTTTCCTTGCGGTGAGCAACTGCCATTGGCGCTGATGGTGACTGGTGTATTGGCCTCTACCACAATGTTGTTTGCTGGGCTCATACTACTGAGCGAGCAGCTGACATTGACGGGCGGCTGCACTGCAGGATTGACGGTATAGTTCATGGGAGTGGATTGTGTCACCCCACTCCAAGAATCATTGCCGTTTTCGGCAGCCTGGTGATAAATAGTATAGTCTCCAGCACCGAACTGATCAGCAGTATGCCAAGTAGCATAGTGATCCAATTCGGATGACTCGCCCCAGGGGCTTCCGTTAATAATCAGGCGCTGGGCGCGGAAACCTCCATCACAATGGGCTCGATAGTGAAAAACCACATTGGTTCCGACCGTGACCGGACTCCCTGGACTGACCGATAACTCGTCAAGCACACAGTTTCCCGCCAAAGCGGGGGTCGATGATACTGCCAGCAGAGCCAGCAGTACCACAATAACAAACGTTGCGAAAAGCAAACGCTTCAACACGAGATTTTCTCCTTATGTTGAGAATCACACCTTTTGGGTAGCCATAATGGCCACACTTCATCAGGTGAACTCGAGGGATTCTAGGAACCCACCGGGTTCACCCGACAAAGGAGCCAAAAAGGCTATCTAATCTGTCTTCACTTATTAAAGAGCTGTTCCATACCCCAGCCGACCCGGGATGGGTGGCAAGAGTTTGAAACGAACGAGTATTATAGGCCCAACCAGGCCAAATTGCCAGTGGTATAATATAGGTCTATTCGTGGCATTTGCGGTTATCCCAATACCGGGATACCCTCGACTACCTGAAGATCCGCAAGGAGATTAAACAGTGAAGAACTTAGCTGGCAGGTTGTTCGTCCTGTTCGTCGAGACACTCGTTGTCTATGGCTTTCTGCTCATCATTCTGGCCGTAGGGCTGGCTATGATGACAGTTTTGGTAGGCTGGTTCTGGGAGTTAGTGGTAATGAAGGTTACCACTGTTCCCTCGCTGGGTGAGGGCGGTTATTTCATGATCGCCGTCTTGTTTACCCTGTTGCGCCGACCGCCACGGCCCGATGAACTGAGGCTGAGTTTCCGGCAACTGCTCAACCGCCTCGAGGATTAATTTCTTTGCAAAAAGCCCTCGGCTAATCATCGGGGGCTTTTACTATCTAAACAAGCTGGAGTTTGACTTCGATCGCGCCGATGCGTTTTTCGTGATTTTCGATAGTATCGGAATTCTCGGCAGTTTGGTGAGTTGCGACAGTATTGTTTTCCTCGATGGCTTGCAATCGACCAAGTATGGCGACAAATTGTTTTTTATTATATTCATGTTCTCTTTGGAAATAATCATCCATATTTTCAAGAAATTCCTTGAATTTTTTGTTAAGAAAGCTTTGGGTAACTACGGGATCTTTTGTTATTGCCATGAATAGACAGTACAACCAAACTATTTGCTTTGCAATATATGGGCAATGTCACTAAAAGAGATGACGACAATCAAACTTATAATTAAGGCAAAGCCAATAGTATTGATAATATTTTCCAGCTTAGCGCGGCGTTTGTGATTGAGGAACCGCTCAAAAAGTAAGAGAAACACCCTGCCGCCATCAAGCGCAGGTAGAGGCAAAATATTTATCACCGCCAAGTTAATTGATAGCAGTGCGGCAAAATTTAAGTCGCCAAAAAATCCATCGGCAAATAATTTTTGTTTATCCGCCTCATAGACAATGCCAATGGGACCGGACAATTGTGTTGTCACTTTTTTATCTACCACGGCTTGGCGGCCGACATCGGCCAAACTCGTGACTACCATCTTGCCAAATAAGAGCGCTTGTTTAGTTCCAGTGTATCCAGCGCGAAAAGGCATCTCGTACCATGGATAAAATTTGACCGTCGGTTCTGGGAACGCGACACCTAACAATCCTTGGTCACTGGGACGGTCCTTTTCTGTTCGAATATGAGCTGTCACTTTTTCGGTTTTTCCATCACGCAAAACAAAAATATCTACATTGTTTCCTTGATTGGCAGTAATGATATTTTTAAACTGATCGATTGACGTGACGGGGGTACTGCCCACTGCGTTGAATGTATCTCCTACTTTAAGTCCTGCCGTCTCTGCTGGACTGCCCGGAGAAATAATAGCTACCGTTGGAGGAGGTGCTACTGGTATTCCATATTTGGAATAGAGGATAGTAAACGCCAAAACACCAAATATGAAATTGCAGAGGACCCCCGCGCACAAGACGATCAGGCGCTGCCAACCGGGACGTGGCCAAAATTGTCCTTCTGTCCGCTTCGCATTCTCATCATCAGGGATCTCCCCATCAAGTTTCACAAAACCACCAAAGGGAATGGCATTTAGTGTGAAAGGAATTCCTTTCCATTTAAACAGTGTCAAAATTTTTGGCGGATACCCAATGCCAAATTCCTCTACATTCATTTTGAAAAAACGGGCGGCAATGAAGTGGCCCATTTCATGGATGATCACTAGAACGGATAGTATTAAAATAAAAACTACAATGTTAAACAACATACTTGGGATTTTCTACTTAGTACCGTGAGCGTATATCGTATGTAGTATATGGTATATAGAAAAATCAATATACGATATACAAGATACTATATACAGATTTCAAATTGTCTCTAACTCTGTTTGTTTCTTCTTCGCGATCTCTATTAATTTTGCGCCAGCTTCATCTGTTAATTTCTGCAAGGTTTCGTTCTCGCGTTTGATATCATCCTCACTCACACCGGCCTGCCCTTTTTGAGCCTCGACTTGCTTCTTAATCTTCGTGCGGATATCGCGAAGCATCTCTTCATGCGCGTGCAATTTTTGCGCAACAAGTTTCGCCAACTCCTGACGGCGCTCACCAGTTAGTGGTGGTATCGCAATGCGAACTAGATCACCATCCACCACAGGATTGATATGCAAATCAGAGGCTTGTATTCCTTTTTCAATCGCACCAAGTACGCTGGCATCCCACGGCTTAATGACTAATGATGATGCATCTGGTGCAGTTACCGATGCTAACTCAACGAGACGCATCTTGGTGCCATACGCATCTACCATGACATTTTCTACCATGGAGGGCTTTGCCCTACTGCTGCGTACCAAACTGATATCTTCTTCAAAGATCAATAAAAGTTTTTGTGTACTGTTTTTAAATTGCGTAAAGTCGTACATAAAAAAATTCCAATATACTATATACAAAATACAATATACGTTCGTCTATGGCGATGTATCCTCAACCGGTAAGTTATCGCTCATATGTGTACCGGATGAAAAGACATCCGTCGTTGGTTGTGGGTTTTGGGCAGGAATCTCTGGCTCCACAGGACTCGGCAATTCCTGAGGTTCCGTAGGAGCTGTTCCTGCACTTTGCGCAAGCTTGATAAATTTTGCCCCGATGTAATCAATATAGGCGAGACAGTCAGCGTTTGTCACTGTTTGTTTAATATTTTCTACGATACGCTTTACTTGCTGCGCGTAAAATGAAAGTGTTTGATCTTTGGCAAGGCCTCCCCGCTGCATGAATGTAAAAAGTGAGATTGATGCGTTTGAGGCATCCTGAATGTAGTCATGCGTCAGTGCATTTATCACTACCACTGCCTTAGTCGTCTCAATGACTTCCAAGAGATTAAGTGAAGCCTCACTCTCGAAAATATGAGAGAGGATCATGTGATCAACGAGCGTCAAATCATAATAGAGCAGCACATCATCGCTACTAAAACTTTTTGACTCCTTCACCTTCTCTTCCAGACCGGTGAGATAGCGCTGATATGAAGGCACGATCGTGGTGACAAGCAATGTGAACGTGTGACCCAGTGATGGGAAAATAGAGATCAGCGGTGTAAGGGACGGAGTCATTGCTGCAATCAAATCACGGGTCGGAGATAATTTATGTTCATCCAAAAGATTTAATAAATCGATCAAAGCTTTCAGGGACACTTTTTGCTCGTCGGTGAGCGGCCGTTTCACGACACTGTTCCACAAAAAATCTACCAAAAAGCGGATCTTATTGATAGGAAAATCCTTATCCTCGGGTTTGCTGTACTCTGCCTGCAGCTTTGTAAATACCTCATCAAGTTTTGCGGGTTCCATATGTCCTCAGGTTCAATAATATAAGAATGACTATTCCAATGTATGCTACTAATGTCAGCGAAACGTCGCCGCCAAAGAGTCCATGGGCTATTGTATCTATAAGCGCGGCGATCGGCAAGATATACATGCCTAGTTTATACAATTTTCTAAACGGTATGATCACGCCAGCCAACCAACTCAAAATCTGTCCGAAAAGTGTGTAGAAAAGAAGTGTCACTAATCCGAATAGAAGCTTACCCAGGAGGACGAGTGGGAATGCAAAAAGAAGCGTCGTATTCAGGTGCGCTGTTAATTGATCCAGCAGAGTGCTCACATATGCTTTTACCTGGGGCGTCGTTGCGTTAAATGCCGGGGCCTCTAGGTCAGTATAGTTTTGCGTGAACGGCTGATTGTCGGTTGGTGAAAAACTAAATGTATTAGTGGCAAACGATAGCGTGTACGGAAAGTTCTCGTTATTGTCGTGAAGCTCAATTGGTAATTGTGCACCGCTTGCGCGCAAGGTCTTTGAGTCAAAGAAAAACTGTGCGTTGTCAGGAACTTGTGCTAGCAGTGTATTTGAGGTTTGCCTGACACTAGTCAATAGTTTTGGAAAATCTTGTATTCTCCACGCAATCATGGAAAGAATGGAAACAAAAAAGAACGTTACTACGTAAAAGAATATAGCTTTTCGTTTACTTTTCCCCAGTAACTCGATGTAGGCTTTTGGTTCACTTATACAACCGATGAATGTCTGAATGTAATCTCTAACTATGCGCATGTAGGCCTATTATAGCCCAATACGTGAGATTTCCTTGACGACAATATTCTCACCAAGTTTGCCCGCGGTCTCTTTGATCAGATCTTTGATCGTCTTCTTTGGATCGCGAATATATGCCTGTGCTAAAAGTTCGTCAACATTTTCCGGCTGCATGCTGGCCACTTGCATCGCCACTTCGCGGGCGAGTGTAGTGAAATCGCTCGTGCGAGCCACAAAATCGGTCTCGCAAGCCAGAGCAACAAGTGCAGCTACTTTACCAGTTGTGTGCACGTAGCTGCCAATATATCCTTCGTGTGTTTCACGGTCGGCTTTTTTGTCAGCAGTTTTAATAGCGTGTTCACGGATCCACTCACGGGCTTTTTTGACATCGCCCGCAGATTCATCCAATGCACGGCGTACATCCATGACACCAGCACCGGTTTCCTCACGTAGTTGTTTTAAAAGTGTGATATCGATTGCCATAATTCTCCTTGTCATTCCTGCGAAGGCAGGCTTTGGAGCACCCTTGAGGTGAATCCATGCAATAAGTAAAATTCAATATTGTGTTATTTGTTGACTGGATCCCTGTCTACACAGGGATGACAGATTACTTACTCTCTACTTGTTGTTTTCCACTTTTGTACGCACCAGCTAGTTTCTCAACAAGTAGTTGGATACTACCTACCGCATCATCGTTTCCCGGGATTGCGATATTTGCCAAATCCGGATCAGTATTGCTGTCAGCGATCGCGATGACAAACACACCACGAGCTATTGCTTCTTTGACAGCGACCAATTCTTTGTTGATATCCACAACAACTAGTACGTCTGGGATCTTGGTGAGGAATGCGACACCGCCAAAGAACCTATCCAGACGAGTGATCTCTCGATCAATCAAGACGTTTTCTTTCTTGGTGTACTTGGAAAATTCACCCGTCTCTTTTCCTGCGCGGAACTTATTGAGTTTGGCTACAGATTTACCGACTTGTTCCCAGTTGGTGATAAGTCCACCCGGCCAGCGGTTGGTGATATATCCTGCGCCAGCATTGCCGGCCTCTGTACGAATTATTGACTGCGCTTGACGCTTGGTGCCGACAAAGACCACAGTCTTGCCGTTCTTGGCTGCCTCTGCCAAATACTCACAAGCTTCTTGCAGTTGCAGCGAAGTCTTGGCTAAATCAAAGATATGCACACCACCACGCTCACTGTGAATATAGCGCCCCATCTTGGGGTTCCAACGACGTGCCTGGTGACCAAAATGGCAACCTGCCTCGAGTAATGTTTCCAAACTGACAGTAAAATCTGCCATACAATCTCCTTTTTGCCTCCCCTCTGTTATGTAGATCAAGGAGATACTACAGAGGGTGTGTGATAAAAATACTTGAGGGTATTATAGCACGCTCACGACATTCTCCATGAGGGAGACTACTGTCACAGGACCCACCCCGCCGGGAACGGGAGTCAAGAAGGCGGCCTTGGGTTCTACGCTCGCTCGCTCTATATCACCTTGTGGCGCACCTACATCGATGACGATGGCACCCTTTTTGATCATGTCACCTGTTACCAGATTTGCCTTTCCTGTAGCACTAATCACTATGTCAAATTCTCTCGCATCAAAATTTTCTTTGCCCACATTCTTTGATACTTTAAACTTGTTACTTGTTACTTTCTGCAAAGGCGCTCCCACTATATCTGATCTCCCGATAATCAGCACTCTTTTATTTCTCCACTCATCATCAGAAATCTTCAGTTCTTTTTTTGCTTCCTCCAAAATGGATAGCACAGCTCGTACCGTTGCAGGCAAAAATTGGATTTTGGATTTTGGATTTTGGATTTTTAATGTGAGTCCATCCACATCTTTTGCCGGATCTATGTGGCTGACTAATTCACTCCACCAGTCGCCGGAAGGCATCAGTGCTTTTGCTGGTTTTTGAATCATTACTCCACTAACGCTAGGATCTTTAGATGCCGAACTAACCATTTTTTTTAACGCGCTAAGATCTTCGGTAAGTGAGTGATATGTAGGTTCGTAAACGATACCTATGCGCTGCGCCGCTGCTTTTTTGAGCTTGGTATACAAGAGACTTCCTTCGTCTTCCGTAAAGCACAGCGCCCATACCTTAGGGTGATGAGGCAAGTGCAAGTTTTGCAAATGATTTTTTAGCTCATCTTCTTTCCGTTTAGCAAACGCTTTACCATCAAAAATGATTGCCATATTATTTAACTAAGGCTCGCAATTTTTCAATTTCTTGTGCATTAGGTCCCATCTTGTCCACTCCCGGCACCTCCAAAATAAACGGGAGTGACCGGAGTTTTGGATTGGCAAAAAAAGCAGTAAACATTTCATTGGTGATTGTCCCCTCACCCAAATTTGCATGCCTATCTTTTCCGCTACTAAATGGATCACGTGAGTCATTGACATGCACGACTTTGAGAGAATCCCAAAGACCTAAGTTTCCTATCTCGTCAAAAAGTTTTGTATGGATTTCATACCCAGCGCTACTGGCATGACAGGTATCCAAACACCAACCCAAACGTGGCGAGTCAACTTCGTCCAGAAGATAGCGGATCTCTTCTAAATTGGAAGCTATCTTTCCCTGCTGGCCTGCACTATTTTCGATAAGGAATGTTCCACCCTCAGGGGACTCCTGCAAAATTTTAGAAATGTTTGCAACTAGTTGATCTTTCACCGCATCAAAACCTCTCCCTAAGTGACTACCTAAATGCACAACTACTCCCTCAGCTTTTATCGCTGCCGCTACCATCAGGTCAGCTTTGAGCGTGGCCATGGAATTTGCGATCAGTGCTTGGTTGGGTGAAGCGAGATTTACAAGATAGATAGCATGTATAACACTTTTCTCTACTCCCTTTTCTTTAGCTTTTTCCAAGTATTTTTCCAGGTGCACTTTCTCATGGGCTTTGCCTTTCCAGCCACGTGGATTGCTGGCAAAAATTTGCACGGCATTACCGCCAATTTCTGTAATGCGATCAATGGCTTGATCAATTGATCCAGCCGACGACACATGTGCACCAATAAAAGGACCTTTTGGCATACTATTTACTCCAGAGGAAATTCTTCACACAATTCTTTTACTTGTGTTGCTATCTCCAATAAATCTTTATCTGTTTGCTTACGCGAACTAAAGTCCTGCATGAATGCTTTTCGTGATGTTTTATCTTCAGGTAATTTTTCATTTTTTACGCGATCGACAACTTGTGCGATCCACTCAGCGATCACTTTCATCTCTTCTTCCTTCATACCGCGGGTTGTCACAGCTGGGGTCCCGAGACGCACACCCGATGGATAAAATGGGTTAGTATCAGTTGGCACGCTATTTCTATTTGTCACAATACCGGCAACATCTAAGGCTTTAGCAACCAGCGTCCCTTTGCCCAGTGAATCTTGTGAGAAATCAATCACCATCAAATGATTCTCTGTCCCCTCCCCTACTAACTTCATTCCTTTATCCAATAGCGCCGTCGCAAGAACCTTTGCATTCGTAATTATTTGTTTTCCATACGTTTTATATTCGCTGGTCGTTGCCTCTTCCAGTGCAATAGCAATTCCTGCGGTCGTGTTGTTATGCGGACCCCCTTGCATTCCCGGGATTACAGCGCTGTCAATTTTTTTACTAAGATCCGGATCCTTTTTCAAACCCTCATCTGTTACCAAAATCATGGCGCCCCGTGGACCACGAAGAGTCTTATGTGTCGTCGTCATGATCACATGCACGTATGGGACCGGTGATGGATGCACACCTGCAATGATCAATCCCACGATATGAGAAATGTCTGCTACTAAATAGGCTCCCACGTCATCAGCAATTTCGCGCGCCTTTTTCCAATCTAATATGAATGGATATGCAGTAGTACCTAAGATAATGACACTGGGTTTTTGGCTCTGGGCCAGAGACCGCATCTCATCGTAATTTATTCGCGCATCGCCGTTTAAACCGAACTGTACAGACTTATAAAATTTTCCTGAGAAAGTTACGTTTGGATGGCCGTGGGTGAGATGTCCACCTTTGGATAATTGGAGGCCCATGATTGTGCTGCCGGGTTCTGCCAGCGCAAATAATATTTCGCTGTTAGCTGGGCTACCAGAATACGGCTGGACATTGGCGTATGGGACACCAAAAAGTGTGCGCGCCCTGTCACAGGCTAGTAATTCTATTTGGTCAATAACTGCATTGCCTTCGTAATAGCGGCGCCCTGGATATCCTTCGGAATATTTGTGCATGAGCACAGAGCCAACTGCCTCACGTACCGCCTTGGCGGTATAGTTTTCCGATGGGATCAACATCAGCGTGTCACGCTGGCGCGCTGTCTCTTGTTCAATCAATTGAAAAATCTCATCCTGCATGGCTCTATTGTAGCCTATAAAAGAAGGCCTGTCAGGAGCTCTATGAAAAAATTTACTCGTCCTGAAATCGATGCTGAACTTCCTCTTCTTCATTTTCAGTTAATCGAACGGTGAAACGCTTATCGGCAGTTGTGGCGGCAGCCGTTAAAAACTCGAGAAATGTTGAAGCGTCCATCCCCGGAGTTAGGATGGGTAAATCTTCTGGAATTTCGCAGTTCCGCTTGCGCTTTAAGTTCAATTTTGGTGATTCAGATGTTGGCATAACCTGATTATACCTCAAGTACTTACTTATTCAATCTTTGAATTGCTTCAGCTACTAATCTTCTATGACAGTATGTAGGAGCCTCTTCAACACATAAAAGCGTGATGTTCTGATCTTGTGAAATTTTCTTTAAAAATTTAAGCATGCGTGTTTGACGCTGTAACTGCTTCAAAAATTTTGGTTCAAATTCTTTCCAAGTGATTTGTTTCTTTAGCACATATTGCTGCAACAAGCGTTCACTAGGTGCGAGTTTTGGCATCCACAAATCAAAATCGTACTCCGGCCGCACATGACGCATGATACAAATGCGTAGACCGTCTTCTTTTGATTTCTTGGAAAGAATAGACTTAGTTTTAATGAGCATGAATCCCATTCTGTTGGCGCGCATTGATAGCAGACATACTAACCTTTTGCAACCATTCCCAGTTCAATATTAAATCATACGCCTGCGGGTAAATTGCTGATAAAATTCGTGGGGAGAAGCCGACTGCTGCTGTATATAACCCTCCAAAAAGTGCGTCGTACGATTCCTGAAAGTCCTCAGCGTTTTCCGGTGCAAAGCGTATGCCGTCAATGCTCTCGACAGCACCTAATGCAACCAGTACGGGCAGTGAGATTCCTCCGGAGAGATCGGAGAGTGTAATTTTCGCAGCGTTCAAATCCTCATACGCTTCTCCATTATAGAAATTTTCAAAAACTCGCTCGTACGAGGCAAATCCTTCTGGAGTGGATAGTAACTCTAAAGTTTCTTTATATAGTGTGACGCCACATTGAATTTGATCAGTAATGAGTGTCCCGTTAATACATATTCCAGAAGCTGAGACTACACGGTAATACCCATAGCCTTTTTCTTTGGCGACTGCCGCCATACCAGCGAAATTTTCTCTTACAGTCTCATTCGTTTTTGGTTTACCCTTACTCACAAAAGATTCTTTTCCGTTATCGACAATGCCAATCTCTGTTCTAGTGTCTGCGGCAATGATATATGCTTCACTTTCAGCCAGTTTCTCTGCAGCGAAGGAAACCTTTGCCGACATTATTTTTCGAACGTCACGGATATCCTCTTCCTCCCCACCGCCAACTGACTGGATATTAGAATCAGGAAGTGCGCTGCGAAGAAAATGCTGACGTCTGCTACTCCCACCAGCATAGTAGACCGTGTCCACATCGGTACAGCCGGGTCCGCAGGTAGGATCAAATGAAGCTACTGTCTCAATCATTCTGTACAAGGGTAATAAAAAAACACCCTTCCTTTTGATAACTTGGTTTCCCCTCGCCACTGGCGAGGTGTTGTTTCTTGGACCAAAAGTGGG
>DATIJC010000057.1:0-6576 GCA_035479015.1 Patescibacteria group bacterium | reverse complement strand
GGTTTCTCAGCCTGGCAAACTGCTAGTAGTCAGGAAGAACTCAACGGTGCAAACGTCGGTCTGACTGTGGATCCAATGCTGGTAAGTATGGGGGCGACTGGAGCCGATAATTATAAGTTGAAATCGGGCTCGCCTCTGATTGACAAAGGTGTTACCGGATCAGGATCGCAGGACTACTTTGGCGGAAAGGTCCCACAGGGGAGTGCGCCAGACATTGGAGCCAATGAATTTGGTGTAGCCGTGTCTAGCGTCTTGCCGTCACCCACACCTGCATCGAGCGTCGCATGTATGGGTGCGGATTTGAATAATGATAACGTAGTAAATACGATGGATGATTCAATCCTACTTAATGATCTATTAAAGACGATTCCCGCGAACCCAAAGTCAGATATTAATAAAGATGGTATAGTGGACATTATCGATTATTCACTGATGTCGAAAGTGTTCGGCCTGACATGTCAATAAAATTCAAGATATTTTTATACTCCGTTTTTTTTCTTATTAGTGCACTGGGATTGTCTGTGCGTGTACGGGCCCAATCAGCTGGCAGGACGTATTATGTTGACTGCAGCCTAGGAGATGACGCGAAGGATGGGTTATCGGCATCAACAGCGTGGAGGTCTGTGGGAAAGGCGAACGCAGTAAATTTAAATCCCGGTGATTCATTACTGTTTAAACGCGGTTGTATGTGGTCCACCACATCAGATGGTGCACTGTTTACTGCCAAATGGAACGGAACAGCAACGGCGCCTATTACGATCGGTGCATATGGAGATGGAAATAAACCATTATTCCGCTCGGATGCACATGGATCAGGAATATACAGTAAACCTATTGAAGTTTCAGGCACATACCAGGTCATCGATGGATTGAGAGCAGACCTCATCAATCCTTTTATCAATACTGGTTGCACGCAAGCAGACGGGACAGGCATGCCAGTCGGTTGGTACACAGGCATCACGGTCAATGGTAGTTACAATACCGTGCAAAATGTCGAAGTGTCTAACATGGCAAATGGCATATTTACAGAAGATACCAGCACACATAACAAGGTGTTGCACTCGTATGTGCACGACCTGCATATGTTTACACGTGTGGACGCGACAAAAGGGGCTTTGGGTGTCATGGGAGTACTGATTCAGGGAGATGATAATGAGATTGCGTACAACCGTTTTGACAATAACTATGGAAAATGTACATTAACGGGAGGCATATCTCAGGAGTATAGCGCACCGTTTGAACTCTATAATGCCAACCGCAGTTTTGTGCATCACAACAGTGCCTTTGAACATAAAAAACATTTTGAGATGGGCAAGGACTCAACACATACAGCAGACGACAACATCCTTGCGTATAATCTATTTGTCAGTTCCCGTACAAACGCGGTTGGGCCAAATATTCATGGTGCCGGGAGTTCATATGGTCCAGTGAACCGCACGCAAATCTATAACAACACCATTGTATTTACAGGCACAACTAGTCAGGCAATCGTGTGTGGTTGTGATGGCGGTGCGACAGTAAAAAATAATATTTTCGTCGCAGAATGGAAGGCCGCGTATTACAGCGGGACAATCGCCGAAGGCAACAACATCTATTGGGATTATCAAAAAACAACTGACTCTTCCGCGGATCCCTTTGTCCAATTCGCGGCTGGGACAACACCAACTGCCATTAGTACGACATCTAAAAAGCTTGATCCACTTTTTATCTCATTAACAGATTTTCATTTACAATCTGTATCACCTGCGGTCGATTCAGGTGTGTCAGTGGGCTATTCTCAGGATCTGGATAACAGTACTGTCCCCCGGGGAGGTGCACCCGATATTGGCGCCTATGAATTTGGCAGCACCGCAGTTTCTCCCTCTCCTGCTGCTACCTCTGTTCCAAATACTGCCTGTGTGAGTGCAGATCTCAATTCGGACAATACTGTCAATAGCAGTGATGATGCAATACTACTTGGCGATCTCTTAAAAACGCCCGCCTCCAATCCAAAATCGGATATTAACAAAGACGGCACAGTGGATATCATTGACTACTCATTAATGACAAGAGTCTTCGGTCAGACATGCCAATAGTTCCCCGCCTCCGCGGGGATAAATATGCTAGTATAGGTGCCATGCAACACGGTTTTTTAATCTCATTTGAGGGTGGAGAGGGCGGGGGAAAGTCGACGCAAGTGCGTTTGCTAAAGGAACATCTAGAGAAGGAAGGTTTCTCCGTTTTAGCCGCACGTGACAATGGTGGCACTGAAATCGGGGAACACATACGAAGTCTGGTCCTAGCGCCAGAACGTACATCAATGTCTTTTCGCGCAGAAGCACTGCTGCTTCAGGCTTCTCGTGCCCAGTCGTATGAGGAGGTTGTACTTCCCGGACTTAAATCAGGTACAGTCGTGCTCATGGACAGAACGAGAGATAGCTCAGTCGTTTATCAAGGACTGGTGAGAGGCTTTGGTAAAGCGTTCATAGAAGAACTGAATAATTTTTCTACGCAAGAGACATTACCAAACCTTACATTCTTGCTAGACGTTGATGTAAAGACAGGAATGTATAGACGTGAGCAATTAGGTGCTCTGGACCGTTTTGAGATAGAAAAAAAAGATTTTCACGAAAAGATCCGACAAGCATACCTTGACCTTGCTAAGATAAATGACCATGACCGTTGGGTCGTTATCGATGCCAATCAGTCCCTGGAGGCAGTCGAGAAAAAGATTTGGGAGATTGTCGATGAGCAACTCCAGTAATATCGAGAGAAGAGTTTTTTCGGAAATTCAACAAAATACACTCCTGAGTGATTTCTTAGATAGATATCTGCACTCTACAGATGAGGCGAGTATTTTTGTGCAGGCACTAGTTATGTTTTTTGAAAATGCTGAGGAAGCTGACGATGGCAGGTACATTCAACTCAGAACAGAATTTGCCGCGCAATACCCCTGGGTGCGTGAAAAAGTCAGAGAGAAAGAAGCTTTTCAGCTGCTGTGTTCTGCTGTCTCAAGAGTGCTGCGGAAAAATACTGCTTGACCACCAATAAGTTTTTGCTATACTAGTTTTTTAGTGCCAAACACTAGATTCTTTTCGGGCCAAATTGTCAAAATCATCCTCTGCAACCGCAGAGAATTTACTGTTATCCCCCAAGTAGGGGGATTTTTTTTGCCCAGAATCCGTATAAATATAGATAGGAGGATGTATGCCAGGTAAAGAAACAGAATACCCAATTTTGTCAAACGCTCCAGTAGGGACTGCAAGTAAAGAAGACTTGCAAGAAGAACATAGGCGATTTAGTGAAAAACATGAGGAGAAGCTTGCCGATCTCTCAGTACGAGATGCTGAAAAGAAAGCCCGAGAATGAAAAATGTCCAGATTAGTGACCATCCATTTGTGATCGACTCACTCTCGCACCTGAGGGATAGCGGGACTGACACACAAAAATTCCGCCATCACAGCAACAAGCTTTGTTATTTGTTGTTTGCAGAAGCTCTGCGGGGTCTGCGGTTCAAAGAAGTGACGATCGATACGCCCTTGGAACCGATGCGCACGCAAAAACTTGCCGATGAGATCGTAGTGGTGCCGGTATTGCGCTCAGGGATAGCGATGCTCTTTGGTGCCATGGAGCTGCTGCCCAAATCCAAGATTGGTTTTGTGGGACTCGCCCGTGATGAGGAGACAGCCATTGCTAGTGAATATTATTGGAAGCTGCCAAAACTTACTGAACATAGCGTGGTGATCGTCACTGATCCGATGCTTGCTACTGGCGGCTCAATTCTGCATTTGCTCCGGCGTGTCTCGCGTGAACCTCACAAAGAGATGCGCATCGTCTGTGTGATCGCCGCGCCGGAAGGGATAAGGGCAATTCACAAAGAATTTCCGGACGTGCAGATTTTTACGGCGGCCGTCGATGATCACCTCAATAGTAAAAAGTACATTGTTCCCGGTATTGGTGACTACGGGGACAGATATTTTGGGACCACGATATGAGTGACTGTGAAAAACAATATGATTGGCATCCCATATCTGATCAGGAGTGGAGTTATCTGTTGTTCTGCTGTGATCCGTCGCCAGTGCCAACAGAGCGGGCTGCTTTAGCTGTCTCCTTGGAACCAATAAGAAAACGTGAGGTTTTCAAACTCGATGATAATGGTATGGGGATTTATTCATATGCATATACCGAATGTCTTCGAAATTATTGGGAGGGAAGAACATGAGAGAGCAAAGTTATCGAAAATTATCAACGGAAGAGTTAGAACTTCTAAGTAAACATGAGATAGAGATTTCCGAAAACGAGGCTTTTCATGTTGCTGTAAGTGGCTTGGGGATTGTAATGAAACTATATTTCAGTGGTGCGGTATCTCAAATTCCTGAAGCTACGGCAGTATTGACTGATTATGTTGCTGCAGGGAAAAAATCAGAAATATGATTGATAATTCAACCTATATTCCATATTGCAACAAAGAGAAACTCTCGCCTATAGTGGATGAAGATAGGAATATAGTCATGACTAGCCGCATGATTTTTTTTAAAACCATAATGCCATTTTGCATAACTTGTATCTGCTTTTTATCAAAAGCAATTGATTCTTTCCCCCTCATTTTATCCCCCTCCACCAGGGGGATTTTTTTTGCCCATGAGGGAAATATATGCTAGGCGAGAAAATAGTGCATCAGCCTGGCCCTTTAGATTTTTATAGACAGTCGGTGAGTTTAGAGGCTATCCAGATATTGGCTAAAAATGCGTTAGTCAAGTCTAAAGCTCAGGGAACGGAGGAGCCTCTTACGGCGGAAATACTTTCGCAACCAACTGATTTAGAAGAACTCGAAAAGTTGCTCACAATAGTATTATTTACAGCATCGCAAAAAGATAACCCTAAGCATAAGGGGGCGAGGCGAGTGTTGCGAAGAACAAAGGAGATTCCCGTGGTGCAGCCGTCTGTGCTTGCCCGAAAACCGCAAATTGAAGAAGAAGAGTATAACCATGATGAGTTTGTGGTCACGACGGCAGAAATTGCCGTGGTAAAAGCATCGACACCCTTAATGGGGGAGGTTATCGACGAACGTGCCCGACATGCAGTACTACACATCGAACAAGTTGTTGATGAAGCAACAAAAACGGGAAATGGTAAAGGAATAGAGGTTAATAAAAAAGGAGAACGTCTTTTTTGCGTCGCTGGGGATACGATGGTGTACGTGTTGAAGGAAAATAGTGACCGTAGGGCACTGTACCAGTGTCCCGAGCTCAAAACAAAAGACGATCATTACGCCAACTTATGTTCATTACTCAGAATAACTGCAGAAACAAATAATCTGGGTGGCAATCTTAAAATAGCAATAGAAGATACGCAAGCTGTTCATGACCCCATCCACGATGTAGGTGTGTTGTTTAGTAGGCACCGTACTATTAGCTACAAGAATATTCCACAAGAAGTGATATATGGTTTTGTCTATGGCGTGCAGGAAAATGTTTCTCCTATGGTTCGTGACGCAATGGTACAAATCTGGGAAGCATCGGGGTTCAGTTTGCGCGAGACACTATTTCGGGGGTGGACACCGGAAGACGGAATAAGTCCCGAATCGCTTTCAAAAGTGAATGGCGGATTTCTAAATCAATGTCCATTTTTTACACCATTTATCGAATCGATTGGAAACGTGAGAAGAGAAAACGTCGATGAATTTTCGCAAGAGGTATTTCTGATGCGTCAGATCGTGACTGGATTCCCAACACATTTGAATCACCTAATTCGTTCGTTGTTACGCTATACGCAAGACGAAGAGTTTGTGCATGCAGTTACTAATGTGAAGAGAACAGAATATTTTCAACAATTTGCAAAAAGCTTCAATCAAAAATACTCAGCTCACTCTGAAAGTAGTGTTGCAGTTTGCGAAAATTGGTACGATCTCTCTGAGAGTATAAGCCAATTCTCTGAGACTGATGAAGTGTATATTGAATGGTTACTCACACGATTTGTTTTGGAGCAATCTGTAAACACTGTGTTAGAATGACTCTCCTATGCCGGAAACAATACATATAAAGGGGATAACCGAACAGGGGATCGTCGTTTTTCAGAAAGAAGGAATGGACGTTGCCGATGAGATAGATCCGACAGATAGAATTCCCGAACTCTTACTTTCAATGCTATATGGATTCCCAAACTACTTGCTGTTTGTAATTCTAGGAAATGTTGACACTGTTCCCGGCTTAAAGGTCTTTTTAGACAAGTATCCCAGTCGAGCTGCATTTGAAAATGATACGGAGGTACTGCAGAAAGTCCTTGGTCACATTGCTGAGAACGGAATCTCCTTTTCATACACAAGGAAGTGAGCAAACTTGAGTATGTCCCAAGAGCACCACAGAAAATTGACGGATGAAGAGTGGGACAAGGTGCTGACGTATTACTCCGATAAACCTGGTTTTTCACGAATGGATGTAGTTATTCTGGCTAACTGGCTCATGCTCTTCGATGGCCAGCAGTACAAGCGACTCGAGATGTTGTCTATAGTGTTTGCCATTTCCGAGAGAGATAAGGAAGCTTGAAAATTGCGTCTTGCAATAAGAGCTGGATTTTAGGATAATACGTGAAAGTGGA
>DATIJC010000056.1:0-3706 GCA_035479015.1 Patescibacteria group bacterium | reverse complement strand
ATATCCCTCCAAGTCCAACCCTTTGACGAGTGTGTTCTTAAAAGTTTTATGCTCACAGATAATTAAACTTAGGTTATGATTCAAAACAAAGATCACTTTGATGAACAGCACCTGCTGCACGAACTCAAGCATTATTTGCCTACCCAAGGTCCGCTCAAGGACTTTGTGCATCACAACACACTGCATGCGTTTCAGGATATGAAATTTTATGACGCAATCTTTAAAGCGTCAGCCATCTTTGGGTTCCAAACTACATTTTCACTCACTGAATATAGGGATCTATATAGGATAGGACGGATCACTCCGAAAATCCTGGACAGAACAATACGGGAAAGGAAAGGCAACGAGAATTTCGAAGAGTGGCAATTCAAAGTCATCCACAAAATGTATAGTTGGACAGTCCAATCACGCGTCGGGAAACTGAGGGCCGAATGGAAGCACTCGCACCACGTCGACATGGATAATGCAGTGCATCCACTCCTGTTCCGCATTATCTGTAGTTATATCGACCAAGGCATTGCCATTTCATCATTTCCCTTTGAAAATAAAGGCCTCCTAAATGCACTACGCAGCCTAGAAGACCATAGCCTGGTAAGCTTTTTCAAAACAAAAACAGCCCGCGACCTCCTACACGATAAGTCATGCACCATAACCAAACTCCTGGAAATAGTGGTAGGCGAGGACAGAGAAGCGTACTTTGAACAATATATCTACGACCAACAGTTTGCACACCGCGGATGGTCGGGTATGGTATCAACCCTAGAGGACAAGCCCGAATCGCTCTTGTACCCAAAGAAAATTGCACTAGAAGATATGGTGATCTTGGAGCTTCTACTCGAAATTGACGTACTAACGAGCACACTAGGAGATGGATGGAAACCGCTGGGAGATAGTATTGCACAGCCGCCTATGGATATGTTTGCCGACGAGCCACCTACCGAGCTACAAGAAGTTATCAAGATATGGCAGGATGCATTTGAGTGGAGTTATTATGACACGGCGCTCGCCGGGTTGATGCTGACATTACCCACCCGTTCGGCTGCAAATAAACCAACCCCAAAAAGTTTTCAAGCTATCTTTTGCATCGACGAACGGGAATATTCCCTGCGAACCTATGTGGAGAGCGTGGACAGCCACTGCGAAACATACGGTGCGCCTGGATTCTTTGGGGTAGAGTTCTATTTTCACCCCGCTCACGCAAAATTTTATGACAAGCTTTGTCCTGCACCGGTTACTCCAAAATATCTCATTGAAGAGATCCCAAAGAATGATTCACATGCGCACCCGACAGAAATCATGTACAGCAAACACAGCCATAAGCTGGTCAGGGGGTTCTTCCTTTCTTACTTGCTGGGGATTCCAGCCCTGGGCAAACTCATCGCCAATCTTATAAATCCTACGATGAGCCCCGCGATTGCCGACGCATTTGGGCATATGGATCCAGATGCCGACCTAACCATCGTGCACACCGGGAAGCATGACAAAGAAAAGGGCCTGCAAGTAGGCTTCACCGTAGAGGAAATGGCCGACCGCGTTGAAAAATTATTGCGGTGCATCGGTCTAACCCATAATCTTTCTCCGCTTGTGTATGCTATAGGTCACGGATCGAGCAGCGCTAATAACCCTCATCACGGCGCCCACGACTGTGGCGCATGTAGCGGACGGCCAGGGCTGGTCAACGCCCGGGTGTTTGCCTACATGGCGAACTATCAGCCAGTGCGAGATTTGTTGGAAACGCGCGGTCTGTCCATACCCGAAACCACACAATTCCTGGGGGCCCTACACGATACGGCGTCTGACGAAATCCAGTTTTACGACGAAGCAGCTCTGTCGAAGGAAAACAAACGGCTACATAACAAAAATAAACCGCTATTCGAAAAAGCCCTTAACTTGGATGCCAAAGAACGCTCCCGTAGATTTATGTCTATCGACACAAAACAGCCCTTAGAAAAAATCCGGAACGATATAAAAAAACGTTCGGTTTCATATTACGAACCCCGGCCTGAACTAGGGCATGGTACCAACGCGCTATGCATAGTAGGCAAAAGGAGCCTCACCAAACATCTATTTCTTGACCGAAGAGCGTTTTTGAACTCCTACGACTATACAAGCGACCCGGAGGGTACATTATTGGGCAACGTGCTGGCTCCTCTCGGAATTGTTTGCGGCGGCATCAATCTAGAATATTTCTTCTCACGCATGGATAACTACAAACTAGGCGCCGGCACTAAGCTACCCCATAATGTCATGGGGCTCATCGGAGTCGCGAACAGCAGCGACGGCGACCTTCGCTCCGGACTGCCCCTACAAATGATTGAAGTACATGATCCCGTGCGGCTCCTCATGGTTATTGAGCACTCTCCAGAGATTGTTCTGAAGGTCATACAATCAAACCCCGCACTCTATGAATGGTTCGATAATGAATGGATTCATTTAGTCGCATTGCATCCAAAAGAGAAGACACTCTACGTCTTTAAAGAGGGAAAATTTGTGCCGTATGCTCCGCTCACCAAAAAACTACCTACCGTGCACAACCTACCTAACATGTTTAATACAACCCTAAAGATGAAAACAAATCATATTTTAGATGCCACGCAGGAAAACTTGCCGGTGCATATAATTGATACGCGTAAGTAGGTAGCCATATGTTGACACATCTTCTCACCGCATTAATACTTATTCCAATCCTCGGCTTTGCTGGCTGTATTCTGACATCCCAGAAAAAAGAGCGTGTCATATTTTCTATAGCCATCACCACAATCCTCATGGAACTTGTGGCATTTTTATTTTTGGGCTATAAATGGCTCAGCACCGGCGCTGCTCCGGTATCTGCGAGCATCGGGGCCTTGTATGCCAGCCACCACTACACCTTCTCAGTCGATTTCTATTTTGACAGACTTTCAGCAGTATTTATGGGGATGGCTGCGATAATGACAGCTCTTGTTTTTATCTTCAGCAAATACTACATGCACCGCGAGCCGGGTTTTAAAAAATTTTACTGCACGGTCCTGCTATTTTTTATAGGATTATCACTCATAATTATTGGCGGTAATTTTGAAGTACTACTCCTAGGCTGGGAGTTCATCGGGATAAGCTCCGTACTGCTCATTGCTTTTTACAGGGATCGATTCCTGCCGGCCAGAAATGCCCTGAAAGTTTTTTCAGTATATCGCATTGCCGACGCCTTCCTGCTAGCTGCCATTTGGTACGCACACCATATTTTTGAGAAGAGCATCAATTTCTCCGAATTATCGAGCGTAGTTGCAGGGCATAGCAGCCAACTAGGTCTTCTAGGCCTGCTTCTGTTCATCGCCGCCCTCATTAAGTCGGCACAATTTCCGTTCTCGTACTGGTTGCCTCGCGCGATGGAAGGCCCTACTACATCTAGCGCAATCTTTTACGGGGCTCTCTCCGTGCATATGGGTCTATTCCTGTTGCTTCGGACATATCCGCTCTGGCAAGGCATCACATGGCTTCGGGTTGCTATTGCTGTCATCGGCTTAGTGACGGCAATTGTCGCTTCGACCATTGCCCGGGTGCAATCATCAATCAAAACACAGATTGCATATGCTTCTATCACTCAAATTGGCATCATGTTCATTGAGATTGCTGCCGGCCTGCGATGGTTGGTGCTGGTTCACTTTGTGAGCAACGCCTCCCTCAGGACATATCAACTACTCATCTCTCCATCAATCGTAAGTTATCT
>DATIJC010000055.1:0-2433 GCA_035479015.1 Patescibacteria group bacterium | reverse complement strand
GGCTTGTGAGAAAGACTCTTTCGTTTTCTAAGAAATTGGAGAACCATATTGGCATGATTGCCTATTTCATATGTGACTATAACTTACGGGTCAAAGCACTACATGTTTAGGACCACCCGCTATTGTAAGAAAGGATAAAACATCCTTTGGCTGAGCTATAGTATGGCTGATATTTTACAACAAACATACACTCCTAAGTTATCTCCCTCCATTGCCGAAATGGAAACAGCTCGTTTGCAAGAATATGTCTTAAAAAACAAACTTTTAGACCGTGATTATAAATTCTATTCTCTGACTATTATTGGAATTTATAGTGCTTACGCACTAACTCTATATTCTGTAGCTATTAGCACTAGTTATTCTGTCTTCGTTTTACTCTCTATTTTTTTTGGCATAATCGCTACACAGATCGCAGGTCTAATGCACGATTCATCTCATCTAGCGATGTTTAAGTCACAAAAAACGAATCATTTCTTTGCAGGTATTTTTTCTGCAACATTAGGAGGTAACTATCGCCATTGGATTGATAAACATACGCAGCACCACGATCATCCCAACCGTATAGGTTCTGATTCAGATTTAGACGTGCCATTTTCTTTCACAACCGAGCATTACCTATCACAAACAGGTTACATGAAATGGCTCCGCCGGTATCAAGCTTGGGTTTACTTGCCTATGTGTGGGTTCCTCACATATGCCATGCAATTCGATCAGAATTTTGTTCAGTTACATAAACATAAATTCCACCCATTAGATGTGTTGATCAGTTGCTCAAGCACTTTCTTGTGGTATGTACTGCCTTTTCTTCTATTTGGATTTGCCAAAGCGATTATCTTTATTCCCATTGCTTCATTTATAACGGGCATTTACATGGCCAATATCTTTGCCACAAACCACAAAGGCATGCCTCAACTAGCTAAAGACACCGAAATATCGAATCTGGAACAACAAATCATTACAACTCGTAATGTCAGTCCCGGAATCTTAACCGACTTTGTTTATTTATGTTTAAATTATCAGATAGAGCACCACTTATATCGCCAATGCCCTCGAAATAAATTGAAATTATTAGTTCCATACATCAAAGATTTTTGTAGGCGTACCGGCATTCCCTATACGATTCAAACTCCATGGCAAACCTATAAAAGTATTTTCACTGAACTTTCGCAAACAGCGAAAAACGGTCAAAAAGCACTTAAAGACAAATAAGCTCTTCCAGACGCAAATGAAATTGATGAACTCCTTCCTTCAAGAAGGAGTTCCCACATCCGTAGTTAAAAACTATAGGATAGTTCAAGTAATCCTTGGTGGCTGTAGTAAGCCTTACTTCTATTATAGTCATAGTTGACCATGATCGAAAAAGTGCGAGAGATCATGAAAGTTATGCTTCCTCCAATGTCCCACGTATTTCGACCGATTCCTGGACCTGTATTGGGAAAGCTCCCAGCCCCAGCCCCTAAACCAGTAAATATCGCATCGACGTTAAGTCTATTTTGATAAAAATCGTGAAGCCAAATGGAATGCACTTCAGGGACGTATACACCATGGCAGGTTCGAAACAGATAGGCGATCTGTAATCCCAAGCCAGATTCTACGTAAGTGTAATTCTGCTCGTTTATGTGTAGGTTAAGGGAGTCAGCGCCTGTTTCTGTGAAATCACCGATATGCTGATAGGTAGCGATCACTGTAGCAAATGGCGTGAACTCAAAGCAGTTGAAGTACTTCTGATACCCTGTCGCAAAAAATCCGGTGTATTCTTGTCCATTGTACTTGGCATGTGCAGTACGACTTACCCCGGTATAGTTTATATTCCGTGTGCCATAAAACTGATCCCACCCGAAGGAGAATCCTGTATTTACAAACCAAGAATAAGAAGTATAGCTTAAATAAAATGTCCCCTCATAGTTATTGATATCAGTGGCATTATCAAATCTACTCTCATCCAAATCGGTAAAGGCATACCCTGCACCGACACCAGCCCGTAAGCCGCACACTAGAGGCGCATCAAAGGCAATGGTGCCCCCGTAGGTATTGGCTTTATAGCCATTTAGGAAATCTCTAGGATTTTGATGACTATGGCTTCCAAACCCGGTTGCCCAGATCCTGGGGCCTTCACAGTCTATGCACTTCCTACACATTGGAGAACTTTTTGCATCTGTTGGATTCTTTCCGCAAGGATCGCAACAGACCCGTTCGACAAGATTGCAACAGTCGTCCATGCAACAATGCTCACGGAAACGGTACAAGTTTTCCAACCAAACTTTCTGAAACTGTCTTGTTGTGTTGAAGCTCTCTTGACTGATTCCTACAAATCCTGAAGCTGGGGCGATCTGTAGCAATGCATCTGTTAGCGCATCCACAGTGGGTAGTGTCACAAGTGCGGTGATAACAGTAGCTAGGTCACTTCCTGGGTTGGCAGCTGCAATCGTGGTT
>DATIJC010000054.1:0-37074 GCA_035479015.1 Patescibacteria group bacterium | reverse complement strand
AAAAGCTGGACTCGTAGTAGATGCTCTGGAAGAATGGACAAGTGACAAGAAGTCAGAGGGACCAAAGGCAAAGACCGAAAATCTAGCTCGTAGCGAGATTCCCCTCTTCATGGCCATCCGCTATAGAAAAATATGAAGCGTTGGGTAGTAACTTTATCTCTGGTACTTATCTCCTTTTGGTGGACATTTGTCATTATTTGGCAACCGGGAGTAGTGCATTTCGTAGCGCGTCTGACGTATCCAGACACTGCTGCCTCACAAGTAGCCCGAGAACGAGCGATCCAGTACAGCCAACTTGGTAGTAGCGGTCGAAATGATATTTTCTTTACTGCAAATGAGTTGGCACATTTAGATGACGTAAGTAAAATCTATAAACCTCTGTCTTTTGTATTAAATTTTGCGACCATACTCTCGTGGGGAATTTTGTTGCTTGCGGTACATCAAAAAAATAATCTTCGTGTTTCGTTAAATTTGGCTAGTAAAATTTTAGCTGGAATTGTTGGTTTGGGTTTAATCTCTGTATTACTTTTTACGAATTCTTTTGTGCTATTTCACGAAGTGTTATTTCCTGCAGGGAATTGGGCATTTCCAGCTTCTTCATATTTAATTGCAATATTTCCAGAAATATTTTGGCGATTAGAATTAGTCGTAATAGTCCTCCTACTTAGTGCCTTCTCACTGGTGTACCGTCTATTGGCGCTCTATGGAATTAACAAAGAAAAGTAGTTTACTTTTTATCATAGGCTTTTGTTTGGTGAGCTTCGGAATATTTTATCTGGCAGGTGTGAAGCTGGAACTACAAAACATGCCTGATGTCCGTTCTCGGATACTTGGAGCATTTGTGCGGGTGCCTCCGGGTTTTGACAGAGTTGTGGAAGCAGTCGATGGCGACACACTAATAACCAATATTAACGGTAAAGATGAGATTATACGGTTGGTAGGAGTGGACACACCTGAGACCAAAGATCCGCGGCGAAGCGTCCAGTGTTATGGTCATGAGGCATCTAATTTTACCAAAAAGATTGCATCCGGGCGCCCAGTTCGGCTAGAACGTGATCCGATCGATGATGATCGTGACAAGTATGGTAGATTATTGCGGTACGTGTATTTTGAAGACGGTACCACATTAAATGAGCGATTGGTATATGGCGGGTATGCATTTGCGTATGAACCGTTCCCCGCCACGCAATTGGAAAAATTTAAACTAATGGAAGCAGATGCGAAGAAAAATAATCGAGGGTTGTGGGGCGCTTGCCAAGTCAATATTAAAAACAACGGACAGCAAAAATCCACACAAAGTATAAATGAATAATATTGGAATTTCATACACACTAAAACGAACTCCCCGTGCAAGAAATATAACAATTAAAGTTACAGCCGCCGGTGAAGTGATTGTCAGTGCGCCAAAATATTTTGTATCGCAAACACAAATCGCGCAATTTGTGCAATCTGCAAGTAGTTGGATAGAGAAGCAAAAAATCGCACATAAAGAGAAACCTTCCTTATTTTCTAACACTCATGCATTTGTCTTTGGGGAGAAACTGACGATTACTGAGACCAATAATAAAGATGGGGAAATAAAAGTATATGGTGAGCAATTACGTGTATCTCCAGTTCGTGATAAAAAAAGCGAAATAGAAAAGTGGTTAAAGAACCGGGCAATCGAATACATGCTCATCCGTTTACCGATACTCGCTAAAAAGATGGACGTGACCTTCCGCGCTGTGAGCTTTAAAAAGCAGTCTACTCGCTGGGGAAGTTGCTCGTCGCAGAAGAATTTAAATTTTAACTGGAAACTTATTCATGCGCCTAAAGAAGTAATAGACTATGTGCTCATTCATGAGCTGGCGCATTTAACACACATGAATCATTCTAGTGCCTTTTGGGACAGAGTAGCTCAATTTGATCCTGACTACCCGCATCACCGCCGCTGGCTACATAAATATGGGGAGACTGAAGATTAATTCCTGACCAAATATCTTAATAGGTCTTGGACACCCTTTGTGGGATCATTAAGAAGTGCTACTAATTCCTCAACTACATCTTTCTCCACAGGTATTTTCCTTTCCGAAACAGAGACAATTGCGCCTTCAAATTCTGGTGACTTGGAAACCAAATCGTCATAATATGTCTTTAAAACTTCCAGCGATGAAAAATAAGGAGAAGAGTGAACAACCTGTCCGTTTTTACTTTCGAACACTCCGGATGCTATATGTATTTCGACAACACTTTGCATGAATTAGTGAAAATATAAGGAATTTTACAACCATTGTCAAGCGTAAAATTGATAGCATTTGATATACTTAGCGCATGTTGAATGAAAAATATCGAGTGAGAGAGAAAACTGGAGTATGGAGGATAGTTAATCCTTTTCTTCAAGAAACTGCGCACGCTATCTATCCAAATATCTGGCTTCCCTCACAGCATTATCGAGACTACATCTCGGGTGACCCGAAGCCACAGACACAGCGGGCGATAGTTCACGAGACCAAGCATTTAGATCGACAAACAGAGATAGGACTCCCAAAATGGTATATTTCATATCTTCTCAGTTCATCTTTTCGCTTAGAAGAAGAACTTCTTGCCATTAAAGAAGAAATGAAGTTGTCCAAAGAAAACGATTTTCAGATCGATTTAGAATTTAAGGCCAAATGGCTTTCAAGCTGGATGTACTTATGGTGTGTTTCAAAAGAAGATGCTACAAAGATTTTGCAACAGATGTGGGAAGCACTTTAAGTAGTCTTTCGATGCCGATACCGATTCCGGCGTAATTTTTACCATGCATTTTGGACAGTGCTTCGAGAAATTCCAGATCATTAATCGACTGCAGTTTGGACACGTCTGTCTCTTCTGTATTTCCATTTCCTATTTCCAGGCCGCCTACATATGCTTCAAAACGCTCTGCGAAGAACGGTCTATCCTTTTGCAGTTTACAAAGTCGTGAAATTCTCGTTGGAAAATCAACCAAAAAGAAAGCTGTGTTAGGTAGTTTGGGTTCGATCTCGTTTAAGAAAATCTGGTCAAACATTTGTGACCATGTGGCGTCTGCTGTGTTGTAGCCCTTCTCCTTTGCTCTTTCAACCAAATCATCTTTCTCTAAATTTATTCCAATATCAGAAAATAGTTGAGATAGAGAAAATGTTTGCCAATCGGATTGAATGCCAAACTTTCTAAATAATTCTTTGACATCGTCCATGATATTTTTATAATCTGCACTTTCTCTGTACCACTCAAGCATGAGAAACTCGGGAGTGTGATTGGGACCTGTCCCTTCCAAGTCACGGAATGAGTGCCCGATGCCGTAACAATTCCCTATCCCTTTGGCAAGTTCAAGTTTTAATGCGCGCTCTGGCGAGGTAGACAGATAAAAGCCATTTACGATGAATGGATGAATATTTTCTTCGGCGGGCACTGCACTATTGAACACAGGTATCTGCACTTCGTGAAAATTCTTCTGGTCAAAAAAGGATCGTAGTTTTTTAATGAGTTGTTCCCGATTCATGTTTTTGTATTTCCAATAAGTACTCTTTTATGCCACACATAAACTCGCTTTGACTGCAGCCCAAACAATTATGCAGTGTGTTAGTTGCTTCCCAGGTTTCTACTCGCTGATGGAGTTTTTCTAATAAATCATTAATCGGTTCTTCCATTCGCCCCAGTGGAATTGTCCCTTCGCAACATCCATGGATTTGTCCACTGGAAACGAGTGCGATTTGGAAACAACCTAGGTCTTTTGGCGGAAAAACATTTTTGGTCCTCATGAGCTGTAGCATCTCGTCAGTAGAGAGAAAATCAAACCCTTCGGTCTCTCCCAAAATGTTTGAGACTGGATGAGCCTGGAGATATGTAGGGGGCTTACGTGGATGATAGGTAATCTGCGGCAACCCTCCCAGTTCTTTCGTGAGGTACTCTTCGAACTCATTCATTGTTTTGAGATTTTGTGCCGTTACGATAGAAAAAATTTCATAGTGAAATCCTAATTCTTTGGCATGTTTTAAAAAGGCTAGACTAGTTGCGAAAGTTCCCTTACCGCGGTTTCTGTCATGGTACGTCGGGATGCCGTCCAATGAAACAATGAGGTTACAGAAATTTGGGTTTTCAAATTCATTCAGACGATCTAGTGTCCCGTTCGTGATCATTTGGCAGAATATTCCCTGCCCTGTCAACGTGTTAACGAGGTTTGGGTAATAGGCTAGTGCAAAGACTTCTCCACCGCAAAATGTGATAGTAGCTAGTGGACTAGTTTGCTGGTATCTAGCTACAAAATCCAGAATTTGTTGTTCGGACAGAATAGGGCTGGTTTTTTTGGTGTAGCAAATTTTGCAGCGCAAATTGCACTTCTCGAGTGGGTTAATGTAGAGGTGTTTGGTCACCTTATCAAATTGGGATTGGATTTTTGGGCTTAACACTCAAGTATTATAGCCTATAAAGTGTCATCCTCGAGGAGGCAGCGAAGCATGCCTGCATCGGGGATCCAGTGTTTTATCCAAGTCTCCTGGATTCCGGATAAGGCTCTAGTCGCGCCTTTACCGGAATGACAAACATGACATATCCAGATCTGAGGAGTAAAATAGAGATATCGAACGAGAGTAATGGAGGAAGTTTTATGGCACTAACAGGTGGAAACATCAAAAAGGGTACCTATATCATGCACAAGAACGAGCCGCATTTGGTGACATTCACGGAGTTCGTTTCCCCAGGAAAAGGTAGTGCGTTCATGCGCTCTAAACTCAAGAGCTTAAAGACAGGCAATGTCATTGAATTTACCTTCAAATCAATCGAAACTGTCGAAGAAGCTGATGTAAGTACAATGGAGCTCCAGTACCTCTATCAAGACGGCGAAGATTTTGTTTTCATGAATCCAAGGACCTTTGAGCAAACCATAGTGCCCGGGACAGTAATGGCTGATTACACCAACTATCTGCTTCCTGAACAGAACATGTACATTGTGTTCTACAACAATGATCCTATTGGTGTCCGTTTTCCCAATAAAGTGACTCTTAAGGTAGAGTATGCGGAGGATTCCAGCGCCGGTGGGCGCATCAATGCTCCAAAGAAGAAAGTACGTGTTGAGACTGGATACGAGGTAGACGTCCCTCTCTTTATTAAAGAGGGAGACTCTGTCATCATTGACACCACCTCTGGTCTGTACGTTTCCAAAGGGTAGTGATTTCTGATATCATAACCCTGTGCGAATTTTTCATTCTGTTTTTCATCGCCGGACAAAAGGGATACGTTCCCGTCTCCAAGTATTAAACCTGCACCGACACAGTCTACGCCGACTCAGGATCATACGTTGGATTTCTCTACTTTTCTTTGTTGGTAGTGTAGTGGGGGTAGTTGGATTTTTAATTGCCGCTGTTATCGTTTCTCCAGGTCTACCCAATCCTCAGCAGATAATCCGCCATGAAGGTTTTAGTACCAAAATTTTAGACCGCAATGGAAACCTGCTTTACGACGTCTACCAAAATGAGCGGATAGTACCTGTCACTGAGAATGATTTGCCAGCATATTTAAAACAAGCTACCGTAGCTACGGAGGATAAGGATTTCTATAAGCACGGAGGCTTTGATCCACTGGGACCTTTCCGGATTGTTATCAACCTCATCCGTTTTCACCACATCACCGGCGCATCGACACTGACACAGCAATTAGTGAAAAATGTACTGCTCAATGACGAGCGTACGTTACCACGTAAGTTTAAAGAGTTACTTTTGTCGATGGAAATTGAGCAAGCATTCACCAAAGATCAAATTTTAACAATGTATTTAAACGAAGCTCCCTATGGCGGCAATGCACGAGGTGTAGGTGCAGCGGCTGAAAGTTATTTTGGGAAGAAGACAAAGGATTTGACGCTGACGGAGTCTGCGATCATCGCCGGTTTACCACAGCGGCCGTCTGTCTATTCACCATACAGCGGTAAAGTAGATTCTACAGGTCAGGGATATTGGATAGGCCGTACGCAAGGAGTGCTGCGGCGCATGCGGGAAGATGGGTATATTACTGTAGATCAAGAACGTGAAGCAAATAATGAACTTGTAGCAGAAAAATTTGATAAGCAGCAGTACGAGATCAAAGCCCCCCACTTCGTCTTCTATGTGAAAAATCTACTGGAACAGGAATATGGTGACCAGGTGCTTGAGACCGGCGGACTAAAGGTGACCACGACTCTGGATTTGGACATGCAAAATGCTGCGCAGCAAATAACTAAGGAAGAAATTGATAAAGTTAATAAACTAAAAATTACCAATGGTTCAGCGCTGGTTATGAATCCTAATAATGGCGAAATTTTAGCGATGGTGGGCAGTAAAGACTACTTTGCAAAGGATATTGATGGTCAGTTCAACGTGGCCGTGGACGGTTTGCGCCAGCCTGGATCTTCTATCAAACCTGTTACATATTTGCTTGCATTCCGCCGTGGATTTACTCCCGCCTCAGTGATTATGGACACGCCCACTACCTTTCCTGGTGGTGAAGGACAACCAGATTACGCACCGAAAAACTATGATGGGAAGTTCCGGGGCCCCGTGCAGCTGCGGTTCGCATTGGGTAGTTCTTTAAACATTCCAGCAGTAAAACTATTGGCCCGCGTAGGTGTGACCGACATGCTCTCACTTGCTTATGACATGGGTTTCCAGACACTTGCACCATCGGTAGTTAACCAACGCCGTTTTGGCCTCTCAGTGACACTAGGAGGTGGAGAAGTACATCTGATTGATTCTGTGAGCGCGTATTCAGCATTTGCTAATGGTGGTACAAAAATTGAACCTACAGGGATTTTAAAAATCGAAGATCAAAATGGAAAAGTGCTGTTTGCGAAACAGGATACAAAGGGAAAGCAAGTGATGACTCCTCAGGAGGCTTTCCTCATGGATCATGTACTCTCAGACAACAATGCGCGTCTCCTATCGTTTGGACCAAACTCTCAATTAAATTTTGGAGAACGGGCAATCGCCGTTAAAACTGGTACGACAAACAATCAAGTAGACAACTGGACCATCGGCTGGACGCGTAACGCCATCATTGGTGTATGGGTCGGAAATAATGACAATAGTCCGATGAAATCAGTGGCATCTGGGTTGACGGGTGCGTCGCCAATTTGGCGCAGGGTTATGCTTGATACGATTGCCAAAGGATATAAGGATGACGCATGGGTTATACCTCCAGGAGTAACTGCGACTCAAGTAGATACGGTGTCCGGCTACCCTGCTCATGACGGATTCCCGACAAGGGCGGAGTACATTATTGACGGCACCATGCCAAGCTTACCGGACCCAATTCATCCAAACCTGAAGCTCTGCCGTGGACAGAATAAACTCGCAAGTGAGGCTGATATCGCCCGCAATGAATTCGATTCAAAAGAATTTATTGTCATGAAAGAGAGTGATCCGGTCTCCAAGGATGGGAAAAACCGTTGGCAAGATGGAATAGATAGTTGGTTAACGACGCAGGGCGATGCGAAGTATCACCCGCCGACTGAAACATGCTCAGGCAATAATGACATTTTCGTTACGTTTATTTCTCCTTCGGATCAAACAAATGTTTCAGGTACAGATGTAGATGTGTCTATCCGGACTGCCACCGACGGGACAATCGACCGTGTGGAAATATATGACAACGATGCGCTGAAAACCACACTTCGCGATGTTCCCTATCAAACAAAACTTCTGTTATCTACAGGGATTCATAAGTTATATGCGAAAGCGATCCGCTCTGATGGAGCTAGCGCGCTCACAGGAGATATTCACATCGGAGTGGGTGGTGTCTCTTGGAGTCCGACCCCCTCACCTACGGCTACTCCCACACCAACGCCGACTGCGACACCACATCCGTAATGCTCCACTAGTGTCATTCCTGCGAAGGCAGGAATCCATGCAATAAGTAAAAATACAATATTGAATTATTTTTTGGCTGGACCCCTGCCTACGCAGGGGTGACACAGACGAAGTTATTCCAGCTTCCCTACCAATTTTGCCCCAAACTCATTCTCTATCTTCTCCACTATCTGTTTGCGGATATCTGAAACGTCTTTGTCGGAGGCATACGACAAACCAAAGGTGAAGTTGTACTCATACATGCTCGATAATTTCACTGAGGAAATAAGTGGCGAAACAGCGCTAATAGCTTCCATCACGCGCTGCACATAGATTTTCTTAGGCAGTGTGAACGTCAAATCCTCTGTCATCGGAGTGAACTTCTCTTTGGTGGCCACCACTGGATATTTTTTTATCGCTGTCAAAAATATAGCCCAATCAAGATCAATAAAGGTGAGGTTTTCCTGCAAGATTAGACTGCCTGCTAACTTTCCATCCAATTCAATTCCCTCAGGTAGATAGCGTACATTTTGAATATAGAATTGCTTGCACAGTGATTCAAAAATACCTTTGGCTTGTCGTTGATCACCCCTATACGAGACGGTTAGATGCAATTTTTCTTGTGGCAGAGGCGCATCAGGTGTATACGTATTGGCAACCTCAAAAATCCCCAGATCTTTAGGCTCTGGATTCTGTGATAACACAGTAGCGTGCGATACCCATAAGGTCGTGCGTAAATACACTAGGTCATCAGTAAGTGGATTCTTGAGCTTAACGTGGTCATCACCTTCTCTTTGGGACTGTTCAAGTGAAATGAGAGAATAGGTATATACTTCGGTCAACCCAAGTGCTGATAGGAAATGTTTTGCCTTACTCTCTGCATCAAAATCTACCCCTTCTTGCCTTTGAGTCGGGATTTCTCCTTGCATTAAAATGCTCGGCAAATTGTGGTATCCGTAAATGCGGGCTACTTCTTCGATAACATCCTGAGCGATCTCAATATCACTACTTCTCCAACTGGGAGGAATAACAGTGAACGTGTCTTTAGCGTAGGTTACTTCACAACCAAGAGCGATGAGGATGGCTTCCACTTTGCGTGGGGGAATAGAGATTCCCAAATAATTTTCAATGCTTGTGTGTGTGACATGTACCGGTTTGGGATCTGTCTTACCAGGGTATTCATCATAAAACTCACTGACGATTTTTCCGTTTCCTAATTCTGTCAGCATTTGTGCACCCATGCGAAGAGTTGGTTCGGCTAATTCTGGATCTACTCCTTTTTCTGAAAGCTGTGCTGCTGTGGTACGTATCGCGTGCGTCATGGAGGCAAAGCGCACTTTTTTGGGTTGGATGGATTCGATCCAAAACAGAACATTCTTGGTGTTGTCATTTATAGAAGTGTTCTTATTACCCTTGATTGCGGGTAGATCAATAATTGTTCCGGATGGATTTTTAAAGACTACTTCTCCACCCACGCATTCAAATTCCGTTCCATCTATAATTGCAAATTTTTCACCCTTCTGTGCTTGTGTGACAATAATTTCTCCACCCATCTTCATAATGCTGTCATAGTCAAAGGCATGACAGGGATGGCCTAATTCATGTGTGACATAATTTGTCATGTCGATAACTAGGTCGTGCGTGTTGACACCTATTTGGCGCAATCTTTTTTGTATGATTTCGGGCGATTGCTTGTTTTTGACATCAGCAATAATGACGCACGAAATTCGTTTACACAATTTCGGGTCGTTATGGATTATGGGAAATTCTAGTTTCTCCTCTCCGGCTTGGCGGGAGAGGACATCTGGCGAGGCGGAGCGAGACCAGATAGGTGAGGTGGTGAGAGGTTTCAATTTGGAAACTATTCCTGCATTCGTCAAAATCACCGCCGCTTCTCTGGCAATCCCGCGCACACTCATACTATCTACGCGATTAGTGGTGACTTCGATGTCGTAGACAGGCTCACCTTCTATCTCGTGTATCCGTTCTACGGATGGACCAGATAGCGAGAGAAATTTTTGGATCTCCTGCGGCGTTGCCTTGGTCTCAAGGTGCTCTAAAAGCCAAGAATGTGGGATGAGTATGTTCATATTTCACTGTCATTCCTGCGAAGGCAGGAATCCAGTCAATACATGAGTTCAATAATGTTTTTTCTTTGTTGTCTGGATGCCTGTCTTCACAGGCATGACAGATCTATTATTTTTTCCTAAAATTGATTCAATAAACTCAAGTCGCCGTTATAGAAACTTCGGATGTCGTCAATGTGTAGGCCCGGGCGCAACGTATATGTTCGCTCGATACCCCAGCCGAAAGCAAAGCCTGTGTACTCTTCTGGGTCTATACCGCCGGCCAGCAAGACATTAGGGTGTACCATACCTGCCCCGCCTACCTCGTGCCATCCGGATTTACAGAAACGGCACTTCTCGCCGTTCTCCAAGATCCCTTTGCCGTCACAGATGGTGCATGAGAAATCTACTTCAAATGATGGCTCAGTGAATTGAAAATGAAACGGACGGATACGTGACTTAGCAGTTGGCCCATAAAACTCACGAGCAAAGTACTCAATAGTGCCTTTTAAATGCTGGATATTAATCCCTTTGTCTACGACTAACCCTTCAAATTGATGAAACATTGGTGTGTGAGTAACGTCGGCTTGTCGCCTATAACAGCGGGCAATATTGATCATGCGAATGGGAGGCGTGCCTAGACGTTCCATCTCGCGGACTTGTCCATTGGATGTATGGGTCGAAAGTACTATTTCACCCAATTTACTGTCTTTAGGCATGTCCACAAAGAAAGTCTCCCATTCGTCGCGGGCTGGGTGGCTGGGAGGCATATTGAGAGCTTCGAAGACATAATGATCTCCATCTACTTCCGGGTACCGTGCGCGCGAGAAACCAATTTTTTCAAAGATATGCGTGATCTCTTCGATCGCTAGTGAGATCGGATGCATGTGACCTGTATGTAGATCCAAACCTGGTAGTGTGGGATCGACAAACTGCGTACTGCGTACTGCGTCCTGCGCACTAGTTGGCATCTGCTCGTTGAGCCATTCTTTGAGCTGATTAAGCATTCTGCCGGCATCACGGCGTGACTCAGGAATGAGAGTTTTTAGAGCATTGGTCAATTCTTTGAACTTGCCATTTTTGCCCAAATAAACCTCGCGCTTCTCCTCTGCCTCACGCGAGTCGCTTTCAAATTCCTGCCGCAGTGTGTCTATCCCAGTTTTTAATTCATGTAGTGACGTGATCATATAAACCACCTGGTTGCCATTTCAAAATCTAATGCGTCCGCTAACATGGCGAGCGTTTGTTCCGAAAACCTTGATCCAAACTGAGAGATGAAGAGACTAGATAAAAGTCTAAGTTGGTAATTTTGCAAATCCTCTAGAATGAGTGAAAAGGATCTCTTTGACTCCGCGCCCGAAAGTAATTGAGCTAGTGTAGCTAAATCATCTGGGTATGTATCAAGGATTACTTGAGCATACTGCTCGTCTGTTTGTCCTTCGGCTCGTTTTGTTTGAGCTAAGGTGTTAATGATTCTCTGTGTTTGATTTTCGATCATATAACTGTAAGCCCTTTCATTATATTATATTTGTCATTAAAAAACCCCGTTTGGGCGGGGTAAATATTTTTGCATGCGATTTACCTCCACCCTTATGGCTGGAAAGTAAAGAAAAACTGATTTGTTCGTGCAACTAACATACGTGTAGAATACCAAATTGTTCCTAAAGGTCAACTATCTTCTTTTGTTTTTTCTGGCATATGCCCAGCGATCATTAAGAATCACTTCTGTTTTTGCCTGTACCTGCGCGAATGCTTGTGCTTCTTCTGCTAGTATGGGCAACATCAAAAAGAGGTCAGATCCTACATAGCCTCCAAGTCTTTTTTTCTCGACCCGCAGTTTTACACCCTTCTCTGGGTGAACTAGGACATGAAACGTGCATTGTTCAGAGTGGTCCAAAAAGCCCCTAGCTACGTCTGACAATCCTTCTAAAGTAAAATTGAGACGATTACCTTCCTCAATGGATGGAAACGTCGATGGAACAGCTGACTCAAATGTACTGGGCCAGGAATTTGAATCACCTAAAACCAACCTTTCTACCCTATCAGCAAGTTGTTGCGCACGCTCTTCTATTGAAGCCATATCTATTTTGAAACAGAATCGACAATCGCTTTGAAGGTGTCAGCATCTTTGAAAGCAATCTCAGCCATGACCTTACGGTCAATCATGACATTGGCTTTTTTCAGTTGACTGATGAAGACTGAGTATTTCAACTTTTCATCAATAGCACGCAGAGCCGCATTCAAACGGATAATCCACAGCTTGCGGAAGTCGCGCTTGCGTAACTTTCTGCCGTTATAAGCATACTGACCAGCATGCAAATCAGCTTCGATAGCTACTTTGATCAAGCGGTTTTTGGTCATGCGCATACCCTTGGTACGCTCTAAGACCTTTTTGTGTGATCGGCGTCTCACGACGCCAGTTTTTGTTCGTGCCATACTAACTCCTTATGTTTTTTACAATTTGTGCAGTCCCCCGAAGCCTTGGCGTAGGGGGAATACTCATCGCTAAGCAAGTCCAAGCATCTGCTTGATCTTCTTGGCGAATTTGCCTTTAACTTGTACTGGTACTGCGTAGCGCCTAATTGCCTTTTTGGACTTATTCATGCGCAAATGACGGCTGTTTTGGTGCCGGCGCATAACTTTACCTGTAGCGGTAATTTTAAATCTCTTTTGGACGATTTTTCGAGCTTTCTGCTTAGTCATAAGTTCCTTGTAGATTATTCTTTATCCTCTTCGTTCTCAATGATTTTCTTCTTTTTGGCTGGCATCAACTGCATGAATGCCTGCTTGCCAACCAGCTTCGGCGCGCTCTCAACCTTGGCGTAGTCATCCAAAGCCTCGAGGGCCCTTGCAAAGACCGCATCACCAAAATCTTTACGAGTGATTTGGCGACCCTGGTATTTTACTACAAGTCTCACTTTATCGCCATCCTTCAAATATTCGATGGCTTTTTTGATACGAGTGTCAAAGTCTCCCTTGGCAATGAATGGTGTAAACCAGATTTCTTTGAGGTCCGAGATTTTACTTTTTTTACGGTCTTCCTGCTTCTTTTGCTGCAACTGGTACTTAAACTTGGAAAAGCTGATCATTTTGACCACGGGAGGGTTCGCATTAGGTGCGATCTCTACCAGGTCCTGCCCAAGTTCATTGGCTTTCGCAATTGCTTCGGCTTTCGTCAGTAATCCGACCTGCTTGCCAAACTCATCGATGACCCGCATCTGCGGGGCCTGAATGAATTGGTTCACCTTAAAAAATACCTTTGGCATTGGAGTATTATACCAGACGGAGAACATATACTCCACCCTCCCCACCTATCTGAAATTTTTGTATTCACAAAACATTTCAGATCTCCTCCCCGTGCCGGGGCGGAAGTGCTTTCTCCCTAATTTGAGGGGAGAACATCTGGAAAGTCACGCGCGGGCGGGATTTCCAGATAAGTAGGGAGGAAGTGGCTTATAGACTCCTGCTTTTGATCTCCGCAGTGATCATTTTCACGAATTCTTCTACAGTTTTCACACCCTCGTTCTTGTTACCTCGGCGCCGAATCGCAACTGAATTAGCATCTTCTTCCCGTTTACCCACCACAAGCATGTAAGGGATTTTTTGTCCTTCAGCCTTTCTTATGCGGTTTTGCATGCTTTCAGCCTCATTCCAGTTCTCAGCTCGTATCCCCGCCTCTTTTAATTGACTTAATACTTTTTGTGCATAGCCATCTACTTCTTGTGAAATGGGGATAATAGCTACCTGGATGGGCGCTAGCCATGTAGGGAATGCCCCGGCAAAATGCTCGATCAAAAAGGCAATAGACCGCTCAATCGCGCCGATAGCGCTGCGGTGGATGACAATGGGTTGTTCATCGCTTCCCTCTTCATTGACATACTTTAAATCAAAGCGCTTGGGCATGACGAAGTCATACTGGACGGTGAATGCCGTATCCTCTTTGCCGTTAACATTTTTTATCTGGACATCGATCTTTGGACCATAAAAAGCCGCCTCAGCAGGTGCTTCTACAAACTTGGCATTACGCTTTTGCAGTACACTGCGGAGCACTCCTTCCGCGTAATCCCACGACTCATCGTCTTTGAAATATTTTTTCTCGTCCGTACGGTCCCCCAGTGATAGACGGAAACTGTAATCTTCTCCCTGTTTCAAACCAAATGTACTCGAGAAAAATTCAATGAGGTCCAGGACACTATTAATCTCTTCCTCTGCCTGTGATCGTCTGGCGATAATGTGTGCATCAGAGAGACAAAATGAACGGACGCGCTGGAGTCCCATGAGCTCACCGCTTTGCTCATAGCGATAAAGCTTGGCGAGTTCGGCAATGCGCATGGGCAATTCTTTATAACTGTGTGGCTTTGACGCATACAACTCAAAGTGGTGCGGGCATGTCATGGGCCGGAGCATGTATTCCTCATCGTCAATCACGATAGGCGCGTACATGGAATCTTTGTAGTATGGATAGTGCCCAGACTTCTTATACAAGGCCAAATTCGCAATATCGGGTGTATAGACATGCAAGTACCCTCGTTTCACTTCCTCATCCACAATGAAGCGTTCGAGTTCTCGCCGGACTGTTGCACCCTTGGGTGTCCACAGCGGTAGACCTTTGCCTACCGAATCTGAAAAGGTAAACAGGTCAAGTTCTTTGCCGAGTATTTTGTGATCATTTTGATTCATAGAAGCTCCGGATATAAATAAACCACCTAAGTGTTTTCGTTCCGAACGTCCCAACGAAAATCTGGTGGTCTTACTTTTGTTCCGACTCGCTCGGACCTGGCGTCCTCTTCCCCCAAAACTTTTGGAGTTGTCAGTTGGTTGGTCTGACAGAGAAAGTTAACTTATGAACATAGTATATACACTTTCTATTTACCTTGCAAGTTTTGTAGTTGTTGCATGATTCCAGACGGAAGCTGGATCTGGTTCCCATTTGATCCAGAGTTATTGAGCGGGTTTACCTTTTGTAAGTTTTGTGTGGTGACATTGATCTGTGCTAGGAGGCTCTGCAGTTGTGGAATTATGACCATAATGGTCAGGACGTAGATCAGTACCCAAGTAACGAGTGTGATCACAAATCCCCCCAGGCCGTGGGCAAAACCAGCGATAAATTGTTTTTTAAAGATTGTCGACGCGGGAGTGTCGTAGATCGTCTTGATTGAGGCTTTGTCGTCTTCCATATGGAGTTAGTATAACGAAAAAACCGCCCGTTGTCTTGTGAGACTCCGGGCGGCTTGTACTGCTCAATTAAACATATATAAAAAATCGGCGATTATCAGTGCGGACTGTTGGGCCCGCAGTAGCAGACCTTCTCCCCCGCCAACTCCTGCTGGGCGACGAACCGCACCAGGTCACGGTGTTTGTATGCCCGCGCAACGATCGTGTGACCGTTCCACGTTGTGACCGTCACCACATGCTGCATGGTGAGGTCAGCGACCACAGCCTGACGGTGGGTGCGAGTGTCTACGACGACCTGAACTTCTTGAGTTACGTTGGAAACCACAGTGATTTTCCTTTTCTAAGCCGCCTCCAAAGTGGGCAGCCATTTTTACGCACATAATATGCGCAAGAAAGGCTACCCAAAAGGAGAGATTTTTGTATATGTAAAAGAGCAAGGATCGGGGGAAATTTTCAAGGAACTTCCCGGGTTGGGGAGAACTTGATTTTTCCGACAGTCAATTATAACACTTCGTGTAAACTATAGGCCTTTAGATATGAAAAGGGCCCCGATTGCTCGAGGCCCTTCAGTTGCTCTTAGGTTATCACCCCGAAAAGGTAATCACTTTAAGTTCGGGATGACCTCCCAAAAACGGAGCGTCCATCAGATATTGAACGAGTGTGGGGATGTTTACACCCCACACAGTGATTGGGGAGAAGTTCCCCAAAAACACGTGCATCTGGCTCGGAAAATCGTCAGAGTCCTTGCCAGGATCTTCGAACTTTATACCAAAAAGATTTGGCATGATTTCCCTCCCGGGAAAACTTATGAAAAGAGCGATGAATCATCAGCCTAGGTTTCTCGAGGTACTCGAGAGCCCAAACCGACAATTTGAGAAAAAGTATAGCAAATATAGGCTAAAAAATCAAGTTATAGGCCTTTTTAAGAACGTTGAGGGCGCATGTCCCCGTGACCGCTGTCGAGAACCAGTTCACGCTTGGCCGGTTTTCTGAGGTACTCTATATCATTCATTTCTGCAAAGAGCTCTAGATTTAGTCGCGAGGACCCTACAAAAGCAACCTCTTGATCTCCTTGCTTGATAAATGCGTGCCATGGGAACCAGCGAGCATTATCTGGGAAACTCTCGACTTCACTTTGGAGTCGTACACCTTCTAAACTTTTGAGTGCCATAATTCTCCTTTTTGAAAAATAGACGATTGGTGGACCCTAGAGGAGTCGAACCTCTGACCTCTTCAATGTCAATGAAGCGCTCTAACCAACTGAGCTAAGAGTCCAAGATGGAGAAATTATACCAGAGAAATTATCCTACGTTGCGGGCGACCTGGTGTTCCTGGCTCATGAGGTAGGCAGTACCACCTTTACCATAGACATTGCCCCAGAAGGCGCCCTTCTTCTTGGCGCGGGAGTTAAAATTCTCGATCCAAGTGTTGGCTTCTTGGACTCGCCGGCGAAGCAGGACGACGAAATTTAATAGCTGTTGGAAAAAGTGCACATGGTATGTGCCCGTATCGGTAACATCTTGGTGAATAGCAGTAGCCACGCTGCCATCCAGCGTCTTCATCTCCTTGGCAAGTTGACGCAATTGTTCTTGGAGTTGCTTGATAACTTCTTTGTCCTTCTGCTCACGGAGGTTAAACACCTCAGTCATCTGATACTCTTTGTGCAGCACTGCCCGCTGCTTCTCGAGGTTCATCTCTTCTTGCTGCTTCTCCATGGCAGATTGCTGCTCAAAAGCACTTGCAAAAGGGTTGCTGGTGTCTTTAGACTCATTTTGATTTTCGCTAGATTTTGCAGGGGTTGAGCTGGCGCCGAAGATGGACTCAAAGGCATCGTTAAGCATCTGACCGGGAAGGTCAGCGGTCTGCTTGATTGTAGTTCCACCAATCTCCTGAATGGCCCGCGCGAATGGATTGCTTGAGATCGAGGAGTGTGGTTTTACGGTTGATTTTCCGGGTGTGTTCATATCCCAAACAAACCTCAATGGATACGTTTATCCCGAGGCTTGCTTTCTTAGCCCATAGTATACGCTTTTACTTGGAGAGTTCAAGAATGCGATCGACCGTTTTTTGGCGCACTTTGACGGGGTCTTCGTCTTCTATTTTCTGGTCTAGGGCTATCGCATTGAAGAGGAATTCCAATTGGAGACCAGCCAACGTGTTGGCCGTGTACTCTTCCTCCAACTGCTCAATGGTCTTACCGCTCGCTTTGAGATAATCGTTAAGTTCAAGTCTGTGTTGTTTGAGGTTTGAAAGCAAACGGCTAAATTCACGCTGGACTTGGTCTTCCAAAAGACGGGGTGGGATTTTAGGTCCGTGACTCGCAATGAGTTTTCTAAAAATAACTCCCATCAAGTGCTGTTTTTCATGGTCTTCGCCATGTTCGTGCTCCGTCTCACCCGTCATCTCTTTCTTGCCCTCTATAGCGCCCTCTTTGATGAGTTTTTGGTAATCACCCAGAATAACTTCTGGTGTAACAGCCGTAATAATTTCGATTTCCCAAGCAGCATCCGCTGGTGAGGTTTTTATTTGATATGAAGGCTCCACGATTGGTGTAATCTTTGATTCTTCAATTAATTTGGTGTACCTAGTGGGTAAAAGTGACTGGAGCGCTTCTTTCACTACTTCTTCCCGGCCTACAGTTTCCTCGGCGATTTTTAGTGGGGTTTTGCCTTGACGGAAACCTGGGTGTTTGACGTGCGTAGCAATTTTTTGTAAAGCTGCCGAATACGCCTTCTGATGATCTGTTGTTTCGATAGTCAGGTGTAAAACGGTGTTTTCACCCAATGGACTGTCTACCGGAGTTTTATCGGTTGGTGTTTTCTTTGCCATAGAAGTTTATTTTTTATACTGATAAAAGAAGTGAAGCCCATTAAATTCGGGTGCTGCAATAGCTTTCCCAAGTCCCCAGACAAAAATACCTATAGTCGGTAGCAGTGCGAGGATCACGACTGCTATAGCAAGCCTATTTGCCAGTGACTTTTGCATGCGCGTAGTATACCATGGCTCCTTATGAACAACGACATTACCGTTCCGCCAGAAAGTAGTCTCTTAGCTCTTCAAGGTGTGATTGCCAGGCAGACTGCAAGACTTGATACCCTGCGTGAAGATCTTAAAAAAGTAAATGAGAGTTTTAAAGGACTGTTTGAAAACGATACACAGTTGCAGGAGGCCGTAGGAGAAGCAAAAGAGGCAACGCTCAAGCAAAAAACCCGTAAGCAGGCAGTGGCCCAGTCACCTGAGTCGATGCAGATCAAGTACAAAATAACCGAGATAAAAGAGCAGATCAAAGACTTGGATGACAGTTTGAATAATCATCTCATCAACTACTATCAACAAACCGGTGTCAAATTCTTCGACTCGGAGACTGGTGAGCAGCGTGAATTTGATGTCCGAGCCAAGCTTAAGGCGAAGAAACTATAGAGCACTTTCAGTGTACGCAATGATCTTCGCCATAGTCTCTACGACCAAGACTGGATTTGCCCCTGCGGCAGTTTCCTCGGAGAGCATACAGTAATCGGTGTGATCATAGACAGCATTGGCGACGTCACTAATTTCAGCCCGCGTGGGTCTCCTATTTTTCACCATAGACTGCAGCATCTGTGTAGCAGTGATGACAGGCTTTTGTTTCTCGTGACAAGTGGCAATAATCTTCTTTTGATAGACTCCCAGACGCTCCAGAGGCGTCTCTACTGCCAAGTCTCCGCGAGCCACCATGATAATGTCGCTGGCATCCACAATTTCACCTAAGTTGTCCATCGCCATCTGGTTCTCGATCTTGGCACAGATTTTTGAAGTAAGACTTCGTTTATTCATTTCCGAGCGCAGGATATCCACATCAGACCGGTTTCTCGTAAATGACAGCGCAATGTAGTCCACTTGTTTAATGTTAGTCAGCTCAAGTTTTTGGTAGTCATCGTCTGTTAGCGATGGGAGCTTGATATCCGCCCCTGGGAAATTTACGCTCTTTCGGTGTTTAATAACACAATCCTGCAAAGCAGTCACGCTGAAGTTGTCAGGAGAGACTTGGGTAATCTCAAATTCCATCGCCCCGTCGTCAATCAGCAGATGGAGCCCAACTGACATTGCTGGGAATACTTCTGGTGTAGGTAGGACTATGTTTTTCCCCTCGCTATCGGGGTGGAGCGAAAAGACAAGCGTCTGCCCTTTTGCAACCGTTACTTCGGCCTTATTGAAGGTCTCCAACCGGATTTCCGGTCCTTGCAAGTCAATAAGGATTTCAACAGGCATTCCTGCTGCTGTAGCAGCTTCCCGAACTCTAGGAATCCGTTCGTCATGCCATGCTTTGTCAGCATGTTTCATGTTGAAACGGAAAATATTGACTCCGGTCTTGATCAAAGTTTGGATCATCTCCGAACTGTCGGACGCGGGTCCGATAGTTGCCACAATTTTTGTCTTTGACATACGCACTCCTTTTTTTGCCTGATGTATCAATTATATTTGTATCTTCTTCGGGTCTGGCACTCTCAATACTTGTCTGCTATTACATGGTTTCGGGTATTTGTATACCCAAAACCGTCAGTCCCTGATCCAAAACTTTACTCACTGCATGTGTGAGCATGATCCGTTTCGCGCTATTTTCCTCATCTCCTAAAATTGGACACGAATTATAGAACGAGTTGAACGTTTGAGCTAGTTCAAAAAGATAGGTACACAGTACATGAGGAGCATACTCACGAGTAGCCCTGGCGATAACTTCGGGATAGTACAGCAGTTGCCGTAAAACCTCACGCTCTTCTTTTACAAGAGAGTTGTCCGCCCGAGGCGGATCCGCCATGGGCGGAAGAACTGAAGCTTTTGCCAAAACACTGCGAGCGCGCACAACCGTATATTGCATATAAGGACCACTGTTGCCTGTCATGGACAGCATTTCGTCCCAATCAAACACGACATCCAAATGGGAGCTCCGCTTGAGGTCGTTCCATTTTATCGCTCCTATAGCCACTTCAGTTTGGTTGTCTGCTCGCTTTTTAGCTTCAGAGATGACATCCTCAAGCCAGATAACATTTCCCTTGCGGGTGCTCATCTTGCCGCTCGCAAAACGAAAGAAACCGTGTTTGACGTGTACCCGTTGTCCCGGTTTGAACCAACCCAAGAGTTCTTCGATTTTAAAAATTTGTTTGAAATAGAGTTCTTGTTCAGCCCCTACTTCGTTCAAGATCAAGACGTCTTTACCATAGTGGGAGAGGCGGAATTTGTCGGTGGCCAAATCTCTCGTTGCATACAGGGTAGATCCATCTTTTTTGAGAATCATAAGTGGGGTAAACTCTTCATCGGGGAAAAAGAATAGCTTGGCCCCTTCTTTGCCTACCTGCAGGTTACCAGAGTTTTCAAGCTCTTCTATAACTGGACCCATTTTGTCTTCAAAATATGACTCTCCATATCCTCTTCCATTGTTTTCACTGAATTTCACGCCCAATTGTGAGTAAATTGAATCAAATTCTATCCACGACCAATCGACACATTTCTGCCACAACTCACGCGCTTCTTGATTGCCTTTTTCAAGTTTTGTAAACCATTCCCGCGCTTCGTCCTCAAGTGTGGGGTCCTTCTCTGCTTCCTCGTGAAATTTCACGTACAATTCTACTAGATTTTTCACGGGGCGTTCGCTTGCGGAAATCTCATTTTCATCTCCCCAACGCTTAATAGCGACAATGAGTTTACCAAACTGTGTTCCCCAGTCGCCCAAATGGTTGTCACGATAGACTGTAAATCCAGCAAGTTCCATCAAATTGGCCACGGCGTTTCCAATAATGGTAGAGCGTAGATGTCCAACTGTGAAAGGTTTAGCAATATTCGGGGAGGAGAATTCGATAACTGCTTTTTTTCCTTTCCCAAGATTTGGAATTTGCGCGTGAAAATTAGCGACGACTTGTTTTGCATTTTGGACCAAAAACTCATCTTTGATCCAGAAATTTATAAAACCGGGTCCTGCAATGTCTATTTCTTTGATGAATTCGGGTTTGAGCGCCAAAAGTTTATCCACTATACCCTGCGCCACCAATCGAGGATTACCCTTCTCTTGTGACTGCAGCGCAATATTGCTGGTGTAGTCACCAAAATGTCCTGACGGTTCCACAGCAGCACTCTGGCCGGCCGCTTTGGACACTAGATCTGTGAGTATCTGCTGGAATTTCATAGAATTTCTCGAGAAAGGACAAGAATTCATTATAGCACGATGCATGTATGTAAATCACCTTCTTGCTGGAATAAGTTGTCCGTATATACTGCATTTGTATGTCCCCTGTCGCCCGAAAAATAACTGCTGGTTTGCTGGTAGTTTTGTTATTGGTTATAGTTGTTTCACTTTTCAGGAAGTACACCCCGATATCCAAATTTGCCACAAATCTTACGGAGAGTTCACCAGTGCCGTTGCCACCAACAGGTACTTTTATTGATAACTTAGAGGCAAGTGTGGTTTTTTATCGTGACAACTCACTATTTGAGCTGACACTGCCAAGTCGCAATGTAGTGCAGGTTGGTACGGGAAAAGACCTGTCTTATCCACATATTGCCCCGGTATGGTCGTATGATGGAAAAAAGTTAGCTCTGGTTCAGCCTGAATTTCTTTTCGCGACAGTGGTTTCTTATGATGACGGCGGGCTGATCGCTTCGTATCCCATTCCAGATCAATATAAAAATACAGATATCTCACTGAGTTTTTCTCCCAAAGGGGATATATTGGTGATAGGACTTCAAAAGGGTAAATCTGCAGCTGACCAAGCTATTAGCTTTCAACCGTTAGCGGCTGACCGGAAAAGTTCTCAGTATGATCGTTGCCGTTCCGGTGGGGTATGGATTTCCCCAGATACATTTATCGGTGTATGTTTGTTGGGTGACACCGAGACAGTAGTGGGGCTTCAATTTAGTGACGGCACAGCAGCAATGACACCGCTCGCGCGGGGTAACAACGCCACATTCCAGCTGCTAGGTGTCATCGATTATCAAACTGTGTTACTGAAAAAAATTGTGGGAGGACAGGAGACTTTGGGAGCACTGAAACTGGATGGCAGTTTTGGCAGCGTGCCGGCACAGTACGCTAAACTCTTCCCCACGAAAGAGGCCTTGGCTGATCCTATAAGTGCGTTGAAGAAAAAAATAAGTGAAAAAACTGGGATTAAAGATGTGGATGACGTGAATGTGTCACTGGACAATACGTGGATAGTTTTTCATGCCAACGAAGGCTTATATGCGGTACCGCTCAACTTTAGTGAGAAACCCTTTTTCCTCGGTGCCGGTAGTTTCGGTAGGATCAGACCGTAGTTTTGGGAGAGAATTTTCAGCATACTCCCTCCTTTCCTGTCAAATCAATCCTTGCTTTATTTCTCCATTGTTTTACAACTATGGAAGTTTAGTTCTAAAACAAAGGAGAGGTTATGGGTGAGGGTTCAAAATGGAAGATGTCTGCTGAAGAAATGGAACAATTAACAAATCCAGTAGAGGTTTTGAAAAGGCAGGTTTTAGCAATTCTTGGTGAGTGTCCGTTTTATCATGAAGTAGTACGGGCATTTGCTGGAGGCAAAGGTTTTTCGGCAAGAGATTTTGGACAATTTGTCATTGAAATCCGCAATCAAAAAGCAAGTTTTGCAGGGCATGAAAATGAGCTGACGCGAGAGAAAAATATGCGGGGGGCTCATTTTACCTATTCGGGCGAAACACATGAAATAGTTCCACCAGTTGTGGTAGCGCCAGTTGAGGAAAGAGCCAAACAGGTATTTCCACATTCAACTGATGTTCTACCTCCAGTCGAAACCGGTCCGTATGGAAGTGTAGACTCAAGATCTAGCCGGCACAGAGAATAAGTATGGCAACCGCTGAATCAAGATTAAACCTAGCCATTAAATTAGCTACTGACGATTGTGGATTGTCGCCCGACTTAATAGGGACCTTCACTGAAATAATTTCAGTGGCATTAAAACCACTTGATGCTCAGGGTTATTTTTGTTGGCTAGATAAGTTTATAAAATATGCGCAATTGCACGAGGCACATTCAAATGGTGGTTATGACGGTTATGTAGATGCTTTCCTAAAGAAGAATGGGATAAATAGGTCATCACAAAAGCTCACTGTCAGGGCTTGAGGGTTCATCATTATTGAGCATGTAGATATCGCGGTGGAAATTATCCTCACCGACAAACTCCCCCTCACCTGCTAATACTTTTTCAAAAGGTGTACAGGCAAAACATCCGCCTTTGGGACAGTCAAACTTTCCTAACTTGCGTGCCAACTTTACTCGCTTGGCAAGTTTGAGCACCGTCTCTTTGGCCTCTTCTAAATCAGGCAGTGGTTTTTCAGAGAGTTCATCGGATAACTCCAGGTACCAGTAACTTGCTTTTGCTGCATGTCTCTTTTGGCAGTTGGCGACTAACAAATGATAGATGGGCAATTGCAGCGAATTGGGATCTTCTTCCCTCTTACTGGTTTTGAAATCGATAATATGTACGGTGTCAGAGTCAGGTAAATATTCGAGCCAGTCGACTTTTCCGCACAAAATTATATTTTCCTCCTCCGACAGCCAATAATTTGGCAAATCCTGTTTGATCTTCACTGTGAGATTGACGAGCGGTCCTTTGTGTTTGGCTACACGCTCAAGCATAGCTGCTCCCCTATCTTTGTACATTTTCTCAGTCTCTGGTGACGAGAAACCTCCCAATTTACCGCTGACTTTTTTCCAGGAAGTTTCAAATCTCTCTGGGAGCGGCACATCAAAGCGGGTAGCCGTCGGTAAACTGGAAATGGTGTCCAGGACATCATGGACGGCAAGTCCTAGCGCCAGTGATGGCCCAGTGATTTGAATTTTGTGTCCCGTCTTGGGATCTTTGTACACATTTTTAAGATAATATGCGCGCGGGCATTTGATGTAGTCGGAAAGTGAGCTGTGTGATACCCAAGTAGCGGAGTATTTGTCTGGCATGGTGTTGATCATAGCACCCAATAGGTGTATCACAAACATGTGTCACCACATGAATGCCTTGTTATTATTCCAGATAAATTTGGGTACCACGCAAATGCTAATTTGTTAAACGGTCATGTGGTCACAGCGAGACACGTCGCAAATGGTCGGGCGAGAGTTATTATTCCTTCTGAAAATTTTGATAATACCGTTTACTTTTTGCCTGTAGATGATCAAGATCTCAGTATCTCCGCTGAGTCCGTATCTGGTAATGGCTGGCATACAGTAACTGTGCCCATAATAGGAATGATGGCAACTTTTAAGGGTTTACATGAACATAGGTCGTTTTGGTTTACAGCGAAAATTATAGGTATTGAAGACAAACGAATAATCTTTTCTCCACCGATTCTTGGAAATACGTCGCTGAAATTGGGAATGAGTGGGACTGCTGGATTTAGCGAGAACGGATTTTTGGGCGTAATTTCAAAGGAGAGAAACGGTGGTCCAGTTGTAGAGTCGGTATTTAATATCTGGCAACAAAGCAAGATTTTTAGGACTTGAAATATTTCTTATTTTTTAATTCGTCAGGCAAAAGTGATTCTTTGGTGTATTTTTCATACCCCTTTCCGTAACCAAGTTCTTTCATAAGTTTTGTCGGAGCATTCCTAATGCTCATAGGGATGGCAAGATTGCCAAATTGTTTGACGTCAGCGAGGGCGGCCATATATGCATCATATGCCGATCTGTCCTTTGGAGCTTTTGCCATATAGACGGTGCCCGCTGCAAGATTTTCCTGACACTCTGGATACCCGATCTGTTGGCAGGCGCTAAAGACTGCATTGGCAACAACCAGTGCGGTGGGAGCTCCTACGTCTTCACTGGCAAAGATTACTAAGCGGCGGGCGATAAATAATGGGTCTTCCCCGCTTGCTACCATCCTGGCTAAATAATAGAGCGCTGCATCAGCATCACTGGCACGCATACTTTTGATATAGGCACTGATGGTGTTGTAGTGCTCTTCCCCTAATTTATCGTACCTCAAGTGTTTTGATTGGAGCGTGTTTTTAAGGGAGTCGATATCAAGTTTGCCGTATAGACTATGAGCATTATCGATCATCGTGATCGCCTGTCTGGCATCACCATTAGCCAGTCTCACCAACCATTCCCGAGCATCTTTTGGCATTTTAGCTTTGAGAGACTTAGTTGCTCTATCGATGACTTGTGACATTTCTTCATCCGTTAGGGCATTGAGCACGAAGACCCGGGTGCGTGAAAGTAATGGAGCTATAACTTCAAACGAGGGATTTTCGGTAGTGGCGCCGATAAGCGTGATTTTCCCTGACTCTACGTACGGGAGAAGAAAATCCTGCTGGGCTTTATTAAACCGGTGAATTTCATCCAAAAACAAAACAGTAGCTAGTGACTGGTTGCTAGTGACTAGAGCTTTAATATCGTCCTTTTTTGCCGAAACTGCGGATAATTCAACGAAGTCTGCATTGGCAGCTTTAGCAAGAATTTTTGCCAGCGTGGTCTTTCCTACCCCTGGTGGTCCCCAAAAGATCATGGAGAACAGTTGTTTGCTCTCTATCGCAACGCGAAGCGGTTTGTCTTTGCCCACTAGGTGACTCTGGCCGATAAATTCATCAAGGGAATTAGGTCGTATTTCAACTGCCAAAGGCTGTTGAGGTTTACTTTCCATGACACTTCTTGTACTTCTTGCCGGATCCGCAAGGACAGGGATCATTTCGGCCTATCTTAGCTACAGCTACGCCCGGATTATCAGCTGCGCCACCCTTTGCGCCGGCTAACGCCTGTGCAAGATCTGTTAGCGATCCTTTGGTAGCGGTGCCAGATACTATCTGTGATGGTTTACTGGCACCAGCTTCGGTCATGGTGTCTAAAGATGCTTCTTTATGTTCTGTTTTCATCTTCGAAGCAGGCACGCTGATTGTTTGTGGTTGTGCAGCACCCACGTGGGTCCGGAAAATCTTTCGTGCGATAGAGGCATCTATTGAATCCACTAGTGCTTCAAACATTTGGAACGCTTCTTTTTTGTACGCACTGTCAACAGCCTGCTTATCACCACGCAGCCATATGCCCTCACGTAGGTCTTCCATTGCGTCAAGATGGTCCATCCAGTGCTCATCAACGGTTTGCAGGATAGTAAAGCTTTCCAGTTCCCGCATCAGCTCACTTCCCACCGTTTGTTCACGCTGCTCATATGTGGTATGTGCTATGTTCTGCATCGCTTCTATAGCTCCTGTTGTCTCACGGATATTTAGGAGATGTTCGCGCAGCTCCTTTTGTGAGTTATCATCAAAAGGGATAATCCCGATAAACTCCTTGACGATAGCATCTATCTCGTCATTAGTGAAACCCTCACTGGCTCTGGCGAGCACAACATTTTCGATCTCACGATCAATGATAGAAAGTATCTGCTCTTTCGACTTAGGCAAAGCCTCACCTTTCTCTTTCATGCTGGGATGCGTAAGTAGTTCTAGCATTTTACGGCGGCGTTTGTAGATAACTTCGCGCTGTTTATTCATGACGTCATCTAACTCTACTAACCGCTTGCGTTGATCAAAGAAAAATCCTTCTACTTTGATCTGCGCTTGTTCAATCGCTTTGCCCACAAGCCCTGCCTCTATTGGTTGATTCTCATCCATCTTCATGAAGCCCATCAGATTGCTAATCTTATCGCCGCCAAAGATACGCATAATGTCATCTTCAAGCGCGATATAGAAGCGTGATGATCCCGGGTCACCCTGCCGTCCGGCTCGACCACGCAGCTGGTTATCGATACGTCGAGACTCATGCCGCTCTGTTCCTACAATGTGTAAGCCCCCCAAGCGGACTACCTCTTCATGCCGCTCATGCCACTCTTTCACTGCTTTTTTATATTCGCTCGCTTTGGCAAAATCACGGACTTCTGGCTTGGATCCACCTAAAATGATATCCACGCCGCGGCCGGCAATGTTGGTAGCTACCGTGATTGCTCCTGGTCGTCCTGCGTCAGCGATAATGAATGCTTCTTTTTCATTATTCTTGGCATTGAGCACTTGATGCGGAATGTTTTTATGTGACAGTAGATCTGAGATCACCTGGTTGTGGTCAATGGAACGTGTACCGATGAGGATCGGCCGGTTTTGCTTGTGCAGCTCCTCTACTTCGTTGACGATAGCAGAGTACTTTGCCCGTGCAGTTTTGTAGACCAAGTCACTATGATCCTCACGGATTACTTTTTTGTGAGTAGGGATAGGCAACACGTCAATCTTGTAGATCTGATGGAACTCTTCACTTTCAGTAATAGCGGTTCCCGACATTCCGGAAAGTTTTTCGTAGAGGCGGAAGTAATTTTGCAGAGAAATCGTAGCGAGGGTCCGTGACTCTTGTTGGATTTTTGCATTTTCTTTTGCTTCGATTGCTTGATGGAGACCATCACTATAGCGCCGGCCAAACATAAGTCGGCCAGTATGCTCATCGACGATAATCACTTCTCCATCGCGTACGATGTACTCTTTATCACGTTTAAAGAGGGTGAGGGCTTTGAGTGCCGCTTCTAAGTGGTGAATGACTTCAAAACTCTCTTCGTAGAGGTTGGTGTATCCCAGCTTTTTCTCTACACGCTTGATACCTAAATCTGTCAGCGCTACGGTACGCAGTTTCTCATCTACCTTATAGTCACTGTCCTTGACAAGTGTAGTCACGAGTTTGGCGAATTCGTAGTACTTCTGTGTCGGGTCAGTGTCAGTCGCACTGATGATGAGTGGAGTTCTGGCCTCATCGATCAAAATCGAGTCAGCCTCGTCAACGATGGCAAAGTAGTGATCACGCTGAACAACATCGGGAAGCTTAGCTGCCATGTTGTCACGCAAATAGTCAAAACCAAATTCATTGTTGGTTCCGTATGTTACGTCTGCGTCATACGCTTCTTTGCGGGATACCGGACGGAAGTGTTCCAACCGGTCATCGCCTTTTTGTGGACCTTTATATTTAGGATCATAGATAAAGGCCTCATCATGAATGATCACAGAGACGCTAACACCTAAGAGGTGGTAAATCGGACCCATCCAACCTGCACCAAGTTGTGCCAGGTAGTCGTTAACGGTGACGAGATGTACACCGCGATCAGTCAAACTGTTTAAGAAGAGCGGGAGCGTAGCTGAGAGAGTTTTTCCTTCACCGGTTTTTTGCTCGGCAATCATGCCGCGGTGGAAGACGATTCCGGCTATCAATTGCACATCATAGTGTGCTAATCCGATTGACCGTTTCGATGCCTCCCGGACGAGAGCAAAACTTTCTGGAAGTAGTTCGTCGAGTGTCTCACCTTTGCTATAGCGCTTTTTTAATTTGGCGGCGAAGTCAGAAATTCCTTCATCTGAAAGCTTCTCCATCTTTTTATCGAAGGAATGGATAGCTTCGATGATTCCGGACATTTCATCGATTTTCCGGGCAGGGGTATTAAAAAGTTTTGTGAGGGGTGCAAACATAAGAGGGCCATTGTATCAAAAATGGCCCCCGTTTCCAACACTACTTCATCTTTTTGGCTGCGACTTTCCCGCCTTTTCGGCGGGTCGCCGGTGAGGCGACTTTTTCTCGGCCCTTCTTTGATTTGATTTGTGTCGTCACAAATGCAAGTTTTTATTTACTGTGTTTAAGTAAACGGAAATGCTGGTGGGGTGTCAACTCTTACTTTGCGCTATTCTCTCTTGCCTTTCCTTCTATCGAACTTATTATTTGCCTCATCTAATAAATCAAGGTGCTTCAGCCCAGAGTGGAGGAATGCTAAAGCAAAAAAGGCATCAGCTTCTGTCTTACTAGCAAAGGGAGTAGCAAGTCTACGATCTGGCCAAAGTACCACGCCAAATTCTCCCTGTGTCGGCGTCAATCTGCTTGCTCCCTTACGGGCCTCAGTTGCATTTGATCCTGGAGCGATAACAATATCCAATTCACCTGTTTTTGGGTTCCATTCTTGACCGTGACCTGCGAGTGCAACTTGTCCCCCCACGCCAATTTGTTGAACAGTTACCTGGCTGGTGTCCAAAAATAAATCATTTCTTCGAAGTTCGCTCATGACTACTTCAGTTGGATCTGGACTTTTTGAACCTCCACCAACGTTCTCGTCAAATACTCGTACCACATATCGCGAATCCTGTTTTTTTCGTCCACCATTATGCAAATTAAGAGTTATGTCTCCACCGTTCTGCATATATCTCATATGTAGATTTGGTTCCACTATTGTTGATGGCAAGATCCCGTTGGGATCAAGAAATTCTCCATTTGCGTTTCGTCTAACTGGCTCCTTCCATTTTGAGTGTCCCCAAATAGTGTCCCAAAGCATTACGAGTAATTTTGTGCTTTCGTTTTCACCGACTAATGGGGCGAGTAGCTTCACAAGATCTTTCAAAAGTGTCTCTCTATCAGCACGTTTGGGAACCTCTCTATCAATCATTTTGCGACCTAAGACTAGTCGAGCATACGGGTTTTCGGTAACCGCCGTAACTATTTTTTTTAAGTGAGAGGTGTCTGCATACTTGCTACCAAGTCTATATTCTTGTGCCATATAAAGAACAAGTGGAAGCGCAGTATTTACATCAAAGTATGCTTCATCCCAATACGGAGATTCGGGGCTCCCAGGGTCGGTTTTAGGCCGTTTACTTTTGTTGGGAAAGAAGGTGACTTCTGGGGGATGCAGTTGTTTTTCGATTTTTTCTTTATAATCTTCATATGCTCCATTTGCTTGTGCGGCCTCAAAAAGCAGTGCGCTCTCATATAGTACTTTAGTAGTTCTTTCAAATTCTGGTAAAGCAATTGATATTTGCTTTCCTTCATATTCGAAGTAAAGCACTGAAGCTCCTGGAGGCGCCGATTGTTTCCCTGCCAATTCTTGGACGAAGAACATGTCTTGTCTGGACCGCCCCTTAAACGCTCCCCCCTTGATAGCTGTTTTAGTATCACCTTCAGGGTTGTAGGTCTTTACTGCTGATGCTGCATGAGTTGTGTGTTCATGTGCAGCCACAATTATGCTCGCTGATCCAGACAGTCCCGCTTCGGTCTTGAAATTCCCTTTTGGGCTCCCACCAAACCTTGAAATATTATGAAAGGTTCTAATTTTATCTAGCGGGATTTCAATGTCATTTCCGTGCGCATTTTTCGAGTGTTTCTTTAGATTGATTATTGATCCGTTTCCAATCATATGTACGTCTTCATAATCAAGCAATGAATTGTATGTACTTGCAGCACCATGTTTTCGTGGATGTGTGGCATGATGATCTTTGTATCTGGTTAGAACTGCTAACACTTTTCCTTTTTCAAGAAGTTCCTTGATGAGTCCTTGCCAGTATTCATCTTGACCATCTGCAAAAAGGGTTAATTGTTCAATAATTGTGGTGAGATATTCTGGAGTTACACCTTCTTTTTCATCTCCCAAGAAGACGATGTACGCGCTCTCATTTTCCTTTGCGAGTTGAAGCATTTCTTTTAATAACTCTAGATCACTCGCGCTACTGCCTAAATGAACATCCCCAATAAAAAGTAGTAAATGGGTTTTACCATCAGCAAGTGTAACTTGAGCTGTTCGCTCGACAGGGTCTAGTTTGACAGATATTTTTTTAAGGAATTTGTCTTTTTCCTCTAAAAGTCTAAGTCTGTCTTGTGAAGAGAGACGACCTGCTTTCCTTCTCCATGAATCATGCATTTGTTCTACTGCCATAAAAAAAGCGACCGGTGAGGTCGCATCTCCAAGTAAAATAATAGGCTAAAAAAAAGCGCCGAGTGGCGCATGTAGTAAGGTGGGTCGTTTTTCTGTAGAATGGATAGATGCGAGAGCTTCATTGACTTAAATCTAGTCACTCTATAGATTAATGTCAATGGCACAAAGTATGTCAGTTCAAACGAATGGAGAGAAGATTGGGCAGTACGTACATTATCAACGGTCAAAGCGAAAACTCTCGCTGAATCAATTCGCCAAAAATATCAAGGTTGATCCGTCTTTCTTACAACGACTAGAAGTTGGGAAGTATCAAGGTGTGGGACTAAACGTGCTCGAAAAGATTGCCAAGGGTTTTGACATGAGCCTAGAGGACCTCTTACGCAAAAGCAGGATCACCTCGTACCAGCATCAGCTTCCCAAGATTGAGTTTTATCTTCGCGAGATGTACCAATTTCCAGACGGAGCTATAAATGAGTGCAGAAGCTTCATTTCCTTCCTGCAAAACCAGTATAAAAAAGAGATTGGGCTACTTAAGAAACAGCATGATGGGTACTGGAAGAAATAGAATCAACGTTTGCGTTTTTCCATCTGATTTACCGAAATCGTTGCTAGTACTTGGCTGGCTGAGTCGTTCGGGTAAAGTTGTTCAATTAATTCTTTTTTCTGCAAGTCTGTTGCATTTGCACCCAATGCCATCACTTCCCTCGTAACTGTCTCATTGATTTCAAACATTGCCAGTGCTTGAGCTTCTCGTATATTCATACTTCTCCTTTAATTTGGGCAATAATATCATTCTGCATCCATCTCTGTAATACTTCTGGAACCTTGATTGTTCCGTCTGCCTGCTGATAGTTCTCAATAACCGCAGCCAGGAGCCGTGGGGTCGCAGCTACCGTGTTGTTGAGCGTATAGACATGTTTCACCGATCCATCTTTGGCACGGTACTTCATGTTCAGCCTGCGCGCCTGAAAGTCATTAAAGTAGCTGGCACTGTGTGTCTCACGATAAACTTTTTGTCCCGGGAACCACACTTCAATATCATATTTTTTACGTTGCCCCGCCCCCATGTCACCCGTGCACATAGCTAGGACATGGTATGGCAGGTCAAGCGCTTGGAGCAACTCTTCAGAGAAGCCGACCATTTTTTCATGCCACTCTTTTGTGAGATCTTCATCTGCCACAGTCAAAACTACTTGCTCGACTTTCGTAAACTGGTGAACACGGAAGAATCCTTTGGTATCTTTACCATACGATCCCACTTCACGCCGGAAGCAAGGTGAAATTCCAACAAGTTTAATAGGCAAATCTTTTTCATTCAAAATTTCATTTTGGTGATATGCAGTGAGCGATACTTCGGCAGTACCGATAAGTCCTTGATCATCCTGGGTGGTGTAGTGGTCTTCGATTCCCCAGGGGAAGTAACCGGTTCCCCACAGCGCTTCTTTATTGACCATCCATGGCACGCTCATGGGTGTGAAGCCTTTTTGGATCATGAGTTGCATTGCATACTGGAGCAACGCTTGCTCTAGTAAGAATAGATCACCTTTGAGGATGTATGCTCGCCTGCCACCGATTGCGACTGCCCGTTCGCTGTCAAACATTCCTAAATTTTCTGCCAGTTCCCAATGTTCTTTCGGTTGGAAATCAAACTCGCGGATCTTGCCAACTTTGCGCACTTCTACATTACTGCTCTCATCTTTACCTACTGGAGTGTCGCTGGAAGCTGGGTTGGGAACATACAACATGAGTTTGTTAAACTCATCTTCGATCTGTTTTAGGTCCGGCTCAAGATTCTGCAGTTTTGTTTTGAAGGCCTTGCCTGTGGCAATTTCTTCATCAGTAGGCTTTCTGCCTTTGATTGTTGCATTGTGCGCATTAGCATCCTTGCGGATGGCTTCAACCTTTGCAATTAAATCCCGCCGCTTATTGTCCAATTCCAGAACTCGATCGACAATTGCCGGATCCATTTGCTTATCTGCAATGGCTTGCTTAAGTTCTTCGGGATTTTCTCTGATGTAATTGATATCTAGCATATTAGTGTTTGTTTCCGGCAAATTCAGGTAGGTCTATTTTATACCTTATGGCTAGGACGTAAACTACAAAGTAGCCTTGTTCTTGAGTTGTTAGTTTTTCCCAGGGATTTCCCTCCGTTTGATCCTGTAACTGAAGTAGCTCATACAAGTTTTGCGCCCTGTCTTCAACTTCCTTCTTTAACTTTGGATTAGATTGCTCAGATAACCAATCAAGCTTATTTTTTAATTGTGGGGATGAAACAAGTCTGGTTGATTTTTCTATAGTTGCAGTATTATATTCCCTATTTATCTTTTGCAAGATAGGTGCTATTTTTCGATAATTTAGAAATTAACAAAACTCATTATGGTTTATCGGGAATTTTGGGACGCCACAGACGAAGATGAGGAGAAACCTCAAAAGATCTTGACTCTAGAGCAACTAGCTCAAAAAGACGATTTCACCGATGCTCTCATTACAATGGGCCCTGAGATCATAAAGGAGATCTTGGCCGAGTATGGGATGAAATTATCTGATAAAGATCTCACGATTCCTGTATTCATTTTCAATCAAGAAAGCCGACAAGGTGTAGCAGAAATCATTGGTCACAGCACGGAAAATCTCGATGGTCAATTTGTCCTAGAGCTTGGAATAATTTATATCTTCATATACGAAAATATAATTCGTACCATAGAAGCATACTTTCATGAATACATTCATCAGCTTGGTGACAACATCAATGCTAAAACTGAAAATTACGATCTTAGAATTACCGGGTACCTGATGGAAATGAACCATGGTGATGGAAAGATTGAGCGAGGAGAATTTCTAGAGGAGACAATAACTGACTATTTGGCAATTAAAATGGCTCAAAGATTTCTGGAACGGTCAGGGAATATCTTAACAGAGGAAGAAATAATTGAAATAAGTGGAAGTGAGGCATACGCATTCTTTAATGAAGCACTTGAGATTATTTGGCTAAATGATCAGGAAATCGAACTTCGCATGATCCAAGCTCGTTTTAACAGGAGATTACTTGGAAAGCTGCGTCATGCGTTAACCGATAGATATGGTCAAGGCGCACTTCGTATCCTGGTACGGGCAAACTTTAATGTTCTAGAAATAGCTAAAATTGTTTTTTATCTTACACGAAATCGTAGAAACTAGAGTCCGATTGCTAATGCATTCTGTTGAATAGCTTCCAGACAAACTCTAGCAAGAGTTTCTAAATCAATTCCCAATTCTTCGGCGCCCTTGAGTGGTTCCTCGCGCGTCGCACCCTTGGCAAAGGACTTCTCTTTAAATTTCTTCATGACACGCTCGAGTGTAACGTTGGCTAACTTTTTGTCGGGTGACACAAGCGCGCAGGCGACAATAATCCCTGTCATGTGGTCGCATGCATATAATGACCACTCCATCAATGAATGAGGTCCACGATGGTTCTCAATGTGGTCAGCGTTATGTGTGCGGATACTCTCCATCCATTCGTCAGAAACGCCCATTTCATGTAATTTCTCAGTGAGCAGGACCGTGTGGCGATGTGGTTCATTTTCCGTTAGTTCCCAGTCCGCATCATGCAGTAAACCGATTGTTCCCCATGATTCTTTGGTCTCCTTGACTTCACTGGGCCTACTCTTTTCAAAGTACTCCCACAGTCCCATCATCGCCGACTCAACAGCGATCATATGAGATTGTAGATTTGGATTTTTCACTAGAGATTGCACCAGTGCCCATGCGTTCTCACGGGTGATGTTAATTTGAGTCTTAGATGATAATGCCTCGCCTATTGAATCTGTATCAATTACTTGTATTTCATCAATGCTACCACCGCAGTATTCCTGAATGTATTCAGCACCTTTACGTAAAGCTGAAACAATTTCATGTCGTGACAATCCGGGAGCCCCATCCGCAAATAAAATAACATCCGTGGTGTTTTCTGTTATTTTGGTCTGAGCAATATCTCGATAATTAAGATCCATTGTGATTGGTTGATTTTTATCAGAATAGACAAGATGATTATCTTCTAGAATCGTTTCGCTGTCGTCCCCGAGCAGCAGCATTCGCTCTCCTGCTCTTGAGTATCGAAGTACCACAGGTTCATTTAATTTGTCGAAGTTAAATCCACCTAAACCAACCCCTGTCTCTACAACTGCAAGATTGTATGCATCTACTGCCGTATTGATATTGTAGATTCCTTTCCCTGACGCTATTCTACGTAGTAGTGCTTCTGGTGATGGTCGCTGACTGTGTAAATCAACTTTGGTTGCCTTGAATAGTTCACGATATGCATGAATTGGCTTTATATCTGCGATTTCTTCGACTGTAATTCCTTTTCTGTCTTCAAAAACTTCATTCTTCTTTTGTTCCAGAGAATCTAGTCTCTTCACTATTTTTACACCGCGAATAATTGTGTAGGCAAAAAAGATACCGGCAAAATCTCGAAGAACGAATGGGTCAATAGAATATTGGGCCGATGTATAAATTCCTACAGGTTTTGATGCATCCTTACTAGCAACGGTGAGCTTTGTTTGGTGTCCTAGCATCTTTTCTGACATAGCGAGCTGCCAGGGAGTGGGACGCAATGTTGGGAAGGCAATCACTTCTTTGATCGACCAGGTATTGGTTAAGAACATGACCAGGCGGTCAATGCCAATACCGATGCCACCAAGTGGCGGCATTCCGTACTCCATGGCTTCCAAGAAGTCTTCGTCAGTTGGCTGTGCTTCCTCATCCCCTTCACGCATGTTCTTTTGCTCATTTTCAAAACGCGCTCGCTGATCCAGTGCATCTGTGATCTCACTCCAACCGTCAGAGATTTCCTTGGTTCCCACGTAGAGCTCAAAGCGCTCTACAAAGCGATCGTCTTTTCTATGAAGCTTAGAGAGCGGGCTGACTTCCTTTGGGTAATCTATGATCCAGGTGGGGTCGATCAAATTGGGCGTCACCAATTTATCAAATAGCGCATAAATGGCCTTGCCCCGTGAAAATGAGCCGGTCATTTCCAAACCCCTGTTTTGCAATTCTGTTTGCAGTTCTCCATCCTCGATCTGTTCGACATCTAGACTCAGGTATTTTTGAATTGCGTCTACCATACGGATACGTGGCCAATCCCCCGACAGATCAGGAGCACCGTGCACTTTTGACGATAAGTGCTTCAATAATCCTTCGGCTACATCCATGACGCCATTATAATCCGTATACGCCATGTACCACTCCATCATGGTAAATTCCGGCTGGTGTGTTTGGTCGATCCCTTCATTACGGAAATTTCTAGCAATCTCAAATATGCGTTCATAGCCACCAACGATGAGTCTCTTGAGATATAGTTCGGGCGCGATACGTAAAAAGAAGTTACTATCCAGCGCATTCATATGTGTCATGAATGGTTTGGCGTTTGTACCACCATATAGCGGCTGCAAGACGGGAGTTTCGACCTCAATAAATTGGTGAACATCTTGCAAATATCGTCTGATTTCCTTTTCGATCGTCCAGCGGGCATCCAAGACTTTTCGCACTTGCGGTGAAATTAACATGTCGAGGTATCGCTTGCGGAAGCGGAATTCTTTATCTTCGGTCTCGCCAAACGCTGTCGGGACAGCACGCAGTGCCTTGGATAGAATTTGAAACGTATCAGCCTCGATAGTGATTTCTTCAGTCCGTGATTTCACGACTTTGCCGGTTACACCCAAGTAGTCGGAGGCATCAATGTATTCCACTAATTGGCGGTATGGAACAGTACCTACCACATCTTCTTTTACCATCACTTGGATAGTGCCACTATGATCAGCAAGAGTTAAAAATGTGACCTTGCCATGTTCACGCTTGGAGGTGATACGTCCGGCAGTTTGCACGCTCTCACCCATCGATTCCCGGCAAGCCCCGACCGTGTGGGATTTATCGAAACTGTACGGATGCGCCGAGACACAAGCTTCCTCTAGGGATCGCTGCTTGGCAATCTTTGCGCTTATTGTGTCGTCCTGGCGTGACATATCTTGTATTGTATACTAAATTATCTTCTCCTTCGATGATTTCCCATAGTTACTGCAGCTACAGCCTCACGTTCCCAATCACCAGTTTCTTTATTGTATGTAGCTACTTGGTGGTCTTTGGAGCGGAAAGAAATTTCTGTAAGATCATCAATGTTCACAGCTTGTAGGATTGTACGAAGAATCCAGTCCAGTTGCTCATCCCCGTGTGGCATCCGGTCAATTTCCACTAGCAGTTCGTCTGAGGTGTGATAGGGGTTATTCCTAAAATTGAATCGAGATCTCAATACCGGGTGCTTGATTAGTAGATCAAACGCAGTATCTCGTATCTCCTTTCCGATTTTATCGGGTAAGCGAACTCTTGCTACATTTCGTTCGTCAGCCATAGAACCTCCGTTTG
>DATIJC010000053.1:0-20707 GCA_035479015.1 Patescibacteria group bacterium | reverse complement strand
AATATTTTTGATTCCCTAGGATTGGTGTGAAAGTAGAGGTAAATGCGACCTTTGTGCTGAGCAGTAGCTACTACACGAAGCCTCTTTCGCGTCCAAAACCCTAGGCCTTGTATAGAAAGCATAGGTTATTTAATACTATCTCATTCATACCTTGTATGAAAGTAAGTGGTGAAACTGAATATTGATTTTTCAGTTTACAAGTGATTAGATCAGGAAAACGTAAGCTATAGAATTTTCGTGTATGAAAAAAACATTTTCTCGTCTCGTTATCTCCTGTACCCTCGCAATTTTTTCTCTTCTACAACCCCTCGCTCCTGCCATCGCTCTTGTCTATGCACAGGACGCTACACCGACTGAAACCACACAGCCAACCGATACACCAGTTGCAACTCCTGAAGTAACGATAGAACCTATAGCCACACCAACTCTAGCTCCAACTGACACTCCGGCACCTACCGTAGAACCTACAAGTACGCCAGCAGCAACTACAGCGCCTACACCAACAGCGGCACCAGTTGCAACAGCAACACCCGAACCCACTGCCACGCCCGCAAATACGAATTTGTCTGCAACGGTTGTCTCTGATCCCACACCCGTCTCCGACACGACATATTTCGGCAGTCTCTTTACCGATAAAGCGGATTATGGAGCGACGGAAACAGCAATCATCACGGGAAACGGTTTTGCACCAAATACAACATATACATTAGATATTACATCAGTCGATAGCTATGCCTTCTCTACATTAGTAACAACAGATAGTGCTGGTAGGCTTGTCTACAACTTTCACTTAGATGGAACTTATCGACCAGACTACCTGGCTCAGCTGCAAGTCGGCGGAATAACTGTTGCGAACGTTAGTTTCACCGATAGTAATCCAAGTGCAAACCTCGATCAGTGTGCAAATGGACCAGTTGGTGGGACACCAACGCATTGTTTAGCAAGTGCGGATTGGGTAAATGGGAATTTAGGCGCGAGTAAATCGCATTATCTAGAAGGAAACACAATTCCGTATCGTATGACATTCGGCAGTTTAAGCCTTGCTTCGCACACTGTGACGTTTGAATGGGATACAACAAAGAGTGACAAACACGCAACTGACTATCTCACAACTTTTAGTCAGACAGAAGGCTCTGCCAATCCATGTGCGGGAACGAGTCCGTGTGGAGCTTCAACCACTTTCCCAATTCCAGCTGATCCTCAAGTCACTGGTGCTAGCGTTACTCCAATAACTGGAAATTTTACCTTATTCGGTGGGACGATAACTTCTGTCAGCGCATATTCTTACGCGAATGGAACAGGGTTTACAGGTGATAAATCTGCTAGGATCAGTGTCACATTTACGGCATCACAATCGAACCCAACGCTTGCCTGGGGTGGTCATATTGCTACGCGCTCCGATTGGGGTCCTGGCAGTTCAGCAGTTTCCATCTCTGGATCACCATACCATATGCGATTGGTTGATCTTGATGGATCGGGTGGGAACCAAGATAGATCGTTATCTGCAGATGCTATTATTTTTTCTGGATCGATAACGATAATTAAGGATGCGACACCAAATGGATCCACGTCATTTCCGTTCACTGCATCACCATCGCCAATTACTAATTTCAACCTAGTAGATGATGGCACAAGTGCAAACACTCGTGTGTTTAGCGGCATTACTACCTTCGCGGGAAACAATGGACAACCGGTATACACGGTTACAGAAAATACTCCATCTGGATGGAGTTTGATAGGAATTCAATGTTCAGTTGTCGGTGCTAATGGCGGTTCTAGTTCTACTTCAGGAGCGACTGCTTCGATCGTATTGAAGGAAGGTGAAGACTGGACGTGTACGTATAGTAATCAACAATTGTCAGCACATCTTACTGTCATCAAACACGTTATCAATGACAATGGTGGGACAAAGGTAGCTGGTGACTTCACCATGAATGTCACTGCGACAAACCCATCATCGGCATCATTTGCCGGATCCGAAATTGGCACCACGATCACACTCAATGCGGGATCATATGGTGTCGATGAGTCAGCTGTAACTGGTTATACAAAAGCATTAGGTGCAAATTGTTCTGGGACAATTGCTGCAGGTGAGACAAAGATTTGTACGATTACAAATGATGACCAAGCTCCTTCACTTACCTTAGTGAAGCAGGTAAGTAGTACACATGGTGGAAATGCGCCAGCAACAGACTGGACGCTTAGTGCCAATGGACCCACACCTATCAGCGGGGCTGGCGGAACTGCTAGCAATGGAACATTCGTTGCTGGTACATATGCTCTGAGTGAATCAACGGGACCCGCAGGATATTCAGCTGGTTCATGGAACTGTGTCGGCGGTACGCAAAATGGCGCAAGTATCACTGTAGGATTGGGACAGGCCGCCACATGTACAATCATTAATAGTGATATTGCGCCGACATTAAAACTCAATAAGATCGTTACTAACGATAACGGTGGAAATAAAACTTCACATGATTGGACATTAAGCGCGACTGGAACGAGTGGCACATTTTCTGATCTTGGCGATTCACCAACACAACATCCGGTTGTTGCAGGTGTTTCCTATGCATTATCCGAGTCAGTAGTTGCGGGATATGACGCGGGGACATTCACATGTGATAGCGGCGTGAACGTCGTAAACGGACATATTACACTAGCATTAGGTCAAAACGTTACCTGTACGGTTACAAACAACGACCAAGCGGCACATTTGATCGTCATTAAACATGTTATTAACAATAATGGTGGCACAAAAGTTGCGGGCGACTTCACAATGACAATTCATGACGTCACTACCACAAACCAATCATTTGCTGGTGTTGAGAACCCTGGAGTTGATAGTGTTCTCACAACTGTAGGAACATATAATGTAACAGAGAATGGTCTAGCCGGGTATAACGCAAGTTATTCTGCTGATTGTACTGGTACTATCGCTCTAGGTCAGACAAAAACTTGTACGATAACTAATGATGATGCGGCTCCGTCGCTCACACTCGTGAAGCAAGTTATCACTGACAATGGTGGTACCGCAATTAATACCGACTGGATACTGACTGCCACAGGACCTACATCAATTCATGGCGCAGGTGGTGTCGCAAGTGATAATACTTTCAGTGCTGGTTCATACGTATTAAGTGAGTCGGTCGGTCCTGCTGGATATGCAGCGGGTTCGTGGAATTGTATCGGCGGAACTCAAAACGGCAGTTCTATCTCGCTGGTCAATGGTCAGAGTGCGATCTGCACGATCACAAATGATGATATCCAGCCAAAGTTGACCGTGACAAAAGTAGTCGTCAACGATAATGGTGGAACAAAAATCGTTGCTAACTTCCCACTTTTTGTGAGTGGGGCATCAGTAACAAGTGGTGTGCAAAATGGATTTAACGCAGGTACCTATTCACTCACAGAAACCGGTGATGCCGGATACGCCACTTCTGACTGGACAGGCGATTGTAATGCAGCCGGATCTGTAACTCTACACGCTGGAGATGTCAAATCATGCACAATCACTAATGATGACAAAGTAGCTCATCTGACTGTAATCAAACATGTCATCAATGATAATGGTGGGACAGCTTCTGCCTCTGCATTCACAATGAATGTAACTGGGTCAAGTGTTTCTAATCCTTCATTTCCTGGAGATGAAGGTGGAATCACTGTCACCCTCAATGCTGGTTCGTATGGAGTCGATGAAATTGGTGTCACGGGCTATGCAAAAACTCTTGGAACTAATTGCGCTGGAACGATTGCGAATGGTGAAACCAAAATATGTACCATCACAAACAACGATATTGCGCCAAAACTTACATTGGTCAAAACAGTAACCAATGATGATGGTGGCACAAAGCAAGTTGCAGACTTCCCACTGTTTGTGAATGGATCACCCGTAACAAGTGGAACACAAAATACTCTCTCCGCGAATGTGGCCTACACTGCTTCCGAAACCGGAAACGCAGATTATCAAGCATCCGCTTGGGGAACTGACTGTGATGCAACAGGTCACATCACACTCCAACCAGGTGATGAGAAAACTTGTACCATCACGAACGACGATATTGGTCCCACGTTGAAACTAGTAAAAACAGTAATTAATAACAACGGTGGAACTACTTTATCATCCGCGTGGGATTTAACCGCTCACAACGATCTGGATAACCGCAGCTTTACAGATGCGGGCAATTCAACCACCTTCCACTCAGTGCGAGCAAATGTAGGATATGTTCTATCTGAATCAGTGGTAACTGGATACGATCAGGTCGGATGGATTTGTGATGGCGGCACATACCAAGGTGGAATACTCACACTTGGATTGCACCAAAACGTGACATGTACAGTAACCAATGATGATATTGCACCAAAGTTGCATCTCCGAAAAGTAGTAGTCAATGATAATGGTGGGACAGCAACTACCTCTGATTTCACACTTACCGCAAATGGCACCGATACAAACGATCTTTCTGGCACAAGCCCCGTTGATTCTGGAGCTACGTTACAGGCGGACACATTTGTATTGGGAGAGACTTCAAGTAAAACTGGATACTCAGCGTCAGCATGGAGTTGTGTAGGTGGAGTCCAGAGTGGATCTAGTGTTTATGTCAATATCGATGGGGAAGCAACCTGCACAATCACTAACGATGATATCCAGCCCACTCTGACACTTGTCAAACAAGTGGATAATGCTCACGGTGGAACTCTCCAGGTATCTAACTTCCCATTGTCAGTCGGAACAACTGGTGTCGTGAGTGGTGCGACCAATGGATTTAACGCGGGTACGTATACTGCTAGCGAAATCCAACAGTTTGGCTACACATCTACGGGGTGGACAGGTGATTGCGACTCGAGTGGGTCAGTAACGCTCGCTATAGGTGAGAATAAAACCTGCACAATCGTAAACCATGATGTACAGCCGACACTAACGCTCATCAAGCACGTCACGAATAATAACGGAGGTACGAAGCAAGTTGCTGACTTCCTATTGAATGTGAGTGGCACTGGGGTTGTGAGCGGTGTAACAACTGGCTTTGACGTAGGAAACTACACGGCAGGAGAGGCAAATCTTCCTGGATATACTGCATCAAGTTGGACAGGAGACTGTAATGCCGATGGATCTGTGTCTCTAACTGTAGGTCAAAATAAGACTTGTGAGATCACAAATGACGATATCGGGCCAACATTAACAATAGTTAAGGATGCAGATCCCAATGATCTACAGGACTTCACCTTTGGTGGCACACTCGGTGCATTCACGCTAGATAACGACCAAGGAGTCGTGGGCGAAGATGTTATCTACTCGGATCACCAGTTGTTTAGTAATTTGATTGCAGGTGCTCAAAGTGTCACAGAAGCACAGCCAAACCAGTTCTGGACACTCCAAAGTGCAAATTGTGTAAACACAGTTGGTGGGACAACATTCCCATCAACGTTAAATGGTCTGACGTTGGGCGTGAATCTGCCTCTTGCTGCGAACGTGACATGCACATTCACCAACCATAAGAGCAGTCCGACCAGAACGCTCGGCTTCTGGCAGACACATACTGCCTATACAAGTACACAGTTTGCAGTTCATCCATTCACAATTGGTAACAATGGAACTCATAAAGGCCCAATCGCGGCAACTGATAGCGCCAAAATCTTCGGAGCTTTCTATGCACCGATAGCAAAAGACACCACAGGAAAGAAGCGTTTACCAGTGGATCAGACGCGCGTCATTTTGTTGCAACAATTAGTTGCAGCTAAACTAAACTGTGGAGTATTTGGTTGCAGCAGTAGTGTGCATACATTAATTGCACAAGCTGACGCCGCTTATGCTTCCGGAGATATGTCTGCAATGAGTACTTTAACTGGCCAACTTGATGCCTACAATAACAGTGGTGACACAATCATCATTGGGAATGCAGGCTCTGCGACACCTCAGACATCTAAGGGGCTTGCTGATCTCGTATTCTGGAATCTACCCTAATACGGATTTACAAACGTAATTAAAAACCCCTCCATATGGAGGGGTTTTTCGTTCTGTAGATATATTGCTACATATTTTGATGCAGTTGACCAACCCTATAACGAGTGATTGACTAAGCATGTTGGGTTAACTTCGTAAAAGGAGGAAAATATGGAAAGTTACAACATTTTTATAGACGAGTCTGGTACAGCATCCCCGAATAGTTACCAAAGCTCTCCCTACTTTACTCTTGCAGGCGTTTTAATTAATGATTTGCATGGAGGAAAACTAAAAAAAGAACTAGATGAACTTAAGCTAAAATATTTTGGAAAAAAAAGTTACATCTTGCATGCGAATGAAGTGAAATACCATTTGAAAAAGAGAGGCAAAAGATTAGAAGATTTTTCAAAAGATTTGGACAAACTGCTAAACAAATGTTATTTTTCCTTATTGTTTGTGACAGTCGACAAAAAGAAAGCGTATAGCTTGGGACTTGACGCTGTATATGTTTATCGACAAACATATACAATCCTCCTGTCAAATATGCTGAAATTTTTATCAGCTAAACAAATGAAGGGACAAATTTTCGCTGAAGCGAGTAATTCCGGACAAGACTTACACTTGTATAATGCATTCTTTCATCTTATTAGGCGAGGAATTGATCGTCTGGCAATAACACATGATCAAGCGCGGGAGCATCTCACCTGCCTGAGTTTTGTGACAAAACCAAATAACGATGCTGAGGAACAAATTTCTGACCTATTTGGTTTTTTTGGAAGATTAAAAATGGAAATCGACAGAAAAGTTTCAAAGATTGACGATCTAGATCCATTTGAAAAAGTAATTTACTTCCAAGCTCAAAAAGATTATTCTCAGGGACAAACGCAAGAATCGTTAGAAAAAAACGCCTTTACTCTGCAATAAACTCCTTCAAAATTTTGCCTTAAAAGTAAAAAAACTGGGGAGCGGGGCTAACCCACACTGGCCAGTTTTTCTAATGAAATTCTACCTCTCTTAGCAATTTTGTCAAGAGTTTCGGCATAAAACCCCCCGTGTGGAGGGGTTTTTGATAGCAAATACTAGATCCCCGCCTTCGCGGGGATAAATTAAACTTGCGGGGGCGTAACCATACCAGGTGTCTCTGACATCACTGGAGATGGAGTTGCCGCTGGAGCTGGTGCTTGTGGCGTCACTGGAGCGGGAACTGGTGTTTCCATCGGGGCAGGCGTTGCTACAACAGGTGCAACGGCGACCATCTGACTCACGGCAATAATATTGCCCTCGGAGTCTTTAAACCACGCATTTTTGGTATTTCCCATGATGGCGATACCATTGGAATCAGTCACTAATCCTGGCAAACTGTACTGCTCAAAAACAACACCTTTTGTTTTCAAGTCAGCCACTTCTTGTTCCAAATTATCTACTTTAAAACCGGCGACAGTGTGCTCGGCCTTGGTCGGCTCTGGGCGCTTGTAGACCATCAGCGCTGTACCCATGCCTGCTTTTGCCACAAAACCATTCGCATCGCTCATGGTATCGTCGATCATCAAGCCTAGTTTTTGCGTGTAAAACATTTTGGCCCGTTCAAGATCCGTAGCGGGGAGAACGGCAATTACCGGAACAGAAGACAACATAGTCTATCCTTTCATATGTTTATAATATTCTACTTGACGTAGGCGCTTGAGCGCTTCTTCGCGCTTTTTGTACGGACCACCCAAGTTTCGTTTTGTCTTTTTGGACAACACGTAGTAGCCATCTTTCTTTTTGACAATCATAGAATTTTTCGGAGAAATTCTTTTAACTCTTCAGTTATCGTAACCAAAACCACACCTTCTTGTCCATAGACGTTGCCGTAGACAACAGAAAAACCTAGAGGTAACAAGAGAGCTGCTGGGATAGCTAGTAAATCTTCTTCACCGGAAATTTTAAAAACAGCTTTTCTTGAAACTTCAGCATTTTGTACGATATGCCTGGCAAGCAAAAAACTGATAGTACCTGGTGGATTGGAAAGCTTGAGGTCTACTACGGGATAATTGTCAGTGAGTAGGAATGACTTTCTTTGAGACATGCCGTCTACATATGCACACAAAAAATCAGAATTATTTACAAGCAGTGAATCCGTTACGACATCGCCTATGGCAATTAAATTTTTCGGGACAACTTGCATAGGGAAATGTAATTGCACTTCACCAATTGGTGTGTGCAATTCCTCACGCGCCGTGTCAGTCAACTTCAAGTCTTGTGAGAAAAGCGACATGTATGAGAAACCATCACGACTCACGAGTCCTTGCCGGATGCGTGTCGATGAGATTGCAATGCCGTCATTGTCATTTTCAATCGAGCACAAGAATACAGGTAATTCATTCATTCCTTTATCTTTTCGTGCTTGATTAATTTTTTCTACGCCAGGCAAGGTTAAATCTGTAGCAATAATTGCTTCAAGCGTTGCGTCGGTCAGCGTCGTGCCAAATACATCGGTGATGGGAACAATTTCAATATCATTTTCTCGGCCGATTTCCTTCATGAATTGATGAAGGGATTTCTCACGCGTCTCATAGGACTCCACACTTTCCAAATACTCTTTTTCAAATAGCATGACGTCTTTGGTGAGGCCCACTACTATCGTCTTACTTTTTAAAAGCGCAAAATTGAGAAGGGCTTTGTGCCCTTTATGAAAGTGATCAAAAGTTCCGCCTAATACGACGCGTGAGTGCATATCGTTAGATCCTGAGCTTGCCGAAGGAAGTTAGTTAAACTTTTTCCAAACCCCTTCGGACACTATTTCTATTTTGTCTCCATCGACCACGACGGCCGATTGATTATCGATTGCGTAGATCGGTTCGTTCGTTTCTTTTGCTTTCTTTTCCAAGTAGGGAATAGTGATATTGGGAAATGACGGTGAATTTAAGTGAGGACGGATATGGAACTTCACATATTTAAGTCCCGAATCATCTTTTACTTCACCGCTCGTCTCTTCATAGAGTTTGGCACTTGTCGTGAGTAGGAGATTTGTATTGGGAACCATGCTCCCTGCGCTAATGCCGACATATACTCGGGTTTTTAATAAATCTTTGAGTACTTCTACCAAGCCAGTCCGGCGCATTTCATGAATCAAATGATAAGTATTCCCACCACTAAAGACTATCACGTCCGCCTCACGCAAGCGGGGAAGCCAGATATCTTTTGATACTGCGCTGATATCAACGATATCGACTTGCTTGAAACCACACTTTTGTAAGCCTATTATGTCTTCAATGAGCCAGCTTTTATCTCCTGGCTCCACATTGGCCGCCGTCGGTACAAACGCCAAATTTGCTTCTTCAAATGGCTTGTGCAGTAGTTTTTGCAGTGCCTTCTTTATCGATTCATTGGTGATGCCGGAGGAGGTAAGGAGGAGTTTCATATATCAACCTTTTGCAAGTAGAAGAAAATTTTCACTTTCATCATCCTTTGGAATTTCTGAACCGTAGTTAAGAATATGGAATTGATCCTGGACGTGATATGAGGCGCAAATTTTAGCCAACTTCTCCCGTACTCTTTGCATGAGAATTATCTTATATTCCATTGCCTCCATTGGTCCCCATTTCCCGGCATCCACCAAACTGCTACCAGGCGTTTGACGAACGTTTGAAACAGCAATTATCAAATCAATGTCACTATCCATCTTGAGAGGTGTTCCTCGAACTCTACCCCCAACCATATATATTCTAACTTCACCCGGATCTAAATCGAATGGGCGCAGCACATTTTTATATTCCACAACAAAATCGCCTGCGATCTCCGATAGTTTGCTGTAAATCGCCTCAAATTCCTCTCGAAGTCCTTCTAGTTCTGGTGGGACATCTAGTTGTCTACTTTTGGAAATTAGGCGATGTGAAACCGAACTCGTTGACTCTACACCCTCATGTGTTTCTGACATCTCACCATCTTACTATAAGAATCGAATACGGGAATATTCACATCGGGGGATTGTAGCAAAGATTGGTATAATTGAGACATGAAAAATAACAAAGAACGTATTACTACTGATAGCGAAAATTCAGGGTTTTATTATTCTTTGTTTCTTCTTGTTAAAAAACTCCTGTCAAGAATTAAGCCAGAAGATAAGCTAGATCCTCAGTGGGACAGAATCGCGCGAGAAACTATGCCAAAGGTACTTGAGGAGTTTAGAAAAGGAAACCGGGTAAGCAAGAGTTAGTCATCTCGGCGATTTGCAGGAAGAAAGTTTGCAATGGGCTCAGAAACATAGGCTTCACCTTCACTTAGGCCAGTGGAGGTCATCGTGGCAAAAAATTCTCTCCATTCTTTACCTTCAAAGAAGAACACTTGCCTATTACCAGCGAATTTTCTTCCTCTCCAGCCAAATGCTCCCTTGGAGATTTTCACAGACCAGTTTGTGTCATATTTATTGTAATAGACAAGACTTTGCACTCTATGTGCAGTTTGGAAACTTTGCAAGTCGGGTTCGTAAATCGCAGATGCAAGGACGGGAACCGCTTTGAAAGCAAACGCACTAAATAGAATATTTAAGGGAAATTCCTGCAGTTCAGGTCTACCTTCTAATTCCAGTCTTCTAGGTATTGCCGCGATAGATGGTTTTTCAGATTTGCTCATAATTTTGAGTGCCCGGAAGAGGACTTGAACCTCCATTCCCTTGCGGGAACATGCTCCTGAAGCATGCGCGTCTGCCAGTTTCGCCATCCGGGCCAGATCTTTATTATAACCTACACAAGTAGTGGATTTTGATGGTAAAATAGCAAAGCAACTTGCGGCTATGGTTCAGTGGTAGAACACGTCCTTGCCAAGGACGAAATGCGGGTTCGATTCCCGCTAGCCCCTCAAAGGTCTTCCTTCATTAGCCAGTCCGAATCCTTCGACGAGTCTTACAAAGACCAAAAATATTTCGTCAGTGATGACATTTACAATTGTCCATTCTGCAACCGACGCCATGTGTCGTACACTGTAGTGGACAAGCTTAAATTCAACTGGTCGCGAGAGAATATTGTTTTTGGGTATATTGTTCAATGCGGGAGCTGTACCAAAAAATCACTACATCTGTCGTACTTTGACTTCTCGCCAAACTATAGTAGCCCATATTTCCGACACCCTCCCGAAAATCTCAAAGAAGAACTTAAAAAAAGTTTTGATGTAGAGCAGCTTGATGCTTATTTCTTTTACAACAAGCCTACTTCTTTTTTTGTAATCGACAATCGCATTCCTAAGGTAGCTCGAGAACTGATTTCCGAATCAGAAGGCTGTAGGGATATGGGATATATGACAGGCGCTTCTGGTGCCCTCCGAAGAGCTATCTACAAATTCTTAAAACACGAAAAACTATCTGGCGCAAGCTATGAAGATAAGATTAAAAATCTTAAGCAAAAATATCCGATGGTGCCGGAAGAATATGTAGATGCGCTGTCAAACGTGCAAGGAATGACGAGCACAAACCTACATGAAGATTATGATTTTGAACCATGGACTCCAGAACAGTTTACATTCTTGATAAAGGCATACAGCGAACTTATGGTGGAAATATATGTGAAGCCCTCAGAACGAAGCGAATCGCTAAAAAAAATAATAGAGTTAAATCCATTTGCAGATAAAAACAAGAGTAAAACATGATCATAACCCCCATCAAAACCCACCCAATACGGGCAAGGCAAGAAAAAATTACGAGTATTCTGGATAGATACATTACAGATCTACAAGAAAAATCGGTAGTAGTGATCACCTCCAAAATTATCTCATTGTGTGAAGGGCGAGCTGTCCCAACAGATAGTATAAATCGAGATGAATTGGCCAAACAGGAAGCAGAATATTTCTTACCAAGGGAACTCAATCAATACGGCGTCATGCTATCCATAAATCAAGGCACTGTGATCGCATCTGCCGGGATCGATGAGTCAAATGGCGATGGACACTTGGTTCTTTGGCCCAAAGATTTACAAAAGTCAGTCAGTGAAATCAGAAAATATCTTCGTCGGAAATTTCATTTGAGTGAACTAGGAGTCATCATGACTGACAGTCACCTCCAGCCGCTCCGTTGGGGCACTGTAGGCACATGCATCGCCTTTAGCGGATTTCAGCCAGTCAATAATTACATCGGAACTGAAGATATTTTCGGTCGTAAGCTCAAAGTAACTAAATCAAACGTGGCCGAGGGGATTGCGGCTGGAGCCGTCGTCGCAATGGGAGAGGGAAGTGAGCAGACACCGATTGCAGTAGTTAGTGATGTCCCGTTTGTAAAATTTGTGGATAATGACCCAACACAAACAGAATTAGATGATCTTCGTATCTCCAAAGAAGATGACATCTTCGGTGCGCTGCTTAATAGCGTCCCTTGGCAAAAGGGGAAGAAAAGCTTTTTGAGGTAGTTATCTCTATTTTCTTGGTGGCTGTTGAAGCAACAGTGCAGCTAATTTCTGTGGTGACAGGCCAGATATTCTCTCCAACACTCTCACTGCGGTTGAATAATCGTTGCCGCATGCCTTCATAATATCTGGTAATTGAACACGAACCATCTCCCCAATAACATCGTCTTCGGTGACACTCTTTGTCTTTCCTCTGGTTTCGTTGTAGGCTCGAATCTGATCCCCAAGACCTCTAGCTTCAAACTTCCGAACTGTTTCTTCAAAATTTTTAGGATCCATATGTTCTCCTAGAATATTACTGTCTATTTATATACCAATCTGCAAACTCGTTCCACATCGGCCGCTCGCTCCAATCCTTTGGCGAACCTCCATGGTTTATGTGATAGGCAATCGAGTGTCCGTCACTAGAAGTAGATGCAATTTGAATGGTTGGAACACCTTCACCTTCAGGTTTTTCTAAAATTATGCCTTGCACAATTTCGGTAAAGATTTTCTCCATGGATTGATCGATATAGCAGACGTGTTTGTGCAATCGCACAGTTCGATCCTTTTTTCCATCCATGAGACGGATCAAATCCTGTGCAGTTAGGTGATCATTTATATAGTGGGCATACGGGCCAGGAAAACCGTTTAAGGCCGGATATTCCCAACTGTCGTCCTGTACGATCAAAGGAGTTTTAAAAAGTTCAAAGGCATGTTGTGCCTTGCGCGAGACAATAATTTTTGGATCGTCCGATTGGAGCTCCTCTAGTTCTTGCTTCTTTTGGGAAATTTCAATCCCAGTATTTGCTAGCGATTTTTTTGCAATCGAAAATTTTAGGTCATTGGTGGTGACAAACAGAAGCATATATGGTGTGCCGAGAACAGGAGTCGGACCTGTGTCTCAGGTTTTTCAGACCTGCGCCTTGAACCGCGTTGACCATCTCGGCAATTTTTCCAGTGGGTGATGAGGGATTCGAACCCCCGACTTCTTCGATGTAAACGAAGCGCTCTAACCAACTGAGCTAATCACCCTTCAACTGCGCTCAGGGTCGTGACCCCAGCTATTTTTATCTAAGCAGACGCTTCATTTATGTGCCCAGGAGAGGACTTGAACCTCCAAGGATTGCTCCACACGCACCTCAAGCGTGCGCGTCTGCCAATTTCGCCACCTGGGCAATACAGGGAATTATAACATTCTTTTAGCTCTCGGGAACTTGCGCTGGAAGGCACGAAGAATAATTTCTACACAATCATTGACGTCAAAACACTCGGAATTGATTGTCAGATCATAGTTTTCAGCTCTGCGAATATCCTCGTCAAAATACTGCCTGACAAAGTCACGCCGGTCCTTACTGACTTTGCGAATGACTTCTTTCGCTTCTAGTTCGCTATGACCTTCGTACTGTACGGCCTTTTCAAGGCGGAACGAAAGTGGGGCAGTTATACGCACATGCAGACCTTTATCACGGGGGGTCAGAAAATTTGCTCCGCGCCCTAAAATAACCGTGTCGCCATGATACGCGAGTGTGACAGTCACTTTGATTAAATGTTTTAAAAATGTCACATCACTGACATAGCTCGGATTAAGCACTCCTTGAATGAAGTCTTGGATGCCTGTGCGGGCTTTCTCATCTACCTTAGCAATTGTCTCTTTGCGCCGCCTGGCGGATTTAGCAATCTCTTCAATTAATTTTTGATCATAAAATTCGAAACCAAGCCGCTTGGCAACTTCTTGGCCGATCGGAGCCCCGCCGCTGCCAGGTTCGCGGGCGATTGTAATAAATGGTTTGGAAAAAGGAAGAGAGGAATGGAGATCTCTGCGGTAAAATCTGTTACGCAGATCTGACTGTGATATGACACGTTCGATAAGCTGCGAGAACCAAACGGATTCGCTCATGTTGGGGTATGGTATACACCCTCACGGGAGTACGTGTCAAATTTGAAGTGCTCCCGGAAGGAATTGAACCTTCATCGATAGTTCCGAAGACTATAGTTCTATCCGTTGAACTACGGGAGCAACACACTGAATTTTAACATGAATACCTTGATTGATGTGTCGGCCTACTGTATTCTACAAGAGAAGCCAGATCGGAGAAATTTATGGCGGAAAAACATGTTCCAACAGAAGAAGACTTGCGGCAAGCTATAGCGGCCGATCATGAAGTTGAGTTGGTTTATCAAGCAATTAACGCTTGCGTTATACAAGGTGTTTCCGTCAATTTACAAGCATTTATTGAGTACTTTTTGGAAACAAATGGGTACGCATGGGAAGGTGAGGAATTAGGATACATGCGTCCAGACGGTACTGAATTTTTAAAACATCTTGCTAAAAAAACGCAAAGATCCCATAATTTCTTCAAAACTCTTGGTGATCGGCCAATATATCAATTTTGGGATGTAGTTTTAGAACATGAGATCCCGTATATCGTCGACGTGTATAACTATTGCATGGAATTTGGGAATATAGACCCTATAGTCTTCCTCGACCAAGTTGCAGCAGACAGAGGTTATTCTTGGGACGTGTTAAACTCAACCTATAAAGCAAAACAGAAATAGGAGCGCATATGGCAGACGATGCAATAGATGTAGACTCACTTATCGCCCAAGGCTGCTGTTGCGGCTCGGGCTGTGAAAACTGCCCATATATTGATGATGCGACCCATGCCAGACACGTGGCTGGTACCACGACACTGAACCAAGTTTGGGTAGACTATAAGCACGCCAACCCCGATAAAACTTTTCACGACTGGCAGGCCTCTGTCGGCCAACCACTAAGCGCATAAAAAGGAGGAATTATGGTCTTAAATGAAAGAAGAAGTCGGACAGCTGTCATACTTACTGATAATCAAGAAGCGGTTCGTGCGCTGAAAATGGGCAGACAGCCTGGCTACGATATCCTAGGAGTTGTTCTTGTCCCTGGCTCAATCTCAAATGAAGATTTAGGTAAACAAGTTTCGCGCCAAAATGAAGGCGGAGCTTATGAAGTAGTACAAGCGGTACTCTTGTTCGGTGGAGTGGATTTTGTTACTCAAGCTCAAATTACGATGCTTAATGTACTCGGAATTGAGGTCAGAGAAATTGGATACCCACAGAGTGAGTTACAGTTTTAGAAATGTGGGTCGGGAGGGAATCGAACCCTCGACACTCTGCTTAAGAGGCAGATGCTCTAACCAACTGAGCTACCGACCCAAAATTTATCTTGAGATATTTTATCACCTTTTCATACTCCCCCTGCACCCCCTCTAATTTAGAAGGGGAACATTGAACTTTTTTAATAAAACCTTCCCATTCCCTCCCTTAAATTAAGGGAGGGTGAGGGTGGAATATATAGACAGATTTGATTGACATTTTCACCTGTACATGAGAAAAACACGCATTATGATCGAAAAAACGGTTTTTACTCCGAAAGAAGTTCTTGTTCTGTATGATGCAGCCCTCGTAATTTGCGGACCCAGAGATATAAATGAATCATTGCAAAAGCTCCAAACCGAACAAGTTACACTGATATTGAAGCTAATCGTTTTCTTGGCAGAAGAGGAGAATGATGATATCGAAGTTTCAGATCCCAAAAATTTTTACTTTATCATCAACGCCTGGGGACGCTACCTCACAGATTTACTTCGTACTTGAATAATACCCGTAAGCATTGTATAGTTTCACTATATCTTCCGAAAGTCTGAAAGGTTGGAATCAGGCAAAAGTTTTCAAGATATCGAGGTTGTCATAGAAATGTGATAACGAACGCTAGGTGGCAAAGCCCCTATAGCCCTTCCGAAGCCTTTGGCGAAGGAGGGTAAAAATAGAGAGCCCTGGTGGACACATTGGATTCGTCTGGTGTGCCCACTAGGGCTTTTTGGTATCATGGAGAGTATATGAAAAATAGAGTCTTATCAGGAATCAGAGCCACAGGGAGATTACACCTGGGGAATTATTTTGGTGCCGTTAAAGGCATGCTAGAACTAGCACAGAGCGGCAAATACGATACGCTATTCATGGTCGCTGATGTGCACACACTCACGACACCATATAACGTGGAAGAACTGCGTAAAAATAGACGTGAAGTGATGATCGATTACTTGGCTGCCGGACTCGATCCGGAGAAGTCCATCTTGTTTCAACAGTCAGAAGTGAATCAACATATTGAGTTAGCGTTTTATTTTTCTAGCGTCACAACGATTGCCAAGATGCAACACTTGCCGACATTCAAAGATAAAGTAAAACAGTACCCCGAACATGCCACCCTTGCATTATTAAATTACCCCACGCTCATGGCCGCAGACATTCTCGTATATAAAGCGCATCTCGTACCGGTTGGTATTGATCAGGAGCCACACATTGAGGCAGCCCGCGAGATTGCTCGTCGCATGAACCAGGACTACGGGACAGATTTTCCTGAACCAGTACGGTTTGCAACGAATGGGGGGTATGTCCCATCTCTGACAGGCGAGGGGAAGATGAGTAAAACTGTAGAAGGAAGTTTTATTAATCTGACCGATGATTTGGAAACAATCCGCAAGAAAGTTGCTAAAATTCCTACGGCCACAGAAGCAGGTGGGAAAAAGAGTTCCGGCGTTGAAGCACTGTTTGCATTCCTCCAGCTTGTCTCACCCGAACGCGAAAATGAGTTTGAAAACGCATTCCAATCGGGAAGTTTAAAGTTCTCCGAATTGAAAGACGCAATAGCATTGGGAATATATTCCGAACTTGAACCAATGCAGAAGCGCCGCAAAGAATTAGAGGCCGACAGTGAATACGTTGACCGCGTGATCGCGGATGGCGCCAATCGCGCCCGAGCGATAGCTCTTCAAACCGTCAATGAAGTGAAACAAAAGATGGGCTTGGCTTAACTTCTAGCTTTTACACCATCTTTCAACTTGAGCCATTCTTGATATGCTAAATCAAAATCAAGCTCCATCCCAGGAAGCAGATCGGTTTCATTCTTATTTTCATTCACATAACTCCCATATTTCGCAACCAACCAAGCTAGATCATCCAGTATGCTGTAAGGCTGATTGTAATACACATCGAGCAAAACCATGGTTTCAGGAAGTTCGTAGCCTCTTGAGTTAAATACTTTTCTACCTGCGTCGATATTGACATGCGCAGCTACTACATACTTATTTCCTTTTTCAAATTTTTCTCTCACATTTGTTGCCATAAAGTCTCCTTTTTAAAGTAGTGTACACCTACCGTCTAGTATTCTTTCTTAGCCCCATGCGACGGAGAAGTGATTGGAGAGCGAAACTATTTCCTTTTTCGCTCACGTATTGCTCTATAAATTTATTGTAATCAAATACATGTTGGCCGATTTTTTCATGCATCAAGATAACAAAATTTAACCAAGAGTATGCGTCAGCTTCCTTGTCAGTCAAACGTTCACCAAAATCTAATCCATTTACTTCTTCAAGATCGACTATTTGGTTCAAATGATCCAGTTGATTGTATGCACCACCCGCAAGCGGAGTGAAAATCTTTTTGTAATATAGAGATTCAATGATGTTCATAAAAAGTGTAAGATATACTGCCTGCGAAAGATTCTAACATATGTCCGTATTCACGCTAACCGATCCAAACATAAAAAAACTAGTGGCAATTAGCCGCGAGCTCAAAGATATCTCGTCGGCGATCGCACTCCTGGCATGGGACCAAGAGACATACATGTCCCCAAAAGGTGCGCTTGCACGAGCACACCAATTAGAAACTTTATCCGGAATTTATCATGATAAGGCCACAGCAAAATCTCTAGGAAAGTTATTAGATGAGGTAAAGGGTATTAGCGAATTTGATATCGCACTTATACGCGAAATGCAGCGTGACTATACGCTTGCCACGAAATTACCACGATCACTAGTTCAAGAATTGAGTAAAGAATCTTCTCTGGGTTTGGAAGCATGGAAACATGCTCGGGAACAAAATAATTTCTCACTGTTTGCACCAAGTCTAGAGCGAATGGTGAAGCTCAAGCGCGAAGTGGCGCGCTGCTATGGATATGTTGACTCTCCCTACGACGCATTGCTGGATGAATTTGAGCAGGATCTGACTAAGAAAAAAGTGGAGGCGGTCCTGTATCCATTGCGCGATGAATTAAAAGTGTTGATTCCCAAACTCGTGACGCAAACAAAGCAATATGATAAAGGTGTATTGCATCAAAAGTTTGACGGTCAAAAACTGTGGGATTTTTCCATGCATGTTTTGGAAAAAATTGGTTTTGATTTAGAGCGGGGCAGACAAGATAAATCGGCCCATCCTTTCACTATGGGTTTGACGCAGTCTGATGTCCGCCTAACTACACGTATCCTGGAAGATAACCCCATCTCTACAATACTTTCTACCGTCCACGAAGGGGGTCATGGCATGTACGAGCAAGGTGTCTCCCCCGAATTAGATTTCACCACGCTTGGATACATCACGTCACTAGTGGCTCACGAATCCCAGTCGCGATTTTGGGAAAATATGATCGGTAAATCCATCGAATTCTGGCAGTATTTTTTCCCACAATTGCAAGCCACGTTCCCTGAAGAATTAGAGGGTGAGACTGTAGAAAGTATTTGGCGGGAGCTCAATGTCATCAAGCCATCGCTCATCCGCGTGGACGCGGATGAAGTGACCTACCACATGCATATTATCGTCCGTTTTGAAATTGAGTCGGCACTGATAGAAGGCAGGCTTGCTGTACATGATATACCAACAGAGTGGAACAAAAAAATAAAAGAATATCTAGGGGTCGACGTGCCAAGTGACAGTCTAGGATGCTTACAGGATATTCATTGGGGGCAGGGACTGATCGGCTACTTCCCAACCTATTCATTAGGCAGTTTATTTTCAGCACAAATTTACGAATCTGTTTTAAAAGATCATCCCGACCTGCCGCATGCAATTGCGAAAGGCGAATTCGAGAAACCGCGCAAATGGCTGAACGAAAAGATTCACACACACGGCAGGTTATACACTAGCGATGAATTAGCTATACGCGTAACGGGTAAACCGCTATCATCGGCTGCGTACCTACGTTATATCGAGGATAAATTCGCTAGGTGATACAATCACCTCATGCGTATCCTGATGGTATCGGCAGAAGTCGCACCGTTTGCGACCGTCGGTGGTCTATCACAAGTTCTCTACTTTCTCTCTAAATCGCTTTTAAAGACTGGTAATGATGTCCGTATTTTCACACCGCTGCACGGCAAAATTAAACAGCGGATCTACAAATCAAAACCCATTATCCAAAACCTCAAAGTCCCGACTGACAGTCCGCGCAAGTATTGGCCTTCATCCGTAGAATGTACTGTGCGCCTCTACAAAAAAACGAAGCCCATTACCTATTTCCTGGAAAACCGGGAATATTATACGTTGCGGGAAAATGTTTTCGGTTATAAAGATGATCACCAGCGTTTTTATTTACTCTCACGCGCTTGCCTAGAATGGTTGCTCCTGCAAAAGAAGAACAAAGATTGGATGCCAGACGTGATCCACGTCCACGATTGGCATGCTGGGTATCTCATCGAACTAGCACGGACACAAAAGCGATATCAAAAAGCACTCAAAAATATCCCAATTCTGTATACAATTCATAATTTCCGCTATCAAGGAAATATGGATTTTGCATTTTTACCGCCACAGGAGCGCGACAGCGGCAAGCTTCGGTTAAAAAGCATGATGGATCCAAAGTTGCAGATGCAAAATGCACTGCTACGCGGCATTCTCTATGCTGACTGGATAAACACAGTCTCACCCACACACTCTCTGGAAGTACTCACGAAGGAGTATGGAGAGGGACTGGATAAATTCCTGCTCAAGCGCCGCGCTACACTTTCAGGCATTATTAACGGGCTGGATACAAACATGTTTGATCCAGGTTCAGACCCACTCATCGAACAACCGTACACAGTAAATTCCATTGACAAGCGCAGCCTCAACAAAGAGGCACTACAGAAAGAATTTGGACTGGATATTGATCCGAAAGCACCGCTTATTGCTTTTTCAGGACGGCTTGATAAACAAAAAGGACTGCATCTTATTTTAGAAGTGCTGGAACATCTCATCAAAGAGCTGGGGATCCAGTTTGTCATTTTGGGTGGCGGTGACCAACAGCTCGCCAGTGAGTTTAACGCACTCAAGGATGTCTATCCTGGGAAGATCGGTGCACATTTGTACCCAAATTTTAAATTGCCGCGCAAAATTTTCGCCGGTGCTGATATGCTCCTGATTCCAAGCATGTTCGAACCAGGGGGAATTGTAGCGCTGGAAGCTTTGCGTTATGGTTGCATCCCAATTGTACGGCGTACAGGCGGACTTGCAGACATAGTCAAAGATTTTGATCCGCAGTCGCGTAAAGGCAATGGGTTCTCTTTTGAAACTGCTCAAGGATTATATTTACTGATCGCTTGTGTACGGGCAATCGAAACCTTCAGGA
>DATIJC010000052.1:0-5033 GCA_035479015.1 Patescibacteria group bacterium | reverse complement strand
CACATGCCGTCAATCTATCCGTACACTCTTTGAGCTGTCCGATAGAACCCTGACTGCCAGTCAAATCCTGCGTGGACATCGTTTGGATACTATCCACTATCGCGAGCGTGGGTTTCTCCTGTTCTATTGTGGCAATGATTTCGTCGACGTCCGTAGAAGTACTAAACAGTAAGTTTTTTGCCTGCGCACTGTCGTCTGCGAACTGCGTACTCATTCGCTTTATGCGAATAGCTATCTGCTGTGGGCTCTCTTCTCCCGCACAATAAAGGACCTTATTAGTGCGTCTCGCGTTTGCTTTATCTTTCAATATATTTAGCGCTAAATGCGTAAGTAGAGTAGACTTACCTATACCCGGTTCACCCCCTATGAGTACTACCGAACCAAACACGATACCACCACCCAAAACACGGTCAAATTCTTCCATGCCCGTGCTAAACCGTGCAAACTCTTGTCCCGTCAGTGACACATTTTCGAACGAAATCACTTCGCTTGCGCGTGTATTTTTCTTCTGCGAACTGCGTCCTGCCGCCTGCGAACTTTTTACTTGCTCTTCAAAACTATTCCACTTCTCGCACTCCGGACACTGCCCCATCCACTTGGGAGACTCATAGCCACAGTTCTGACAGACAAATACACTGGAAGATTTCGCCATACGGCTACTATACCAGAAGAAAATTGGTGCTATAGTGACGGAAATTTATGGCAAATGAGACTCCCGCAAAAGAAGATCATATTCCCTCGCTCAAACGAGCCATGCTTATACTGCTTACAGTGAGTACAACGGCTATCGGGGCAGTCATTGAATTGAGCAAACAACAACAATCACCGGCGGCAGATCAGCTGGCTGCATTGGAAGCATGCGCTATTGAGTCGAATGTCTCCCAAACTCTTTTTTGTCATTTGGAAACACAACTTCGTGAGCTTCTCCATCTAACTTCACAGGAGGGCACAGATATCAGAGGCATTGCCATAAACATTGAGTTGTGGTCCGCATCGCAACACATTTTTCAGGCGAATCTCATGGTCACACCCGGTGACAATGTGCAGCAGGCCACAGCAAGCATAGAAAGCTTACTTGCCCAGCTTTCAGACCTGCGTCAGTGGGCTGACGTTTCTTCACTTCGAGCTCTTATCAGCGTCTCTCGTCAAGAACATGAGGACTCTTTTCCAAGACTTGGCAATGTAAATGTCGATGCTACTTTGACGTATGTCGTAGAGAGCAATCCACAACTATCACTCGATAGAGAGATAACATATCAACAAGTCGCTATTTTTAATTCCCAATATATGTACTCTCCCCTAGTTTTTCATTTCCAACTACTCACGAGTGAGGATGCCAGTACCCTGCGAAAACAATCAGGCATCATGACATTTCGTGACTTCCCTGACTACATTGGAGTTGACCTCACAGCATACGAAAAGAATATTCTCCTTGAGTTACTACGATCTGGTAGATATGGCTTCACTGCTGCAAATGAGGGCATCGTGCAAGTTATTGCACAATGAGATTGCCGACCATGCCAAGTTGGCGGTGCTTACCCACTGAGCAGTAATACTCAAATGTTCCAGTTTTATCGGCTACAAATGTCACGCTTGAGGTTTGTCCCTCTGGGATCGTCTCAGTTCGCGCATTAAATTCATCCAGCACCCAGTTATGCGTGCCTTCGGTATTGGCAAAATTGATTGTCACTACATCGCCCTGCTTCACTTTGATCTCTTTAACATCAAATGAGAAGTTCAAACCTTTGACAGTGAACTTCTTGGCTTTCGCAAGCTGTGCGGGCGTCAAAGTTGCCATTGGCGTAGCCTCAGGCGTGTTCTGCACTTGTGCTTGTGGCGTAGCAGTCGCTTCTGGACTGGCGACTGGCGTAGTACTTGTACTACATCCAGCCAAAATCAGCGCAGCTGGGACGATCAATAATGCTTTCTTAAACATAAGATACTCCTGTATATTACGAGGTTTCACTATAGCAGATTTTATCTGACCGAACACTGAAAGATTACTCTCGAAGATTAAACATTTTTTGTAGACCCTCTTTCATGTATGGATCATTATCAAATGCAGTTTCTTGTCTCGCAAGCAACACGAAAAACTTATCATCGTTTTTCTCATCATGGAATACACCACTTGTCACAAAAAATTTTCCATCAACAAAAATAAGTCCAGTTACCTCATTGCCCTGTATCGGCAAATGATCTTTTATTACGACGGTCGTGCGAGTAACGAACTTTTTCTCTTCTCTGTTGACCCCCACAAGCACATACACGGGAAAATTCGGAATTGTCGTTGTCGTACCAATACCTGATTCTTTTAAGAAAAGAACTCTTCGCCAGTGATCCGGCACTTTGAAACAGTACGGTTCTCCCGTGGCAGCATCCTCAAGTGAAGAAAATGTATTTTGTAGTTGCGATTCACTTCGAATGTATCCGGCAGCCTTTACGTACGCATTTTCACGGTATGGGAAAACTTTTCCAACTTCTGGAGGATCTTTCTTCTCGTTAAATAGCTGCAGCATCGTTCTACTCTACGAGAAAATCAAGAAAAAAGAAAGGTTAGACGCGCACAGCAGTATGCTGGAGATCAGTCACTCTTCTCACTAGTCATATAAATTAACCTTCCGTAGGCACCATTCTGTGGAAATGATCATCGTGATTAATGGTTACAAGACGGGTATCTGCCACGCCAGACCAGTTTGCAGGCAAGATTTCATTGGCTTTTGCATTAATCATATCTATCATTGCTGCTTGCTCTTCGGGAGCGCCTTTTTCCACCCCTAGTTCCTGGTGAAGTGGTGTGCCGTCTTTATAGAATTTGACCGCGCCACATTGCCGATCATGTCCAGTCACTACAACTTTAACAACGTCTGCAACTTGATCTATATATTGTGTAATCACACGCAAAGCTAGAGCACGGTTAACTGTAACTCGTTGCTTGTCTCTGGTAATCACGTCTTCTTGAACTATGCCCCCACCCATTGAAAGTGTGATGAGTTCTACATCTTCACCTACTTCTTCGCGAACTTGATCATACGTATCGGCAATTGCCCGTTTATCCATACATGCGATCAATACGGCAGTTTTTTTGCCTTCGACCGCAGCGAGGAAATCTTGTTCGCTCATGCCGGCGAGGCCAGACACACTATAGTGATGATCGCCGCGTCGAGGCTCTCCCAGGACACTGACCACTGGATCTCCAGCATGATCAACGATACCGTAGTCACCTTCATATGTGGCAAATGCTTCTTGGACACTTTTCCAAGTTACTTCACCCACTTCAAGTTCTTTCTTCCATTGTTCGATCATAGTTTTTTTCCTTTGCTCTGGTGCATCTATTACCGGCAAAACTCCCTTCACCATCAGGTCCCAATTGGAATACTCTTTGTAGGTGCGCTCTCCTTGATATGACATATCTTCCTCCCCAAAACAAATAACCCGCCTGATTAGAGGCGGGAAATTCTGATAAAAATTTATTCTTGGATCATGCTCTGGACTGAATCCAGATAGGCCTGCATCTCTTGCTCGACCTTCTGCCAATCTCCATTGGACTCACGGATCGCGTTAAAGATGATTTTGTAATCCACTAGGATTTGATCATCCGTGATGATCATTCGTTGTTTTGACATACTAACACCTCATGTATTTAATAAATAACGTGCAGTCCCCCAAAGCCTTGGCGTAGGGGGAATTTCCACTCTGGATCCCACATACTTGGCATTGCATGCCAGGTTTTGGGATGACACTGCTTGCAGCTGGTGTCATTTGTATCCCATCGGGACTTCGGTCGGGGTGAGCGACAAAGAAATGCGCCGGGCAGCCGGATCTACACTCTCTACCGTCACGCTGACATCTTCACCCACACGTGGCATATCGCCCTCTGTCAGTTTACTCCGATGAATGAGTCCATCAATACCCGTTCCAAGCCGCACGAATACACCAAATTGGGCGACTCGGGAGACTGTACCGGAGACTACACTGCCATCTGGATAAGCGGCTGCGGCAGATGACCATGGATCGGCTTCAAGCTGTTTAACTGACAAATTTAATTTTCCTGCAGCTTGATCCACACCAAGTACTTTGACTTTGATCTCTTGACCAGCGGTCAGGTACTTGCTTGGATCTTCCACTTTTTCCCATGAGATTTCACTGATGTGCACCAGTCCTTCGACCTTGGCCACTTCTTTGTCTGCTAATGGAACATTGACTGTGACGAATGCACCAAACGGCATGATGCCCGATACGGTTCCTTCGTAGGTTTCACCCACGACGATAGCATCCAGCGCTACAGTCTTTTGCTTCATGAGCTCTTGCTCACTGACGTGACGCTCAGAGAAAATCAAACGGTTTTTGTCTTTTTCGACTTCGATGATCTTAGCGGCGATTGTATGTCCCAAGAGTGAATCAAGATTGTTGATGACACTCTTACCAAATTGTGAGGTAGGGATAAATCCACGGATACCTTCATAGAGGACGACCATGCCGCCTTTATTGAGTTCCAGGCCTTTGACCTCTACAGTCTTAGCCTCATTCATGTCTTTGGTGAAAATGTCCCACTTCTGATCCATGGCGGCGCGCTTAAGTGAAAGCAGCATCTGACCGCGGTCATTTTCTGTGGAGACCACATACACGTTGACCACATCGCCAACATGAAGTTGTTTGATGTAATCTTCAGCTGATTCAAACTCTTTGTCTGTGACGATACCTTCGGTCTTGCCGCCAACATCGATCTGGACTGTTTTACGGGAAATTGCGTTTACTATACCTTGGGTGATTTGCCCTCGGTGCGGGGTCTTCAAATCCTTACCGACTCGCTCAAGCAGCTCATCCATACTAGTGGCAGGTTTTTCACTGCGCACTGGCGCCTGCGTACTGCGTACTTTTTTCTCTTTCTTTGGAGCTTCCCCGCCTGCAACAGCTGACGCTGTAGCGTCTGCGGGCAGGTTTCCTTCCTCTCTCTTTTCGACCTCGTTTGTTTTTGATACTTTTGCTTTTGCCATTTACTTTTAAATCCCCTTTCTTGAGAATTCATGTATTGT
>DATIJC010000051.1:0-17731 GCA_035479015.1 Patescibacteria group bacterium | reverse complement strand
TGTTCCAGCGTCGCTTCATTTTTATCTAAAAACCCAATCATCCCCAGCACATGAAAAAGTATGCCGTTATCTTCATACACTCGTCTAGGGTTATAAAGAAGCGCACTTGGAGATGACAGCGCATATTGTAATGCCTTCTCTTCTCCTACTTGTGCGACTGCCTCCGGATGAGCACGTGGGCCACCGCTCGAGGTATCAATAAAAAATTGCGATTCATTTTCGACTAAGACTGTGCCAAAGCGGTCTAAAATTCTTCCCCGTGGAGCATTTTCTGTGCGCACAAAAGAACGATTCTCATCGGACAGCGCTTCGTAGTATGCGCCCTTTATTCCTGTTAAATCAAAAAGACGTGAAAGCAGTAGTGTGAAAGAACCGGCGATCAGCCCCAAAAAGAATATATAGCGAAGCTTGCTCATAAATGGACAGCATTATTTGTAATCAATAAAAATGCCGCGCCAAAAAGAGCTAAAAGTACTACGCGCGTTCTTTGATTGGGGATCCTATAGTTGATCAAAGAGAGCGTGAGAAATCCCAATGCACTGGTTCCAAATGGAGTCCCCCAAACAAGATCGGCAAAAAGGAGTACAGGAGCTACGAATAGAGGCGGCAGAGATACATACAGTCCAAATCCAAACATGAGCAAGACGGTAAGGCCGGCGAATCCAACTACACGCTCCACATATACACTCAGGATGAGCAGTAGTAGTAATATGATATTTTTCATCGAATACTCCGTAGGTTCACAAATTGAGAATCCTGGCCAACACTAAGTAGTCGTACAGAAACTACCGAATAGGGGTCAGCCGGAGCCGTCTCATCAGAGATAATTGTGCCGACTGGCACTCCCGGAGGGATTTTCTCTCCGTCACCAAGTGTCATCAGGAAATCCCCTGCTGTTACATCGATCTTTGAGAAAAATCTGGCAATATATCGTGATCCTTCTTTCCGTAGAATCGCGCTCTTCTGAATTCTCGGATACTGGAGGGCTATCTGCATGTCACCATCTGCAAGCAGTACCACATCACTTATCTCAGACCGCACGCTAGAAATTATTCCGATGAACGCTCCTTGGGAAAGCACAGACATATCCTGTCGTATTCCTTCATTTGATCCTGCAAACAGGAGCGAGCGGTGAGGAATATACGCGAAACCAAACGTTTGGTTATCCTTTTTCATTGTTGCACTAAACGTAGCACTTTGATACGAGGCAAGCTGTGAACTGAGTGCTCTGTTTTGCAGTTCTAAAATCTCATTTTCTCTTTGAGCTGCCAGCGCACTTTTCCACGGATTAACCGCTGCAGACAGAGTCGTAAAAATAATTGAGTGAATTGAATCAAAATGCTGTAAGAATGTATTACCATACTTATGACGGTACTGTGAAATGGGTGGGGCGTATTGCAGCACCACTAGGAAAAAAATTGCTAGTATAAACCCAAGCTTGGGTCGCGAATTCATAATAATTATTCGATACAAAATGCATTCAATATCGGAAGCATTTCATGAGAGCGAAAAAGCAGTGTTGCATTAGCGCGCTTCTCTACAAATGCTGGCATACTCAGTATTAAGGCCCGCTGCGGACGCGAGACGACACTGACAGGAACATGCAACTCTTTACAAATGAAATCAGATAAATGAGTAAGCAGGGATCCTCCTCCAGAAAGGAGAATCCCATTTCGCTGTAGTAGAGATGTATACGCGGCTGGTATCTGTTCAAGAAAGTTTGAGATATCTTGGCAGAAGAGTGTGTACTGCACGAAAAGCAATTCCTGTAGTTTTTGGGCATCAATGCGAGCAGTCCCTGAACCTGACCCATATCTGCTTTTGCCACGCAGAAGATTGGTGTTTCCGTCTACATGTTGTAAAAAATGAGTGATCTCGCCGACAGAGACTTGTAAATCAAATTCAGCAGCTATTGCAAGTCCAAGCAGTTTTTCAAATGCGGTGCTAGTGAAACTGCTTCTTCCTATCGCTACAATCTGACCTTTGGAAACGACAGAAAATTCTGTTTTTCCTTTTCCGATATCGATCATGCATTGCGCAGATACATCATTTGGATTTCTTCCAAATGAATCAAGGATACAAAAAGGTTGAGAAACAAAATGCGGCGAAAATCCTGCTCTGTCAAAAACCCTCTGCAACACCGCCAAGTGACCGGGCCCCAGCAGCACCGGAACAGCAACCAGTGCTTTTTTTCCGAAGACTTCGTCCAGTATTGAGCTCCCAAGCGTGCTATTCATTGCTAGAACACACTGTAAGAGCGCCTCCTCATTTGCAACGACTCCATTTTCAATGCAGCGTTCGATATGGCAGGAAACACTTTGCAGTTCCTCCATTCCTTCCACGCGGTTACCGTATGCGAGAACACTATTGTATCTATCAGTATGAAACGCAATGAGTGGTGACTCTTCAATCACGCCCGTGTGGCTGATTGTGGAAGCGCGAATTTTTGAAGTACCCAAATCCCAGAAAAACATACACTTCATCCTACCCGAAACACCTCATTTTTGCTATGATCGTACCTCATGCGTTCTTTTTTCACCAAATCATCGGTTTTTCTGTTTCATTTCTTGTTTCTGTGTCTGCCATTCACGTTCACAATGATCAATGACGAGTTGTTTGAATTCCCAAAAATGCTCCTTGTCTATGGTGGTGCAGCTTTAGCTGTTTTCCTTTGGTTGTCGGCGTCAATTGTCAATCGAAAACTACTCCTAAAACGAACTGCCTTTGACATTCCTATTCTCATTTTCTTTGGTTCACAAATACTTTCCACTATTTTTTCAATAAATCCTCATACCTCTCTCTTTGGATACTACTCAAGGTTTAATGGCGGTTTACTATCTACTATTTCCTATATTATCCTGTACTATGCGTGGTGCTTTAGCGTCACCAAGAAAGATCTCAAGGGTCTGTTCCTGAGTTTGTTTACGGGTGTCTTCTTATCCAGCCTATACGCATTCCCTGAGCACTTCGGTCACTCTCCAAGCTGTCTACTGTTTACCGGAAATTTCAATGTGGACTGCTGGGTGCAGGATGTGGCGACCAGAGTGTTCGGTACCTTCGGACAACCAAACTGGCTCGCGGCGTACATTGCCTTGCTTGCACCATTGTTGCTTGCGTTTATCTATTATGAAGCAGTCAAGGAAAGACATCAGCGAAGCACTGGTCTTATTCTTTATCTAGTGACAACTTGGTTACTCTCCACCTGTGTATTGTTATTTACCAATTCCCGTTCGGGCATTGCCGGAGCTGGAGTTGGATTGATCATCTTTACCATACTTTCAGCATTTGTGATCTCTCGAAAAAGTGCACGTTCAAAAATGACACTGCGTCTACCAATACAATATATCGGAAGTTGTTTCATCGCCTTCGCGTTCTCAATCGCAATTTTTGGTTCACCGTTTACACCGCGGATCAGCACACTTATTTCAAAAGGGGCTTCAAATATTGCCGTGACGCCCAAACCGGCCGGAGGATCACAACTGGAGATGGGTGGTTCAGAATCGGGAGATATACGCAAAGTTGTGTGGAAAGGTGCTATCGCCGTCTGGAAACGATATCCTATCTTGGGTTCTGGTGTAGAAACTTTTGCCTTCAGTTACTACAAAGATCGGCCACTCGAACATAACGTCCTGTCTGAATGGGATTTCTTGTACAACAAAGCCCACAATGAATTTTTAAACTTTCTCTCAACCACCGGTATTGTTGGTTTTTCCGCCTATATATTATTGCTGCTCTGTATCATTCTTGTGCCACTCTATTGGGCGTTTTCTGCCAAAAAAGATCTTTTACACAGTGATCGGATATTTCTGTGTGCCATCCCTGCAGGATTGATCGCTTTGAGTATTTCCAATTTTTTTGGATTTTCCACAGTGGTTGTATCCTACTTGCTCTTCATATTTGCAGCCATCGCTGTAACAATAGTTCAAAAAGATGACAGGCTAGTTCTCTCTAGAGAAGAGCTGACAGCCAACCAGTGGACAGGTATAGGTATCGCTGGATTTGTACTACTCATTATTCTTTGGCAAATATTTCACTTATGGAACACAGACATCACATACGCACGCGGTAAAGCGGCGTTGGCTGGGAATGATCTGCAAACAGGATTGCAACTCCTGGGTTCGGCTACCAATGCACTGACCAATGAACCAACATACCGCGATGAATATAGCGTCGCAGCGGCACAAGCTGCGTACACACTCTCAGTAAATGGTGAGGCAACTGCCGCAGCCACATTCAGTCAGTTAGCACTACAACAGTCGCAGGAAACAATCGCTCAAAACCCTGTATCGGTCTCATTCCGCAAATCGAATATCCGCGTGTTGTTGTATTTGGCGCAATTGGATCCCTCATATTACACTGCAGCCATACAAGCTGTTAAAGATGCCCAGCGTTTATTTCCTACGGACCCTAAACTTACATTCCAGTTAGCTACAATCGCCCAAGCTCTTGGGAAGACGGATGAATATATCCAATACCTCAAAGAGACGATTGCGCTTAAGCCAAATGATGAGCGCTCCCGCGTCTTACTCGGACAGTACTTTGAATCAATGAAAGATACTGGTAAAGCCAAAGAACAATATGAGTACGTGTTACAATTCATCAACGCAAATAACCAATCCCTAAAGGACCGCCTAGCTTCGTTTTCAGCTGGCATGAAGCGACCATGAGCACCATTCTCACTGTTCCAAACCCAGTATTGCGCGCGCAGTCAAAAGATGTAGTCATTGATAAAAAAGTAGGGAACTTTCTCAAAGACTTAGAGAAGACTGTCATCGCAGCCCGTAACCCCCGGGGAGTAGGTCTATCTGCCCCACAAATTGGGAAAAACTGGAATGTCTTTGTCACATGGATGGATGAAGCTGATCCACATAAAAATCCTTCTAAAGAGGATATCTGTTTCTTTATAAATCCAAAACTTACGGGAAATTCTGGAGAGACAACATACGGCCCGGACAAGAGTGATCCAATACTTGAAGGATGTCTCTCCATTCCCAAAATATATGGGCCAGTTCCCCGCTTCACCTGGATAGATGTATCATTTCTCACGCTACAAAAGGGGGAGTTCATACAAAAAGAAGCCCGCTTCAATGACTTTTTCGCCCGGGTCATCCAGCATGAGTATGATCACTTGCAGGGAAAACTATTTACAGATTATTCCATAGAGCATGACCTCCCCGTCTATGAGTTTGAAGGTAAGCATTGGAAAAAAATCGATAAGACCATTTTGAAAGCCTACTAATGACACCAGTCACTGTTATCGTTGCGGGATCAACAGCCCGTACAACCCAAATCGCAAATTGCCTGATTCAAGATTCACGATTTACGGTTTCTGGCATTATCACCCCTTCCCCTAAACCGATCGGCCGCAAACAAGCTCTTACCAAGAATCCACTCCATGAGTTCGCGATTACCAACGATATTTCAGTAGCATTAGTAGAAAAGAAATTGGATGACGCATTTCACCAGTCGCTAGTCACTAGTTACCAGCCACCAGATTTTTTGCTTGTCGTGGACTTTGGTTACATCGTCCCCCAATGGCTCCTAGATTTTCCTGAAGTCGCTCCCCTAAACATTCACCCGTCTGCATTGCCAAAATATCGAGGTTCATCTCCAGGACAATTTGCGCTGCTCTTTGGGGAAAAAGAATCGGCAGTCACACTCATGGTCATGGATACCAAATTGGATCATGGGCCGATTGTTGCTCAATGGTTTTTTGCGATAGATCCTCAGTGGACTGCTACAGATTATTACAAAAATGCTTTCGATCTAGCTTGCGCTAAACTGCCGGATTTACTATCTGACTTAGAACTACAAACTACTAACTCACAGCCGGACGAGAGTCCCACTCCCACTGCCCGCATGCTAAAGCGTGAGGATGGCTTTGTCTCCTACCAAACGCTTCAGGAATTACTTTCCGGCAAGCCAGCCACCCAAGTCGTTGGGTTCTTAGAGCACTACGGACTACCAACTACTAACTACCAACTGTATTGTTTGTGGCGGGGTTTTCATCCCTGGCCGGGATTATGGACTTTCATACCAGAAAATACGCGCATGAAGTTAATCCATTTCCACATGGACGGAGAAAAACTCATTTTAGATGAAGTTCAGCTTGAAGGAAAAGGACCGACTAGACAGCTGCCACTGGGGCTAGCGTAACTTTGCGCAGGGTCTTGCGGCAACTCGAACAGAGAGCGATTTTCTTGTTTTCGCCACCAATGTTTATGTGAGCTGTATGCAGGTTTGGTTTACGCATCCGCTTGGTGCGGTTTTTGGCATGCGACACGTTATTTCCATTGTCGGCATGTTTTTGACAGATAAAGCAATGTGTAGCCATATTTTTTCTCAAGATTGAGGTGTTATTATAGCACATATGACAGAGAAGAGCTCCAGCCACCCCGTGGGTGATCCTGTATAATCGAGGATAGTATGGAAAAATTAGTAGACACACGTCTCATGCCCCCGAAATTGAGGGTAGCGGCGCAGCTAGACACCATTACCTCCCTTCAAAAAGGAGACGAATACAACGCAAGTTTGTTCCTTGTTCAGACAACAGGAAACAGTCTAAGGGAAGTTAAGGAGCTTCTAGGCGCTCCTCAAGATATTCATACATTTACTGCAATAATACAGATTTATAAGAAACTAGCTACACTCCTAGGAGAATGATGTTGTACTCACTACTCCTGTCAGACCCCCTTTCATTTCTCCTAGTGGCGGTTGCTCTAGTGGCCAGCATCACTATCCACGAGTGCGCTCATGCCCTGGTGGCTGATAAACTAGGGGATCCAACCGCCAGGATTGCCGGCCGGATCACCCTCAATCCTCTCGCTCATCTTGACCCTCTTGGGACGCTGGCGATGCTATTTGTCGGCTTTGGCTGGGGAAAACCAGTCATGTTTGACCCGTACAATTTAAAGGACCCCAAGCGTGACAGTATGCTGATTGCGGCCGCAGGACCTATAAGCAATCTTTTGCTCGCACTACTTTTATCTCTAGTACTTCATTTCCTGAGTATATCTCTAACCTCTAATCTCTATGCTCTAATCTCTCTGGTTGTCGCTACAAATGTTGGGTTGGCAATTTTTAACTTGATTCCGATTCACCCGCTGGATGGGGGAAAGATCCTCATTGGCCTCGCACCGGACTCCGTAGCCCGGGAATGGAATAGCATACTCTCCCGCTATGGCACCCTTATTCTGCTTTTCCTTATCCTGCCGATCAACGGACAATCGGCGGTCAGTAGTTTGCTCTCTCCGGTCGTGAATGCGATACTGAAAGTGTTGCTCTAGATCCTTACACCTCACCGTAAACCCATTAAATATTCCCCCTGCACCCCCTCTAATTTAGAGGGGGAATAAGGTATATATTTATTTTGTGAAACGATACTTTCTATTTAATAATCCTAATCAGAAAATTAAACGTAGAATCCAAATTAAGCAGTCAACAAGTGCAGAGATACTTCTTTGGGAGCGTTTGCGATCCAAACAGCTGGGAATACGATTCAGTCGCCAGTACAGCATCGGACCGTACTTCCTAGATTTTTACTGCCCTTCCAAAAGATTGGCCATAGAAGTTGATGGAGGCGCACATGGATCAACTGATGCAAAGCTGTACGACCAAAACAGAACAAAATATTTGCAAGGCTTCAATATTAAAGTCTTGCGCTTTACCAATCAGGACATATTTAAATCACTAGATAATGTTACGAATAATATAGAAAATATTTCCCATTCCCTCCCTTAAATTAAGGGAGGGTGAGGGTGGAATATTGGGAGGGGTTAGGGGTGAGGTATTGAAGGGTGCAGGGGAAATATGAATGGACGGAGCATCACTCCATCACCATATCCCCTTGCAACAAAAAGTTTCGCTTCTGTCCGTACAAGTTCAATGTCACAGGTATCGCTTCTATCCCGCTCTGTTTTTGTATAAGCATACGATCACGGTTTGCCCAAGAATTGGAAAGAAAATAAGAAACTTTTATATCCTGCTGGGCCAATGCATCAACAAAGATAAAGAAACCAAAACTTTGTAAATGTTTGGCTGCCAAAAGAGCATCGTTTTCTATTGTATAGAAAGCGAAGTTAGCTTTCTGATCCATTGTCGCTGACAAGTCACTTGCTATGGCGTCTAGATCTTTGTATCCATATATCTGATTTCCCACCTGCAAAGATTGAATAACAGCTTCTGCGGGTAAAATCAGACGTACATAGGCAATGTATGCACCGCCGAAACTTAGCGGTGGTCGTTTAAGTGAAAAAGGATTTGAATTGGTATAGTGAATTTTTAACGTGTGAACTAATGCACCACTTTCACTGTGTGTTTGTAAATCCATCTGCCGCTCTACTAATGCATTAGCTTTATTTGCACCCAAGTTTGCTTCATTAATTGACAGATAATCGCCACCATACTTTCTCTCTATACTTCCTGAAAAACCAAACATTTGCACAAGTTTCTGGACAAAAGTATCAAAACTAAAAATGAATAACTGTTTGTTTTGTAGACTATGTACAACCACTGCCATCAGACGCACGTATTGTACAAGAGACAAATTATGCAATTTCTCAAATGCGCTTCTGCCAACATCCGCCAACACTGACCGCTTTCGTATACTCCCCGGGAAAAAATCGCGTTCAACTTCTGTTTGAATTCTGTCATATGCACTCGAAGCATCGATATACTCATTTGTATTTGCAATATATACAGGACCTATGACACGCAAAATATCTCTAAAAACAATAAAATTAAGCGCGATATATCCATCAGGTTGAGTCTCCCCTCCCTTGGTAAAGAACCAATTCAAAGTCTCAACGCTGTTGACAAAATCAGGATCCCAGTTACTATCACGCAGGCGGAACCACCCCTGTCCAAAGGCTGCTTGGATTGGCCAAGGTGGGTCAACATGTCCATCGATTTGCCCATCCGGAACATAGATATCTTCTACTTTGAGAAGTTCGATTCTCCCCGTTCTCACACGAATGCGCGCAAAGGATCCTAAAAATCCACCAGTGGGTCGCAGCTCCGTATTATTCTGCAGCAACACAACATAGTCTTTGGGATGATCAAAGCCGAAAGCAAAATATGCAGTACGTACAGCGTAGAAAAAAAGAACAAAAAGAATGATAGCAAAAGTTAGTAGAAAATATTTTTTCATTAATGATGCGTAGCATACACTTCGTCGGTTTTTACAGCCAGCACAAAGTCATTGATTGATAGACCACCTATGGCATGCGTCCATAATGTAATAGTCACTTTTTTAAAATCGTGTAAATTAATGTCCGGGTGATGACCCTCACTTTGAGCAATCTTTGCCACATTGTTTATAAAGTCTATTGCCTGCATGAAATCTTTAAACAAAAATTCTTTAGAAATTTTTTTATCTGACTCTAGAAACTCCCAATTAGTCACTTGCGGCAAGTACACGCTAAATTCAGAGCGGGTTAATGGTTTCGTACCGCCTTCACATGGAACACAATGCTGGTTAGTTAATTTCATGTCACTCATAGACCTCCTTTTATGTGCGATTGTTTTTTAGTAAATCATGGAGCTGAGCGTACCGTTTGCTATCCGCTGCAAATCTACGCTCAACTTCTATAGTGAAATTAGTAAAACTAGATTTCTTTCTCGATAAAAATCTTACTTCGGTGAGTATCAATTCCCACACCGTATTTGCAACACTGAGATCATTACGGTCAATCAATTTCAGCCATGTTTCATAAGAAGTAATAATCTTGCTTCCGTTTTTCCCCGTGAAGTCTTCAATTTGCCCCGTCAGAGTTTGGTCACCACGAAACCTAATATTGTTATCTACCATAATAGTTTTAGATAATTAAATCGCTCCATAGGCTTACCTTCAAAAGTAAAAGCAGTAATGATTTCACCAATAGTCTCTTCATCAAATTGGCTCTTGTGCAACTGCATTGCTCTTTTTTTTATCTCTACTTGTTCAGATATATCCAAGGCAAAATTACATGCATTTTCGTCAGTTAGCAAGATATCAAAAACCGAGTGCGGTTCTATACCATCAAGGTAATGGTGCGTAAAAAATGACCGGTCACGCGAAAATGGATAAACAGCATCTATAACCGCCTCTCCTGTTTTTCTGTGATCCCGGTGTTGCACAAAAAATCCTTGTTTACTGTATGCGGGGATATACTGTTGGCTTGGTTCGTGCGTACACACAATGTCTATTTTGAATTTTCGAATATACTTTGCAATTTCTCCTATTAGTTTCATATCACTTTCTACTTCACCATCCAGATAGTCCAAACAAAATATGTTTGATTCAGAAACCCCCAGTGAAGTGAGAGCAGCCTTTTCCTCTTTTACGCGCAGGAGAGCCAACTCGCTCTCCGAAATATTGTTTTCTCTGCTCCCCCGCGCTCCATTTGTGACAACCAGTACATACACTTCTTTTCCATCCGAACAAAGTTTATTCATTAGCGCGCCAAAAAATACTAGCGAGTCATCGGGATGGGCCGTGACAATAAGTATCTTCTGCTTCTTCGAAAAAATATCTTCGTATGAAAACATAAGTTATGTGAATAACACAGGGATAGACTCGATTGTCAATCTGGCTTTGCGGCCCAACCTAAAGTACTTATCAAACGTTTGAGAATTCTTTAATAAGAACGAAAAGAAATGGTAGCGGATTCCCATGAGAAATGGCACACCGGGATCCAAGAAGATCCTTTCTTGTGCAATATGAACGAGCCATGTAGATGGATCGTCATCAATGTGAATTTTGTCGTGAGCAGCTATTCCTTCAAGTACTGATTCCACATCTGGCTCTTCCATAAAACCAAAACGGACCTTTACTGACTGGATACTCCCCTTCACTTCATCATCATAAAACTTTTTAATCTCATATCTGTTTTGATCACAGAAGGGATCTTTTTCAATAGAAACACTCAAGAAAATAATGTGTTTAGGCAGCATGCCGTATCTATCCCAAATGACCTCTTCCAAAAAAGGAACTAGATCTGTTCTTTTTGTTACCATCTCCGGTGTCATGATTACAACCGAGCGGGGGAAAAATTGTGTTTGATTTTTGTTAATTTCTACCAATTCTCCCATAGACATCGCGGGTATGTTTTCCCATACTTTACGGACTTTTTGCTTTCCCCATGACCATGTCTTCATTACCAAAAGAACGGCTACCCCTATCGCAAGGGGTACATATCCTCCCTGGAGGATTTTTAATGAGTTGGCAATCAAGAAGAGCACATCTATGCATGCAAGCCCGCCAAATAACGTGTACGCCAGCCAAGACTTCCACTTCCAATAGTTTTTCGCTATTTGAATCATCGAAAGTGTAGTTGCCAACATCACTCCAGATACTGCTAACCCGTATGCAGATGCTAAATTAGTGCTCGATTTAAATAGCAAAACTAACATGATGCACCCGACGTAAAGTGACCAATTCACAATTGGTATGTAAACCTGTCCCATGTGTCGCGCATGTGTATATTTAGTTTTGATAAGCGGCAATAAGCCTAGAGCTACTGCTTGGGACACAAGTGAATAGGCACCGGTAATCAGCGCTTGCGAAGCTATGATTGTAGCCAGAGTTGCCAATACAATCATTGGTATCAAAGCCCAATCGGGAGCCATACTAAAAAATATATTCTCGGCAACGATTGGTCTACCGGACAGTAGGTACGCACCTTGTCCAAAATAATTTAAGATTAAAGCTGGATACGCTACAGTAAACCAACTAAACCGTATCGGGAATCTGCCAAAATGTCCAAGATCTGCATACATCGCTTCTCCTCCAGTGACTACCAACATGACTGAACCAAGAATTAGCAGTAAGACATAAAAAGGTGTCTGAAATAAAAATTGGATTGCATATAGCGGATTGAGCGCCAGCAAAACATTTGGAAACTGCAGGATCTGTGATGCTCCTAAAACTCCAATTGCCAAGAACCAGATAGCAATAATCGGACCAAATAATTTGCCAATCTTGTCAGTGCCATACGACTGGATAAAAAATAGTCCGGTGAGAATCAAAATCGTGAGCGGCAAAATGTATGGATGCAGGGCTCCCGTCAATACCTCCAAGCCTTCGACTGATGAGATCACACTGATTGCTGGCGTAATGACACCATCACCTAGTAGCAAACCTGCCGCCAGTATGAGAATGCTCCCTAGGACAAAAACACCTTTCAAATTCTTTTTATTCAGAAGACCATACAGAGCGAATACACCACCCTCTCCATCGTGATCAGCACGGAGAACCAAGACAACGTATTTGAAACTTACGATAAGTGTCAGCGCCCAAAAAACCAAACTCATTACTCCCAAAATATGAGGCTGTGAAACCACTAGTTTGCTGTGACCGAAGAAAATTTCTTTGATGGCGTATAGTGGTGAAGTGCCAATGTCTCCATACACGACTCCTAGTGCTCCGAGAGACAAAAGCAGTTTTTGAGTTGTGTTCAACTTCTTTTCTATGTGCATATCTAGGGGATATTTTACAAAACATTCTTCAAGATAGGAAGTAAGGAATCATTTTTCCTCTTGCCGGGCTTTCCATAAGAAAGGCAGTGCAACGAGTTGGGCAAGAGATCCTACTAAAAAGGATGAGGAGTAGCTGTAGATATCGGCGACTTTTCCTAAGACTGGCTGGATCACTGCACCTCCTGCAGATCCAAACATGTTGTCAAAGGATAGGACAGTTGCACGCTCCCGCGATGGAATCAGGCTATTCATATACGCTTGCCGCACTGGGGTGGCCACAGATGAAACAAATCCCCACAAACAAAGCAACCCAATCACGAGCCAGAATGAATGACTGAAAGCTATTATTAGTAAAAGCGCAACGCTCAAAAGAGTACTTGCAATCAAAACATCGCTACGTCTAGGAAAGATTCGTTGAACAAACGGAATCGATATTCCACCAACTATCTGCGAGCCAGCAACAATGGCTGCAGCAGCACCAGCTATTGCGTATGCTTTTGAGTCACCAAACAGTCCCAACAAAAACGGTTGGAGCGCGTAGAACGTATAAAAACCTACGGCAGAAATTACCGGACCAGCCAGCATAAGAAGTCTAATCTGACGATTTTTCCAACCCAACTCAAAACCAGTGACAAATTGCTGTTTAAAATCATGCCGCAAATTGACTCGCTTCTTTGGTGTGAAACCCCAATCCTTCATAAAGACAAAAGCGATGACGAAGGTTACTCCCAAAAGGATAGACCGCAAAATATATGGCACACCTAAATTTGTCAGTTGCGCAATAATTCCGCCACCAATGGATCCTACCAACATCGCTATACCACCAACTGACTGTGCTTTGGCGAACACACTATCAACTGATCCTTTAAAACGTGCGCTTTCCAGTGCATCGACCAACCACGCTTCTGTGGCGCCTGAGAAAAAAGTGAATCCAAGTCCTAGAAGCATCGATGAGAGTGCCCACCATACAAACGGAGCCTTCATATACCACGCCCACAAGTACCACAGCGTTGACAGCGCCAGCGTCACGGTACCCAATAGATATGACAGTCTCCTTCCCTTCAAATCTGCAACAATTCCTGTGGGTACTTCAAATAGTACTTGTCCCACGGTAAAAAATGCATTCGCTAAGAATGCTTGCGAATTTGATAATCCCGCATGTAAAAGAAAGAGTGTATTGATTCCCCAAATGAGTGACGCAGCCAGTGTGTTAAAGAGTGTGAGTGTGAGATACACGCGCTGGATATGTGATGACGTCGGCCGCATGGGGATATTGTAGCAGGCCGCGTCATCATGCCACCGACGTTTCCATCCCTGGGGTGAAAATTTCAATCTAGAATTTCACGCACAGTTTCTCGCGCAAGAATTTCCATAGTGTCAAATATATTTACACCTTCGATTTCTGGGATCAAGAGTTGCAAATCTGTACATGCTAATAAAACTGTTTGAATTCCATGTCTAACAAAATTATTCACCATCGTAATGAGTGACTTACGATCGCCTTCAGTTTCCTCTTTTAAAACTAATCGATTTATAATTGTCCCAATTTCCTTTTGATCTGATGGCTCAAGGTGGTGAACTTTAATGCTTTCATTACTTAAAATTTGACCGTAGAGATTTTTATCCACCGTGGTTTTTGTTGCCAGCAGTCCAACATCAGTAATATTACTTTGCCTCAATACATTTAATGTTGTCTCAACAATACTGAGAACCGGAATTTTTACTGAAGCTCTAACCTGATTGATGAAGATATGTACTGAATTGCATGGAATAACTATGAAGTCAGCCCCACCTGCTTCCAGTCTCTTCGCAGCGTCAATAAGATAAGGAATATATCGTTCCTCTCCGCTCGCCAGAGTAATAAGTTCCTCTTCGATCTGGTATTCCAAAGGAATACTCCACATCAAAATAGGAGGCCGGGCAAGTTTGTAGTCTTCTCGACAAATTGCTATCAATCTCAAGTAAAATTCTGCAGTAGTTTCAGGACCTAATCCGCCTATGATTCCAACTGTTTTCATTTGTCGATTATATCCTAGGTTCGATTCTCTGTAGATCTATTGAAGTTTCAGTCGAGAAAAAAGTAGCTGCAGGGGCGGAAGGAATCGAACCTTCGTTCTCAGTTTTGGAGACTGATGTCTTGCCGCTAAACGACGCCCCTAACTTGCTACAAGCAGTTTACATGCTTGTAGTGGAACTTATTGTACCATTCTTGAAGAGAAAATCAGGAAATCTTGGGCAAATGAAGGTGGTCCTCGATCCTGTCGACTCGACCTCGAAGTTGGAGATGTTCCCTGTCAAAAAAATTGATCATCGTAGTGAGTTTCTTATCCATATTTTTGATGCTTTTCCAGATAGGAGCCAGTTCTGTTTTAAGTTTTTGGTCCAACTTTTGGTCCAACTTTTGATCAACCAGATCACCTATGGCCTGCAGATCCTTCTTCGTAAGTGACATATAACTTCACTATATGCTAACCTTGAAGCGCATGCAACAAACCACTTTTGATTCTCATTTGCGCCAAGACAAAAAAATACTCGAACATACGCGTGTACCTATCGTGACCGTCGCTGGTAGCTGGAAGAGTGAGCACGAGCCACAGGTCCTCTTCTCTCGCGCTCACTACTCTATGGCGCTCGCAGCACTGATGCAGGAGTGGCAAACAGGCATAGAACCAGAAAAAGCATGGTTGGTAGACCCCACCAACTATGTGTCACGCCATGACTGGAGCAAAGTGGTATTTACGGAAGAAATGGGGAAAGCGATGGCCCGCTTTTCACCGCTCAAAGCTTTAAAAGATGCAATTGATTCCAAAGTCCGCAGTAAGTTGCCAATTACCGATGCAATCCATGGACCGTTGGTTTATCTATTCGAAAACGTTCATCGGCCCATTTTGTCATTCCACTACGAAGCCGGAAATATTTTAGCGGGATTGGGGAAAAAAGTGGTTCAAGTAGTTACCGATCCGCACGTGCGAGAGCAGTACTTGGAATTTGCGCAGCTTCACGCAATTCGTTTTTGCGTCTTTGACGAAAACACGAGAATTTCTTTTTTGGAAAAAGCTGCTCTGCTTGGAAAAAAAGTAGACCCTGCTCGTATCATCGTGACAGGACCACCAGTAGATCCACGGATTGTGGCAGCGCGCAAGCATAAAAGTGAAACAGATCATCTCCACCGCCCTTTGCGCCTGTGCATCGCAACTGGAGGACTAGGTAACAACAAAATCGAAATCGAACAGTGTTTGCGTTCTCTCGCTCCGGCACTTCGGCGCGGTGGAGATCTACAAGTGATCATGTATTGCGGGGTACACGAAGATATCCGTGAGAGCATGCACGCGATTGCGAGCCAAGAAGGAATACCTACTGCAAATATACATGACACCCATGCCCCGCTTCGCGTGCTCTTTGCCCCACACATCGTGGAAGCAAATGAGCTGCTCATTGCCCATGCGTTTCCATGGGCTGACGGATTTGTGACTAAGCCCTCCGGCGATATGGCGTATGATGCCGCTGCTGCCGGGTGCTTCATCCTCACACTAGAACCGTGGGGCGAATGGGAAGAAAATATCCGCGAGGTCTTTGAACAGCATAGTGTATCCCGCAGGGCTACTCCGGAAAAAATTAGTGAACAAATAGAGGCACTTCGAAAATCAACCGGTGAAGACTCGTGGACGCAGCAAGCGATCCATAATGCGCTGCACTTACCAAAACTTTTTACGGAAGGAACAAAAAATATTTTGGCACTTATGCCGAAAAATTAGGGTTTAGGCCGTAGGGGTTAGGGTGGCAGTGAAACCCGTGTGATCACTTACACCAAAAATCTGCTCTACTCCTGAAACCATTATTCTTCCATTTATTTTTGTAAATAGATGGTCCACAACCAGCCTCACACTTCCTCGGGTGCGGTGAATGTTTGGATCAAGCGTCGAAGTAATGGCTTCCGGCACGTTATCCCTATAACGTGCAGTAAGTAGCTTGTGTAGTTCTCCGCCTGATGGCAAATTAAAGTCTCCACCTAAAAAATCTGGATCGATTACATCAAGTTTTTTAAAAAGCTCACCCAAATCTCTCCTTTGCGTGTCATTTGCTTCTCCATTTACAGGAGTCCAGGTAAAGTGCGTTACAGCCACACGAATTAACTCACTTCCGATCTGTAGATCCGCCCATAGCAGTACCCTATTACTGCTATTGGGATTTCTATGATCATACACGGGGATATCCTTATCGTGCTTTACATAATATTCATATCCGGAATGAACAACCGGTAAATTAGATAGTATGGCTACACCCATTACACCTTCCCTATCAAAACTTGGATGACCCTGAAGATACATCGCAGGTGCAAATAGCACATGCGCTGAATTAAAGATTTTCAAAAGAGTTGGGATATTTTCTTCAAATACTTCACACAATTCCACTACATCAAAACTTTTTTGCGATGCAAATTCTTCTATTTCGGGAAGATGCTTATGACCCTCAATGTTTAGTGCAAGAATTTTTGCTGTAGTCTGCTCAATCATTATCCCGATTACCTCTCACTAAATTTTCAACATTTTGAAGAGATTGCTCAAAAACGGTCTTTGGATTATTGTGATCTGTATCTGTATTAACGTCTTCTTCATCAAGCAGTGCCAATTGCCAATCCTTCGGTAACGCTGGGGGTATTGGCCAGAATCCCCCACCATTCTTAGCACTTAAATAAAGCATTATTTCGCGAAGGAACGTTCTTTTCTTCAGAACATTAGCGTTTGGCCGGGTAATTTCTGTTTGATCTACCATACGTCGGAAGGACTATTTTAACTTCTCTACTTCTTTGTGGAGAACATGCTTACGAAGCTTGGGATCATACTTCATGAGCTCGAGCTTCCCTTTGCCTTTTTCTTGCTGGTTACGCTTGTTGCGAGTCGTGTAGTGGGTAATATTCCCAGACTCAGAGCTCTTGAGAGCGATGATGCCGCGCGGGCCTTTTTTTGCTTTTGCCATACGAACTCCTTTAGTTTTTTTTCAGTAGCGTGATGTCTGCCGAAGTCCCGCCAGGGCGGGACGTAGGAGGATTTTCCTCCTCGAGAACTCGTATTGTACCACAAAAACTTGAGCCACCTCAGGGATTCGAACCCTGGACCACCTGTTTACAAAACAGGTGCTCTACCAGCTGAGCTAAGGTGGCGCGACTGCTCTACCAACTGACCTGCCCGCAATGCTTCCAGCATAGCTGATGTAGGCGGGGCTAAGGTGGCATAAAACACTATTTTACCAGAGAAATCAGTAAAACCACAGAAAG
>DATIJC010000050.1:0-33744 GCA_035479015.1 Patescibacteria group bacterium | reverse complement strand
TGACAATACAGTAGCTATCGCAAAACGAGAAGGAGCACAGGTCATAGAGACACGTGAAGGCAAATTTAAAGATTGGAGAAATGCCGGACTGACGGCAGCGCATGGCGATTGGGTATTGTATGTAGATGCAGATGAACGCGTGACTCCCAAACTTGCAAAGGAAATCGAAGACACGATCGAGCGTACTTCATACTCAGCTTTTGCACTATCGCGCCACAATATTCAGTTTGGAAAGTGGTTTCAGCACGGCGGATGGGAAAAAGATGTCGTAGTGAGGCTTTTCAAGAGGTCGCAACTTCGGGAGTGGCAGGGGGATGTTCATGAGAGCGCTAAAGTTGAGGGTAATCAAGGGTTGTTAACAGAGTCCTTGGTGCATTTTACACATAGAGATCTCTTATCAGGTTTAGTGAAATCTGCCATGTGGACAGATACAGAAGCGCGCCTCCTCTATGAGGCCGGTGTAAAGCCCGTGGGTGTAGTAACACTCATCCGCAAACCCTTCATGGAATTTTTCCGCCGTTTGATTTTGAAAAAAGGATACAAGGATGGCATCGAAGGGTGGATTGAGAGCATTCAGCAAGCAATGAACCGTTTTTTTGTGTATGAGCGGTTGTGGGAACTACAATCAAAGCCAACTCTCTCTGAAAAATATCAGCGCTTTGAGTCCGAGATTCAAAAAATGTGGGAGGCATCCTCGTCTACACGAGGACGAGTATGAAAACTGTCGCATTGTACTCTCCCTATATTCCCAAACATGCAGGCGGGGGAGAGAAATATTTACTATCCATAGCTGAGGAGGCATCCAAATCTCACAAAACCATGCTCCTTGTTTCAGATTCACAGTCAGATCAAACAAAAAAAAGATTGCGTGAGTACGAGAAGATTTTTGGATTGAATCTCTCGAGTGTAAACGTGGTAGGCGCGAATGTGGCAAGCTTAGAAAGCAGAAAGTATGACGTTTTGTTTGCAATGACGGATGGTAGTTTCTTCTGGTCATTGGCTAAAAAATCTTATTTGATCATTCAGATTCCGTGGACGAGAAAATTGTCTTCGGTGGAGAAAATAAAACTTCGCAGTTGGAAAAATATTATCGTATATGACAAATTTGTTCAAAATATTTTGCGAAACAGTTGGCAGACGTCAAAGATTGAGGTTGTTGAGCCATACGTAGATACCAGTGAGTTCATACCGCTTGCCAAACAGAACATAATTCTCAACGTTGGCCGTTTTTTCTCTCATTCGCAAAGTAACAGTAAACGCCAAGATATATTAATCGAAGCGTTTAAAGATTTACTAAAAGAAAAGATCGGCGATTGGACGCTCGTCTTAGCAGGAGCTGTTGATCCCAATCCTGACAGTGAGCAATATTTAAAATCGCTTCGTGAAGCCGCCGCCGGCTATCCAATCGAGATTAGAACTGATGTCACTTTTGAAGAACTGAAAAAGCTAAATGGCCACGCCACCGTCTACTGGCACGCGGCGGGATACGGTGTTTCGGAAAGCGCTCATCCTGAGAATACCGAGCACTTTGGCATTACTACACTGGAGGCCATGGCAGCAGGCGCAGTACCATTTGTGGTCCCTAAGGGCGGGCAACGGGAGATAGTCAATGCCGAGGAGCAGTTTTGGAACACGAAAGAGGAGCTTGTAGCTAAGACTAAAAAGTTTATTTCGCTGTCACCTATTCCAATTGAACAAATACAAAAACGAATGCGGTCAAATTGTGAGCTGTATTCTAAAGATATGTTTGCTAAAAAGATAGAAACACTGTTATGAACGTCTCTGTAGTAATACCAACATATAACGGCAAACACCTGTTGGAAAAAAATCTTCCAGATGTCTTACTGGCAATTAGGCAGGATGACGAAGTGATCATAGTTGATGACGCGAGCTCTGATGATACTGTCTCATGGGTAAAAAATACTTATCCCAAAATCCGAGTCGTGCAAAATTCCAAAAATCTACGTTTTGCATTGTCTTGTAACCGAGGTGTGCAAACAGCCATACACGAAATAATTATTTTATTAAATAATGACGTCTCACCGAAAAAAGATTTTTTAGAGCATTTACTAGTGCACTTTAAAGATGAAAAAGTATTTGCAGTCGGATGTAAAGAAATTGCTACAAATGAAGATGGCAAGGAATTTGGTCGCAATGGCGGGAAATTCATGCGGGGATTTTTAGTCCATTGGCGTGAAGAGTATCAGGATGGGACACAGACACTTTGGGTTTCAGGAGGCAGCGGCGCCTTTCGTAAGAGTATGTGGGAACACTTAGGAGGTTTTGATCCTGATTATCGGCCTGCGTACTGGGAAGATATAGATCTTAGTTGGAGAGCCCGAAAGAAGGGATGGAAAGTTTTATTTGAGCCAAAGTCGCTGGTCTATCACAATCACGAATCAACCAATACTAATGTGTTTGGGAAAAACCAGATGGAAGTAATGGCGTACAAAAATCAAATACTTTTTATGTGGAAGAACGCGAAAGGGGTAGAGCTTCTCAAGCACTTCTTGTGGTTACCATACCATCTGTTTTTCACGAGCATCAGATCGAATGGGAGATTCCTGCGCGGATTTTTGGCCGCACTCACCCAATATTTTTTTCCCCGATTCAGTCAATAAATAAATACCATCCTCGCTCAATAACGCATATCCCAAATCTATCACTTGATTGAGAGCTTTTGACATATAACCCATGCTCTCGGTATTTGACACAATGTCAGTTGGACAATTACACCAGCCTTGATCAATTCGCCACAACGTAAATTTTTGTAAAAGTTCATTAGAGACCATAGGTTACATACTCCAGCGCTTTTCTACTTCTGACCAGTTAATTATACTCCAGAATGCAGCTATGTAATCGGGTCTTTTATTTTGATATTTAAGGTAATACGCGTGTTCCCAGACATCTATCCCAAGCAGCGGGGTTTTGCCATCCATGTAAGGAGAGTCTTGGTTTGGATAGGATTTCACTTCCAGCGCTCCCGCAGAATCCTTAGTTAGCCACGCCCATCCCGAACCAAAATGATTCGTCGCCGCAGTGTTAAATTTTTCGGCAAAACTTTCCCAAGATCCGAAGGACTTGGTTATTTCACCTTTAACCACTTCACTTGGTTCCTGTTTCGTTGGGGAGAGGATAGTCCAGAAAATTGAGTGATTGCTATGTCCGCCACCATGGTTTTTGACAGGGGTTTTAATATCTTCGGGAACTGATGCAAAATTTTTCAAGAGTTCCTCAACTGAAGCAAAATTTATTTCACTATGCGTGGCGAGCGCTGCATTCAACTTATCGACATACACTTGATGATGTTTGTCGTGGTGGATCTGCATTGTTTGTGCATCGATAGCCGGTTCCAGTGCGTTGAATTCAAAAGGAAGTTGGGGAAGGGTAAATTGCATATTGCTCCTTTAAGTAGTGTAAAATAATTTTGTGAGATACAAAATTGTATTTTCTCTAATCTTAATCTTAGCAATTATTTTGCGGTTTTGGAAGTTGGGCTCACTTCCCTCTGGTTTGACATGGGATGAAGCGGCGATTGGCTACAATGCCTATGGTATCTTAACGGTACATCGGGATGAATGGCTTGCCCGGATGCCGCTAGTATTCATGTCCTTTGGTGATTTCAAAGCGCCATTACTTATCTATGCTGTAGCTTTCAGTGAAATCTTTTTCGGGCAGACACCGTTTGCTGTCCGGCTGCCTGTAGCTCTAGCTGGCGTATGGTTAGTGGTTGTATCGTACTTGATTGCCAAGCAGCTGACCAGGGAAAAGATTCTTGCTCTCTTTGTCATGTTTTTCGTTTGCATCTCTCCCTGGGCAATTCATTTTTCGCGCATAGCTTTCGAGTCGATGTTGGCTGCCAGTCTTTTTGCAACAAGTGTGTGGTTATTTTTTGTCGGCTTGCAGAAGGGGAAATGGTTGATTGGAAGCGCTGCTTTAGCAGTACTTTCCATATATGCTTATCACAGCGCAAAAATTGTAGTGCCACTCTCTGCCCTCCTATTGTTTGCACTCCACAGGAAAAATCTTACTTTACACAAAAAATGGCTGATCAAATCAGCACTCATTGCGGCGGTACTTATAGCACCACTGTTATACGCGTCCGTTTTTGGAAAGGCCAACGCACGGGCACTTTCCACGACCATCTTTTCAAATCCTAACCCTATCACAACTTTTGCCACACACTATTTGACACATTTTGATCCCAGTTACTTAGTACTCGGTCATGAACTGACATACAGGCATAGTGATTTCATTGACGGAATTTTTGCTCCCTTGGAACTTATTCTGGTGATTGCAGGCGTGATAGTTGTGTGTGTAGATTCCCGTTTTAAGAACATGAAGTTTGTCCCTGCAATATTTTTAATTTCGGTACTGCCAGCTGCTTTGGGAATAGATGTGCCGCACGCAAACCGTGCGCTACTCGGACTCCCGTGGGCACAGATCCTTGCCGGAATAGGAGTATTTGAGCTTTGGCGCCGACGAAATCATTTCTCGCGGGCTGGAGTGGCACTTGTAATACTTTTCTCGCTGTTTAGTCTGGGTACGTACATCGGTAACTACAGCAAGGTATACACATCGCAGCTCGCTTTGAATGAGTTCGGATATGGGTATGATGCGCTTTTGCCGTGGCTTCGCACTCAAGAGCATACCGTCGATCATGTGTATTTTACCAATCATTACAGTCAGGCATATATTTATCTCCTGTTCTTTAAACAATTAAACCCAATCGAGTACCGACAAGGGGGACTCGCAAATTACACAATCAGTGACCACCCGTGGGAAGATGCGAAAGATAAAAAGGACGTACTTGTGGTCGGTGCCAAAGGACAGATCCCGCCAAATGCAAACATTATAAAAACGATTGACTATCCGGATGGGGAGACTGCTTTTCAAGTCGCGCGGTTATGAAAAAGTATTTGATTCTCTTCATTCTGTTAGCCGGCGCAATCCTGCGGTTGTATAAGCTAAATGAAATTCCCGTTTCACCCTACTGGGAGGAAGTCGCACTGGGATACGATGCGTATTCAATTTCTAAGACGGGCAGAGATCACCATGGCAATTCATATCCAGTTATCGCATTTCCCTCTTATGGTGATTACAAACCGAGCGGGTATTTTTATGCCATCGTCCCATTTGTAAAATTACTTGGATTGAATATGTGGAGCGTGCGGTTGCCTTCTGCACTTGCAGGTATTGCATCGGTTGGACTTCTCTATTTGATTGCGAAAGAATTATTTGACGAGCAGATAGGGTTGCTGGCCGCACTGCTTTTTGCCATTCAACCATGGGCGATACAGTTTTCCCGGGGCGGGTGGGAGGTAAACTTTTCACTATTTTTGTTGTTGGTTGGAACATGGCAATTGGTGTTGGCCCGCAAGAAACCATTGCACCTCATCGCTGGCGTAATTTTCTTTTGTCTTGCAATGTATACGTATCATGCTGCCAGACTTTTTGCACCACTAGTAGGAGTCATCTTTGGGATTCTTTTAATAATTTCTTGGATGTCATCCCTGCGTAGGCAGGGATCCAGGCAACAAGTACTTTCCTTAGTTTGTTCTTTCTTGTTACTTATTGCTTTTCTCTTTCCCCTACTCTCTAATCTCTCAAATAAGCAAGTCTCATCCCGTTTTACGGATACAAGTATTTTCTCTGACGTGACACCTGTATTACAAAGTAATGCTGCAATTGCTGCTCAGGGTAATACACGGATTGCCAAGCTTTTGTACCACCGGTTTTGGTACTACGGCGCTATTGTTTTAAAACAATGGGCTTCACATTTTTCATATAATTTCTTATTTGTTCGCGGTGATGGCAACCTGCGCCACAGTATCGTAAGAATAGGGTTGTTGTATCCCATCGAAGCTATTTTTATAATCGTTGGCATTCTTTTTTTACTGCGCACTGCGAACCGCGCACTGTTACCCATTCTAGTTTGGATTATTTTTGCTGCAGTCCCTGCCGCACTCGTCACGCCTGCTCCCCACGCCTTGCGTGATCTGTATGCAGCCCCCGCGTATGCGCTGCTATCTGCGATAGGGATTATCGCACTACTTCGTGTAAAGAAAACAAAAGTATTGGTGACTTTACTTGTAATTTGTGGGTACTTCTTTTTCACTGCTCGTTACTTAAGTACCTATTACCTCGTCTATCCCACCGAATCGGCTGCTGATTGGCAATATGGTTACAAAGAGCTATATGTGAAACTTGGTGCTTTGAAGAGGTCTGGTGAGCAAGTGTATGTTTCACGCCAGATAGGCAGACCAGCAATGTATTATCTGTTCTATACTGCCTATGACCCGGCTACCTTACAACAAAAAGAGCCCACGCTACCCAAGGATCAATTAGAACTCTTGCAAGTTGATGATTATCATTTTGTAGACGGTGTGCCATCTGGCAAAGGTTTATTTGCTACGACAGGCGACACTCTGGTCTTAGGAGGTAAAATAGTAGGTAATGTCTTAAGTCTTGATAAAAGTATTATCTGGACAATTTGGAGAAGGGAATGAAACTGTCAGTGATTGTTGCCACACATAACGAAGAAGCCAACATCGGGAAGTGTCTGGATGCCATAAAGGGTATCGCAGATGAAATGATCGTGGCGGATGGGGAAAGCACAGACAGGACTGTAGAAATTGCGAAAGCCAAGGGTGCAATGGTCTTGCACATGACGAATAAAAAAATGTTTCATATCAATAAAGAAGAGGCCAGGAAGAAGGCAAAGGGTGATTGGATATTATTTTTGGATGCGGATGAAATTGTGACACCCGAGTTAGCAAAAGAAATTAAACTAGTTTTGGCAGATGTTTATCATCCGGCTACATTAAATAAACAATTTGCCAAACACATGAGGTTTATTGAAACAAGAGATGGAATAAAATATAGTAGTCAGCTGCCGATCAATGGCTATTTCATTGCCCGCAAAAATTACTTCTTAGGCAGATATTTGATGCATTCGGGTGTCTACCCGGATGGTGTGATACGTCTCGTACGCAAGGATAAAGCGTTTTGGCCATGTAAGGATGTGCATGAACAGATGAGTGTTGACGGTGGTGTGAGTTGGCTCACAGAGCCGATGATCCACATGGCAGATCCGACATTTTCACGCTATATGGAGCGGGCCAACCGTTACACGACTCTTACGGCAGATTCACTGTCAAAAACCAAAACTGGAAAAGATTTTTTCACAATCGTAAATTTTATGCTTTGGAAACCCACAATTACTTTCCTGTTTTTATTCTTCCGTCACAAAGGTTTTATGGATGGATTTAGCGGCTTTGTGTGGAGCCTCATGAGCGGGCTACACTACGCAATGGCTTACTTAAAATTCTTGGGGGCTGATAACTTTAGCAAGTGAAAAGAACTAGTATTATCAATTCTCATGACTTGATCGACTTGGAAGAAATCTCCTGGGATCTTGCACTCGCCTCTATCTATAACCAAACTTTTAGCCGTTGGATGGATTTGAGCGGTCCCAGACGGGCAATTGTCGCCGATAAAGACGAGATTATCGACATGATCCAGAGCGATGTTGGGACCAAACTGACCTGCTAGATTTGAGCTAAAATTATTGGAGAAAAATAAGTAATAGAGCGGTTTGGCATCATGCGGAAGATAAACAATATCAAATTCGTTGTGGTGAGTTACCAGATACTTCGCCAGTGTAGTACGATCATCACCCCGATATATTGATTCGACCTGTGGTACATGAACTGAGTATTGGTGCCAAAAATAAACAAACTCTGCAGTAATAGCAAGCAAGAGAATGCCTTGTAGGGATATCTTTTTCCAATGTATTTTTTCCAGATAAGCGAACACTAGGGTGATCGGGAAGATGAGTGTAACGCCAAAAAGTATTGTTCTATGCACATTAGGCACATCATCAAGTGTCATGGCTGCGGGAATGAGTGAAACAAGCATTGTGAATAAAATGAACATAAAGAGCTTACGCCGTTTTTGATTGAGAATTTCAATAGGTACATTTTCCTTCGGACCTAAGGAGATGAAGATGGCAAGTACTCCAAATGCAAAGAATGAGATGTATAACAAACCAGTGTCACTGAGCAGATATCTTCTTGGTATCCCGCCATCAGTGAACAAGAAATTGGGTGAGTAATAGCTTAAATACTGTCGGATAAATTCACGCGTAAAAACTACTAGCTTGTTGTGAAAAATATTGGCCATTAGAGTGTGGCCAGGTCCCTCTTGTGTGTCTAACAAAGAGATTCTTCCTTTGAGAGTGTCATTAAAATAGAGAATAGATGTTTGTTTAAACCGGCCCTCCCCCCATGGAGTCTTGCCTATTAAGAGCGTAACCAGTGTAAAGAAAATTGTTAAAATGATAAAGATAGTTCTCCATTTTTTTCCTTTATCCAAAAAGATCGCTGCAAACATTGTAAGCGGAATAGTGACGCGGAAAGTGGCATACAGAAAATACTTTGCAATTAACAGTATGGTGGAAACACTCAGGTACTTTAACTTTTTGGTTTCAAGGTATTGGAAAAGAAAATACATTGAGAAAAGATGTGCTGTGACAGCTGTGACGTTTTCTGCTGTAGCACGCGACAATAGGATATGCCAGGGGAGTATGGCGAGGAAAAATGCGCCTGCTAGTGCATATCGTTCTTTTTTAAACAACATTTTCCCAAGCAGGTACATGGGTATGATTGCAATAGCACCGGCAGCAGCAATAGGGAAGCGCACTGCAAATGGCGTCACTCCAAAGATAAATGTTGAGATACCCGACAAATACATAGGGATGATGGGTGGATAATCGCCAAAATTATTAAAATACAGAAGAGGCCAACGGTTACCGTACAGATCTTTGCCGTTTAAGAGAGTGAAACGCCCCACATAACCGTTCATCATTTCATCTTCATGCAGTCCGTACGGGAGAATACCGAGGTTGTACAGCCGCAAAATTATCGCCAACAAAAAAATAGCGGCTAGTAGCGCAAGCTTCCATCTCTGTTGCAGTTTGTTTATCACAGCGTTAGAGTACACTAACGAATGAAAATTGTCATCGACACAACACCACTGACAAACGCCAACGCAATGCGTGGTGTTGGCAGGTATACCGGTGAACTCGTAGAGGCGCTGCAAAGGGTGAAAGGTGAAAATGACATATTTTCATCAGGGCAATTGGCGGTTGGGCAAAAAGTAGATTTGGTGCACTACCCATTTTTTGATCTCTTTTTCCCGACCCTGCCCCTGAGAAGAAGCGCAAGAACCGTGGTGACGGTGCATGATGTCATACCGCTTTTGTTTCCTGCTCACTATCCAGTAGGGGTCCGCGGAAGGCTCGCGTTTTGGCGGCAAAAGCTTGCTTTATCAACGGTCTCTAAAATAATTACGGATTCTGTGGTTTCCAGGCGGGACATACACACGCATCTAGGCGTTCCTCTGGAGAAAATTGTAGCAGTGCCACTGGCCGCTTCTCCGGATTTCTTCAAGCCGGCTCGTGAATTTTGCATAGATGTCAAAAGGAAGTATGAGCTCCCGAAAATTTTTATACTTTATGTGGGTGACATTAATTACAATAAAAACTTGCCATTTTTATTGCGCGTGACTGCAAAAATTCCTAAACTTCATTTGGTGATGGTCGGGAAACAAATGAAAAATACTTCCATTCCCGAAGGAAGAACGATCCAGAATGCTATTGCAACACTAGCAATTTCTGATAGGGTAAAGTTACTAACAGATGTAGAGAATGGTGATCTACCTGCAATTTACGCCTTATCGACAGCAACAATCATTCCGTCGCTATATGAGGGATTTGGACTTCCTGCATTGGAAGCCATGCAGTGCAAGACGGTTGTCATCTCTTCATGCGGCGGTAGTCTGCCGGAGGTGGTAGGTGACGGTGGTCTGATGTTTAATCCACACGATGATGATGAGTGTGAGCAGAAAATACGCGAAGTGCTCAAATTTTCTCCTGAGATGAGAAATGCACTGATACGAAAAGGGACAGCCCAGGCTGCAAAGTTTAGTTGGGAAGCTACGGCAAAACAGACACTTGTGGTGTATCAATCTTGCTTGCAGAATTAGTTATGTTTACGGCTATTCTCTACTGTGTCAGTTTATTTATAAGTTTTTTTATACCTGGTTTTGGTGTCATCAGCAGACTGAAGTTGAAACAAACTGAGCTCGTCTTTGTGCTGTCGTTCGTAGTTGGCCTCTTGCTATGGGGTATGCAGGGCTGGGTTTTTGGTTATCTGCATCTACGCTGGCTTAGCTACATGTATCTAGTGATTTCACTGTTTGCTGTATATGGGCTCAGAGCTGAACTGTTACGATTTGGCAAAGCTGTTGCCATAGCACTTCGAAGCGTTTCAAAAGTATTGCTTTTTTTAGTGGTAATAGGTGTGTGCGTCCAATCGGTGCAGATGATCGGCAGTGGTCTGCAGTCAGGGATTGGGATGTCATTTTTCCGCACTAACTTCCAAGATGGTGTATATCATTTGAGTTTGATAGAGAGTATTACGCGAGAATTTCCTCCTCAAGAGCCCGGTGCTGCTGGCTTACCTGTTGCAAACTACCATTATTGGTCGGACCTCATTCTTGCGGAACAGTCACGCGTGTGGAGACTGCCGATCCCCACTCTCTTCTTTCAATTCACTCCAATTTTTATATCCATCGGGACTGCTCTGGCTCTTATCGCTTTCTTGGATCTATTAGAGGCAAGTTATGCTTGGAAAGCATGCAGTCTATTCTTTCTTTTCTTTGGAGCTGATCTTTCCTATGTAGTGATGTTGCTTTTACACCATACAACGGGTTTCACTATTTCCACAATCGATAATGGAGCCACACAATTTCTCAACATGCCACACGCGATGGCGAAATTTATTTTTCTTGGATTGCTTTGCGCGCTCACTTTATGGCTTCGGGAGAAAAAATGGCGCTTTGGCATTCTGACAGGTTTCATAGCGGCCCTTTTGACGGGAGTAAAGATATATTTTGCCCTGCTTGCATTCGGCGGGCTTTTTTTTGTAGGGGCTGCAGTATTGATCCGGTTTCTCACGAAAAAAGAATCTAAAAATTTATTTATACAATTTTTAACAATCGGAATTCTCACTGCCGTAATGGCTGCGCTTATTTATATACCGGTAAATAAAGGAGCTGGAGGCTTAGATTTCTATCCGCTGGAGTGGCCGAAGCTTTTTGTTGCAGCAGAAAACTTTGATTGGATGGACTTGCGCTATAAATTGGCGGTGGCTTCGATCGAGCATCTGACACTCAAAGTATGGTACTACGATGCACTCATGATAGGGGTGACTCTACTCGCTGTATTTGGAACTAGGTTACTAGGGTTCATGTACTCTAAAAAACTGTATAAAAAAATGGGTCTGTACCTTTCTGTATTTTTTGTCCCGATAACTATCATTTTTACACTAATTGCCTTTACCACCCTGCAGCGTAGCGGTAATTTCAATGTGTTTAACTTTTGGGCGTCAAGCATCACACTGCTTTCTATCATCGCCTCATACAATCTCGCAGCCATTTTAGCATCAAAACGAATGGTTCTTAAAATTGCCGGTCTGGTGATTGTGTTGCTTACGCTACCCAAAATTGCATACGAGACTCTCAAAATAATGAATTCATATCATCAACATACAGATGTAGTAGTTATATCAATGCAGGAACAGGAAGCTCTGCATGCGATTGACTCTATTGCTCCCAAAGACGCTATCATTCAATCTGATGTAGCCAATGAGTTGGATATGAGCACACCGTATGTTTCCTATTTTAGTAATAGACAGACATATATCAGTGGGCAGAAGGTGTTGGAGACGCATAACCAGCCTACTCTAGCAAGGCTGGAAGAACTGCGCGGAGTTTTCTCATCAAATTCTGCGCAGACTGTGGCAGCAACACTACGTCGCGATGGGGTAAGCTATCTGTATTTGCGCAAAATCGACAGACCAGAGCTACTTGAGTCCTTTACAAACACACGCATTAAAGTTTTGTTTCAAAATTCCCAAGTTATCGTGTATGATCTAGCAAGTTAATTTATGAATATTCTTGTGACTGGCGGTGCCGGTTTTTTAGGTTCGCATCTATGCCGAAGCTTAGCAGGCGCAGGCCACAGCGTGCGCGTACTTGATCACAATAAAAACCCTGAATTTGAAACCGTGGTCGGAGATGTAGGTGACAGCGAAATGGTTGCAAACACGCTTCGCGATGTGTCGGTCGTGTTTCATCTTGCCAGTCATATCGAAGCTGGTGAATCTGTGGAGAAGCCATATGAATACACGCGCAATAATGTTTTAGGAACCGTGGTTTTATTAGAAGAGATGCGTAAAGCCAACATTACGCGTTTTATTTTTAGTTCAAGTGCTGCTATCTATGGGGAACCAATCCGTGTGCCTATCTTTGAGGATGACCGCACAATGCCCATCAATCCATATGGGATGACGAAACTCGCTATGGAAGCTCTAGCTTCTTCATATGCATATGCGCATAAATTCAGTTGTGTGGCGCTTCGCTACTTTAATTTATATGGACCCGGCGAAAACCATATTCCAGAAACTCACGCAATCCCCCGTTTCATTTCTCAAATTAAAGAAGGCGGCGAGGTAACTGTGTGGGGAAATGGTGAACATAAGCGGGATTTTGTTTACATTGGTGACATTGTGGATGCGCATGTGAAAGCTCTTAGGCTTGAAGACCCGGGCTATTATTACATGAATCTATCCGGGAAAAACGCGACGAGTGTGGCGGAAGTAATCACCATGATTGAAGGAATACTCGGCAAGAAAGCAAACATTGTGCACAATCCCAACCGTCCTGGAGACCCACTGCTTCTTTTTGCAGACGGTACAAAAGCAAAGGATCTTTTGGGCTGGGAAGCAACAACGACTCTTGACGCCGGCTTAAAAAAGACTATAGATTCGCTGTATGCCTAACAGCACGCGAAAGAAGATAGCAATCGTCATACCCGGCTATAACGAAGCAAAGTATATTTCTAAGGTATTGTCCAAAGTAAAACATAAAGCAGTCTATATTGTGTATGTGGACGATGGTTCAAGAGATAAAAGTGCACAAATTGCCCGCCGTTTCACGAGTCACATCCTGATCCACAAAACAAATTTAGGTAAAGGTGCAGCACTAAAAACTGGTTGTGACTACGCATTCGACCAACTAAAAGCGCATTCAGTTATCTTTATGGACGCAGATGATCAGCATGATGCGGAAGAAATTCCCCGATTTACGCGGGCACTTGAGACTTATGATGTGGTGTTTGGTGAGCGGCGAATGGGGACATCGATGCCATTGTTGCGTTTTATTGGAAATAAATTTGCCTCCATCCTTCTCAATTTCTTTTTTGGGGTGTATATTCCAGACATTCCCTGTGGATTCAAGGCGATAAAGAAGCGTGTATACCCACTTCTGCGCTGGAATTCAAATGGGTATGAGGTGGAGACAGAAATTGCCGTGAGGGTTGCAAAACAGGGAATAGAGTTTGGTCTGGTAGATATCGAATCTATTTATAGAGATACGGATAAAGGCATGACGTTTTTAGATGCTCTGCATATTAGCCGTTGCATAGCGACGTGGAAGATAGCCCTATGATTGTTTTGCAAGCCCTCGCTGTCATTTTTGGCGTATTCATGATGTATGTGGTGCGTATACATAGGCGCAAGCGCAATTTGGAACCATTTGAATATGGTGGTTGGTTAGCGGTGTGGATAATATTTCTATTTCTGACCCTCTTCCCCCAGACAGTTCAGGGTGTAGCACAGACACTGCAAATTGGGAGCGCGCTTGATTTCTTGCTGATACTTGCAATGATGATTCTAAGTTTTCTGACTTTGCAAAATAGATTAGATAACCGCAAAATTGAAAAAAAGATTGAAGATATAGTTAGAGAGAAAGCTATAAATGAAAAAACTCCCGCTCACCGTCGTCACTCCAAGCTATAACCAAGCAAGGTTTATCCAAAAAACCATTGTCAGTGTGTTGTCCCAAAAATATGCTGGTCTGCAGTACTTTGTCATAGATGGAAAATCCACCGATGCTACGGTAGATATTTTAAAGAAATATTCAGGCAAATTACAATGGGTCAGCAAAAAAGATAAAGGTCAAACAGACGCATTAAATAAAGGGATCCGTAAATCAAAATGTACCACTTCGGATGGCGTATTTGCCTATATCAATTCTGACGACTACTATCTGCCGGGCGCATTCGCAGCAGTGGTGGAAATATTTCAGAAGCACCCCGAGGTCATGTGGGTAGTAGGCGATGCCAAGATTGTCGATGAGAGAGGTAAAGAAATACAATCTTGGGTGCGCTGGTATAAGTCTTTTTTCCGGTTAATCTATTTCCCCCAACTTCTGGGGATATTAAATCCCTTGCCTCAGCCGGCAGTGTTCATCCGTACGAGGGCTTTAAAAAAAGTCGGACTCTTTAACGAAAAACTTCACTACACTATGGACTATCAAATGTGGCTGAGACTACAAACTATTTTTGGAAAACCCTACTTTGTTGACGCAGTCCTTGCAGCGTTTCGTATACATGGAGCCTCCAAAGGCACAACGGCATTTGAGAAACAATTTGTAGAGCAGTATGAGGTCTCTAGACAGTTTTTCACTAGTCCACTTGTAAAGGCTTTACAAAAACTGCACAATGCCATAATCTGTTCCGTGTACAAAGAATTGAAATAATCATGAAAAAGAAACTTGATCTTACCAATAAAAAAATTCTCGTAACAGGTGGTGCCGGTTTTTTGGGCTTACACCTGGTAAAAAAGCTAGTAAAACATGGAGCACAGAAGAAAAACATCACTGTTCCGCGGTCAAAGGAGTTTGACCTGCGCAAAATTGAAACTTGTGCGATGCTAGTGAAGGACCAAGATATTGTCATACATTTGGCCGCTAACGTAGGTGGTATAGGATACAACTTGGAAAATCCGGGAACACTTTTTTACGACAATCTGCTGATGGGTGTGCACATTATGGAAGAGGCAAGGAAAGCTGGCGTCAAGAAATTTGTCGGAATCGGTACAATTTGCGCATACCCAAAATATACGCCTGTTCCGTTTAAAGAGGATGATTTATGGATGGGATATCCGGAAGAGACCAATGCTCCCTATGGGTTAGCGAAAAAAATGATGCTGGTGCAAGGACAGGCATACAGACAGCAGTATGGATTTAACTCGATTTATTTGTTACCGGTGAACTTATATGGTCCAGGTGATAATTTTGATCCGGGTTCTTCTCATGTCATACCAGCTTTGGTGAAAAAATTTGTGGATGCAAAAGAGAAAAAGAAAAAGACAGTTACAGTCTGGGGTACAGGGACTCCCACGCGTGAGTTTTTGTATGTTGAAGACGCGGCGGATGGTATCGTGCTATCCACAATGTATTATGACGGAAATGAACCTGTGAATTTGGGTTCTAGTTTTGAAATCAGTATCTATGATTTAGCCCACACCGTAGCAAAATTAGTTGGTTTTAAGGGAGAAATTGTTTTTGATTCCGCCAAACCAGACGGTCAGCCGCGCCGCAAATTAGATGTGACAAGAGCAGAAAAAGAATTTGGTTTCCGTTCTCACACTACTTTTGAGACTGGTTTGAAGAAGACCATTGATTGGTATTTATCAAATGCATGAATACCAAATGGTAACTGGCCCTTTAAAATCTCTATTGCTTTCTCTGGTTTAGTTTCGATTGCAAATTTAGCACTTTCCTTGATACTTGGTTTTTTGTATCCTTTCGCATACTTTTGCGCCTCAAAAGACCAAAAACCATCTTCGTTAAAGGGATAATTAATAGCATCAGATTGCAACCAAGCCGTGCGAGATCTGCCCATCAATACCGCTACCGCAAACCATATCCATGGTAGCCAACGGGATGAGGTTTTCCGTTTTTTAGTCTTCTGTACAGTTTCAAGTATCTGTATCATTGTTGTGACTCTGCGAAGCGATAAACCACCATTTCCTACGTGTGAGAATCCGCCAATAGGCGATGAAAGAAAACCGATTGCAGAGGACCAGAGAGGGGCACCGATGTAGTCATATCCATTGCGCGCCCAAGAATCTAGCGAATTAGAGAAAACTAGCGCATCCAGCTGAAATATAAGTATGTAATCATATTTGGCAAAGGCTTGATAAAAATTTGTCGTTAAGAGTAATTGCGAATATCCGTGCACCGAAATGAAAAAAGTTGGATCAAACAAAACCGTCTTTGCGCTGCGGATTGGCGGTCGCACTCCCGTAGGTCCTACCCAATAGGTGTCAAATTTGGATAAATACTTTTTGTAACTTTGGTACGAGATTTTCTCGCTTTCACTTAAAGTGGCCTTATAATAGGGTATAACGATTGCGATTTTCATATGTTTGCAACTCCAATTTTACTCCTTACTTTTAATCGGCCTGATTACGTTGAGCGGCAGATTCAGTTGCTGTCCGCAATCGCCCCCAAACGACTCTACATTGCCTGTGATGGGCCACGAAACAACGAAGATCTTGAGATTCAAAACCGCATTCATATACTTGTAAGTAATATTGATTGGAAATGTTCCGTCTTTACACTGTATCGCAAGAAAAATTTGGGGTGCAGAGTGGCAGTTAGCAGCGCAATTGACTGGTTTTTCAAAAACGAAGAACAGGGCATCATTTTAGAAGATGATTGTATTGCTGATGTAACCTTTTTTCCTTTTTGTGAGCAGATGTTACGGCGTTACAGAAAGGATAAGAAGATAATGCATGTGAGCGGCATGTCGCCTGTACATATCGAAAGTAAAAATAGCTATGTATTCTCAAGTCATCCACTATGCTGGGGATGGGCTACATGGAGACGGGCGTGGAAAAAATATGATGTAAACATGAAGACATGGCCAGATCGGGCGAGCTCATATGTCGGACAGAAATATTGGATCGATCTTTTTCAAAAGATGTACGAAAAGAAAATAGATACCTGGGACTATCAATGGATCTATTCAGTATTTGAAAATCATGGTTTGAGTATTATCCTAGCCGTTAATCTGGTGACCAATATCGGTTTCGACTCACGAGCGACGCATACCAAATTTTTTCTATCTCCTAACTCTTATCAGTTATCCTCATCAATGCTATTTCCACTGCGACATCCTACCAGCGTTGCATCAAATACGTATATGGATAAGCTTATTCAAACGTCCTTTGAAAAGCATATCTTTCTCAAACTTCTGCATGGTATAGTGCTAGCGATTATACGTCTATAGTATGAGCTCTTACATCGATCATTTGACACAAGCATACTCTACTGCAACTTTTCGTCGAAAGTTAGAATATCTTTCATATAATATTCTGCCTCTTATGAAATCTGGACCAAACCAGGAGGTTTTGGAGATAGGCCCCGGTTTGGGTGAGTTTACTCAGCTATGCAGTGACAAAAAAATACACGCAATAGACCTTATCGATAATGACACTGGTATATTAAAATTCTTGCGAAAAAAATACTCGATTCGGAACGCTTTTTGTACCAGTAACATCACCAATATTGATGACAAACTGAAAAAATATGACTTGATCATCGGCGTACAAGTATTTGAACATATACCACCAACACAATATACAAATGTTATGAATATTCTATGGAAACACTTAAAAGTAGGCGGGCAATTAATATTTGTGGTTCCTAATGGAAATAACCCCCTTGGTTTAGTTGAACGCTACGGTGATCTTCAACATTTTAATTCCTTTACCACTAGATCGCTGCGAGACCTTGCGTGCATGTTGCCAATATCATCCTATGCAATAGAAATCAGGGGATACCATATCCCACTTACAAATGCACTGAATATTTTTAGAGGCATTTTACAAAAAATACTTCATGCTTTTCTTCTCTGCATATTGATTGTAAATGGAGGGACCTACTTTACTGTTTTGACACCTAATATCACGTGCGTTTTGACAAAAAAACGATGATACAATCCTCCAGTATGCCTTCTTTAATAATCATTCGGCCGATCCCAAAGTGGTATTTAGTAGATTTTGCCGAAATTTGGAAGTTCCGTGAACTGTTTGGGATCTTTGTATGGAGGGATTTTAAAGTTCGCTATAAGCAAACTCTGGTAGGTATTGGATGGGTTGTGTTTCAGCCGCTGGCAAGCACCGGAATATTTACAGTGTTCTTTGGAAACTTTGCTAAGATTCCCTCGCAGGATTTACCATACCCGGTATTCGTTCTGTTGGGTCTCATTTTCTGGGGTTTTTTCTCTACCGCACTTTCACATGCGTCGAGCAGTTTCATTGAAAATGATGCACTCGTACGCAAAGTCTATTTTCCCCGTGAATTGTTACCGCTGTCTACAGTTGCAATAGCGTTTATTGACTTCCTGGTGAGCTTTGTACTCTTTTTGCCGATCATGCTCATTTATCGTGTGATGCCCAATCTCTTGTTTTTTGCCATGGTCTTGCTTGGACTCGTCATCGCAGCAGTTTCATCTGCAGGTCTTGGTTTACTTTTAGCATCGATAAACATTAAGTACCGTGATGTACGGTACATTACACCGTTTTTTCTACAGCTAATGATCTTTGTAACCCCAGTGATTTATCCGTTAAGCATTGTGCGCCCGTCATTTCAATTTTTACTAGCTCTTAACCCGATGACCGGAGTGATAGATAGTTTGCGGACATCACTCGCACATGCGACGATTGTTCATCCAGAAGCATTAATCATCTCAGCCATCTCCGCCTGCGTCTTATTTTTAGTAGGGATGACAGTTTTCCGTAAAACAGAGCGGTTTTTCGCTGACATTATATGAGCCAAGTTATTACCGTCAGTAAAGTGAGTAAAAAATACCACCTGGGCAAACGTGAGAGCTATTACGCTCTTCGGGACGTACTTACGGATCTGGTGCATCACCCATTCGGGTTGCTCAATAAGGCTAGCAGTCCGGTTGATGATTTTTGGGCGCTGCGCGATGTGAGTTTTACTGTTGAGCAAGGTGAGATATTAGGGCTTATCGGTAGTAATGGTGCAGGGAAGAGCACGCTACTCAAAATTTTAAGCCGCATTACACCGCTAACAAAGGGTGAGGTAACCATAGCTGGTAGGCTAGGAAGCCTATTAGAAGTGGGCACTGGATTTCATCCTGAGCTCACCGGCAGAGAAAATATTTTCCTAAATGGTGCTGTGCTGGGCATGAAACGGACAGAAGTACTACAAAGCTTTGATGAGATAGTTGAATTTGCTGGTGTAGAACAATTCCTAGATACACCCATGAAATTTTACTCTTCCGGCATGTATACGCGGTTGGCATTCTCAGTTGCGGCACACTTGTCTGCTGATGTGCTACTGGTAGATGAGGTATTAGCTGTCGGCGATGTGGAGTTCCAAAAGAAATGTCTGGGAAAGATGGGATCGATTGCGAGATCCGGCAAAACAATTATTTTTGTCAGCCACAACATGGGGGCGCTGCAACAACTTTGTACCCGCGGAGTATACCTAGATCATGGCAAACTTTCATACATTGGACCCATAGACAAAGCTATCAAAAAATATGTTACCGAAAACGAGCGAGGTGGCGAGACGAATGTAGGTAAGCGCAATCGTAGCCAGGGGTTGACGTTACATTCAAAGATGACTGATATAAAAATCATTGACAATAACGGGAGAAAAACCCAAACACTTGATGCTGACCAACCATTTCGGATTCAACTTGCTATTCAAACAACGATTCCCACTCATACTGGCGTAGTATTTCAGATTAGAGATGAGAATTCTCGCGTGGTCATCCTCCTTTCTTCCGGTGATCTTCAGAATAAGTTGTTTGATTTCTCCAAAGGCAAACACACTATTATGTGCGATGTCAACCCAATGTATCTGACAAGTGGTAGATATAGTATTGGTTGCACATTAGGCGCGCCGAACAGGGAGTTGGTGGATGACGTCCCCGACTCTGTTTTTTTTACGATTAAGCCGTATGATCCATATGCGATTGGATTTGATCTGTCGCAAAAATACTCAACAGTACATGTGAATCAAGAATGGAGCATGACCTAATATGTCAAATATAAACCAATTAAGGAAATTAGCCGTAGGACTAGTCCCCCCGCTTTTCTATCCCGCAATTCTGTCTGTAGTGAATTCACGAGGACTGAATCTTTTTTTGAGAAAGACAGGTAATAGTTTGTACCATCCGACATGGAATACTGTGCCCTCTGGGAAATTAAAAGGACTGAAACTATTCATAGACTCGAGCAGCGGGGAGTGGGAACAAACTATGGCTCTGGGTACATACGACCTACACTTCACGCGATATCTGCAAAAGATGAATTTGAATGGCAAAGTGTTCTTCGATATTGGAGCCCATATCGGGTACAGCTCGCTCATTTTTGAGACCTTATCAAAGGGCAGAGGCAAAGTAGTAGCTTTTGAGCCAAATGAATTTAACCGAGAGCGATTTGAGATGCATAGGAACATGAATCAAAAAATGGGAGAAAAAATATCTATATATCCGTATGCGGTTTCAAATGAGAACGGTAAACAAGAATTTGTATTTACGAATAACGTAGATGGGTGGACCAGTAGTGGATCCTTCCTAGCTGGAGCGCATACTCGCTTGAATGGCGGTGTCTATGAAGCGGAGCTGGGATTTAAGCGAGCAAAGGTTAGGACAGTGAAACTTGATAGTTTTGTGACCCGCCAAAAAATTCATCCAGACATAATAAAGATTGATGTAGAAGGAGCGGAATTCCTCGTCATTGCTGGAGGCATGAAAACACTTCAAAAAGATAAGCCAATATTATTGATTGAACTACATTCCATATTTGCTACTGTGAGGACCTTAGAAATGTTGAGCTCTGTGGGGTATGTAACTCAAATTCTTGACGAAGACAAAGATGGGCGGGTGTATATTGCCGCCACTTCAAACAAAAAATGAGTATATCCTCGTTGTATTTACTGCTTGGAAAGATCCCTTTCCTGGTTCGAATAAAAAAGTCCTTTGATTTTCTTGAATATCAGGAATTTTTGGTCAGGGCGGGAATCCTACGTCTACTTCGCCAAACGTTTGGCATCCCTTCATCGTATACCCCTGCTACTTTTATGATACTGTGTGTGAAGCGGCCAGAGTATGTGGCGCTCGCAATACGCAATATCAATTCGTTGCATTTCTATAACCCGACTCACAAGGTAAAAGTCTATGTCGATGCCATTTGTAAGAAGGCGTTCTTATCAAGAAAAAAGGATATAGATTATCCAAATACGGTTGAGTGTGTAGAATTCTTCTCAAATAAGAATCAGCCATGGCAGTATATGAAGATAGAGGCACTCATCGAAGCAAGTAAACAGAGCGCGTACCTAGTAGACGCTGACACACGATGGTTTGCTGATCCTGTCGTTAGTGATAAAAAAATGACTTTCTTGGTGTTCGCCAATTATGTAGATGATAACCAAATGGAACGTAATTTGATAACAAGCGTCTTTCACAAGAAAAAGTGGGGAGTCTATGGCCACTATGTCTCAGGATTCGTGTCAATTCCGCAAAGATTTATGACCCTAAATTTAAAACAAAAACTAAGAGCCTACGTGCGAAAAATTTATGAAAACACAGAGGGAGAAACACGTAGACTCTCTGAGGAACTAGCGATCTCATATGCTGTTCAATCGCTCTATCTAAAAAGACAAATCACGACACTTAAGGCATCAGACGGTCCTGGTGATAGACACATCATGCAGTCCATGTATTACGGATGTTCAAATAGGATCATTACGTAGTATGGTACTTTTTAACCTCCCCTTGAATGCGACGAACTTCAAATTCTTATTTTATGTAGGCGCTCATAGGCTACATATGGGAATCTGCAATATTTCAGATCCCTCAAGTGCTCCATATATAAGCGGAGACACATTTCGAACGCTCGGAAATCACATATACGATGAACATAGCCACTGTAGAGCTAGTGATATCAACGCTGGAGACTGCGTATTTGTGGGACTCCGTAAGCTCGATGAGTTTTTTACGTATATTCATCCAAGTATAGTGAATCCCTACATACTAATCTCACACAACGGTGACTTAGATGTCGATAGCAAGTACAAAAAATATTTGAATAGAAAAATTATCCACTGGTATACGCAGAATGCCTCATTTGTACATCCAAAACTGACTCCAATTCCAATCGGACTTGAAAACTTGGATTACTTTAATCATGGAATAACTACACTGTATGACGATCTTCGCGGGAGCAGTCGCAGGAAAGTTCCACGGATACTGTATGGATTTAGCATATCCACAAATCCAAGCAGGCGCTCTAAAGTGCTGAAAGTACTTTCCCAGGTATCTGTGTCTAACAAGATAACGGAAAGATTAAATTCTATGGAGTATCTTAAGCAACTCTCTCGATACATGTTTGTAGCGTCTCCTCCAGGCAATGGGGAAGATTGCATACGCACCTGGGAGGCACTGTATCTGGGTGTTATACCTATTGTAGAATCCAGTGTTTTGACGAGAAGCTTTGTCAAGTTGGGACTACCACTACTCATTATTGAGGACTGGAAGGTTTTAGAAAAATATGATGAACAATCTTTAGAAAAACTTTATAAAAGGATGATGAAAAAGGCGGATTTTTCGGCATTGTATTTCCGATATTGGAAGTCCAGAATAGAAAAAACTCATGCGAATTAAACCCATATTGTCGATTATCGTTCCGTGCTTCAACTGCGAAGATACTGTAAAGGAAACTGTCGAATCACTTTATAGTGAGTCACTGAATGTACCATTTGAGACAATTTTTGTGAATGACGGTTCTACAGATGGTACTGCCAAACTTCTTTCACAATTCAAATCGTCTTACTCAAATAGTAGGATCTTTACTCATGAAAATAACAAGGGTGGTGGAGCGGCACGCAATACGGGTATTCAAGCTGCCAAAGGAAGACTCATTTTTTGTTTAGATAGCGATAATATTCTCATCCCATCTTCAATATCTAAAATGATTGCGTTCTTGGATGAAGAGAAACTTGATGGGGTCGCGTTTCATAAGCGCCATTTTTTTATTGGCTCTCACCGATCAATTGGCTCCGTACACACAAATCCTGTACGTGATAGTTCGTTTACTTTAGAGAATGTATTTGATGGCAGTGGTATCCTACTTGATAATTTTTTATGTACCAAAAAGGCAGTGCTGCAGGCGGGTGGGTACCCTGAAAATCACGGCTTTGACACACAAGCTTTTGAAGTTCGGTATCTGTCAAAAGGCTTGTCAGTGCGCACTTGTCCGGATACACACTCCTACCATCGCCAGCGTGCCAAAAACCGTTCATACTTTGAGCGAGTGTATGAAGATGGTGAGCAATCAAGAAACTATTATTTGATCTTTGAAGAAATCTTTCATCTTTTTTCTAGAAAAGTTCAACAGCACATTATTGAATTTGATATATTTACAAACAACACTTTGCAAAATGATCTGTTCTCATCTTTATGTAGAGAATTTAAAAGAGACCGGAAAAGTTTTTTTGCGAGTAAAGAAAAAAAACCAAAAAAAAGTGTGGGAGATATTTGGAGCAAAGCGGTAGAGGACTTTACACATGGGCGATACAGTCAAGCTATTGAGAAATATGAGAGCCTTCAAAAGGATGGTATAAATTCTAAAATTTTGTATTGGAATATCTTGCGCAATCTCACTGCTATGAGAAGCGATGTGAATGCAGTAGATATCGAAAAAGAAGTAGACCGGATAATATCGCAGCTCCGTTTTGTCCTGCAAAAAAGTATGCTGCGTAAACCAATAGTTACACTAGCATTGTCTAGACTTGGACGGAGTATAACGGCACTTAAAATATGATATTTGCGCAATTTCAGGGTGGACTCGGGAACCAGCTGTTTCAATATGCTCTTGGCGCGTCGCTAGCGAAGCTTAATAAAACTAACCTTCAAGCAGAAGTTTCTTATTACTTCATAGTGAAAAATAGACAGTTTGTCTTGGACAAGTTAGGTTTGCACATTGATCAACCGCCTTTATTTTCTCACCCATTACTGACTCCACTTCATGTACCAAGAATACAAAAAGATTGGTTGAAATTGCTGGATGCAACACACATGTACGGTCTCAGATATGTATGCGAAGAAAAGCAGTTTTTTTTCGATAAGAACATTTTTTCCCAAAGGGGAAACTTACTTTTATCAGGGTTTTGGCAGCATCTAAAATATATAGAGCCGATTCAAACAGAGCTTCGCAGTGATCTAGGTCGTCAACTTAAAAAACTTTCACCCCACTCAGTAGGCATCCATATTCGACGAACAGATTATGTGACTTCATCTGCCTTTGAGGCTTGCTCTGTCGACTATTACAAACAATCTATTCGTTTCTTAACTCAACGGGGAATTAAACCAAAATTTTATGTTTTTTCTGATGACCCCATTTGGGTTCGGCAGAATATGCGGTTGCCCAGGGGCACTGTCTACGTTAGCGAACAAGGTCTGCATGATTGGGAAGAGTTTCAAATCTTAGCATCATGTAAACATATTATTATGGCAAATAGCACGTTCAGTTGGTGGGCAGCATGGGTAGGAGGAGACAAAGATAGAATAGTCATCATGCCAAAAAATTGGAGTAGCACCAATCCTGGTGCTACCTTTGCGCTGCACTACACTAAATGGTTGCTGTTATGATACAGTTAATTCATTAACTTATTCGAGGAGCATAGTATGCAGGAATGGGAAACACCAGTTACGGAAGTTGCTCTATCCTACTCATCAGCAGATGCACCCGTTTTTGTTGCCTCAACTTCTGATGATTTGACTGGTTCTGTATCTGTCGGGATGAGACTACGGATTTCTCAATCTACTGGCGGAACTAAGTATTTTATCGTAGTAGCAATCACAAATAGTACGATTACGATATATGGCGGGACTGATTACACACTAAATAATGAGACCATTTCTTCTCCAGTATTTTCCTCTGCTAAAGCTCCACTTGGATTCCCACTCAATCCAAACAAATGGACCGTTAGTCTTACTGATACTTCAGATAGAAACCAGAGTAGTCCTACAAATGGTACTTGGTATAACCTCGGATCACTTTCTTTGGACATTCCGATTGGAACGTGGCACGTGAGTTATGAAGTGGAACTATTCCTAAACATATTATCTGCAAACATTTTGGATTCTAGAGCAACACTTTCGACTTCTAATAATTCTGAATCAGACTCTGAATTATCTACTAGATATGTAGTTCAAAATCTATTTTGTAACACGCCCTTTGTTACTAGAGGTAAAGTCATATCCCTGACGAGTAAAACAACATACTATTTATTAGGTTGTTCAGCTCAATCTAGTGCGAATCAATTATCATTTATAGCCGCTACATACGGAATACCAACGAAAATATTAGCTGTTTGTGCATATTTATAGAGAAGTTTTGCTGTTATAATCCGACGAATGAGGCTGCTAATTTGGTTATATCGCAAGTTCTTTTGCCGGAAATTCTTTTATCACTTTAACATGCGGGTGTATGACCTATGTCTTCGCGGAATTGGCGTACTAAACTACGAAGGGTACAAAGTTTCAGGAGAGGATTGGTTCCTACATGCTTTTTTGCGAGATAAGCATGTCAAAGTGATCGTTGATGTTGGTGCAAATGTAGATCCTTACGGCGCTGGATTGTTCGGGGTTAAGGTGTATGCATTAGAACCAAATAGGAATACTTTTCGCAAGCTTCAGAAAGTAACTAAAAACATTTCGAATATATTTTGTTTTCCCATAGGTCTTTCAGATAAAAGTGGATCATCATTTTTATATGATGTGTCCAGTGACGGCACGGCACTTGCTTCTCTTGATCAAGATAACATACGTAGAGTGACAGTAGGCAAAATCGCCAAAAACAAAATATCTTTGACCACATTAGACAAGTTTGCCTTTGACCAAAAGATTGATCAACTAGACTTGCTGAAAATTGATACGGAGGGTAACGAATATAAAGTCTTGAGGGGCGCAAAGAAAATGCTGTCGCAAGGAAGAGTAAGATTTATCCTTTTTGAATTCAATGAAATGCATGCGTATAACCGGTCATTCTTGCGTGATTTTATTGACTTACTGCAGAATTTTACTTTGTACCGCCTGCTTCCGGACGGTCTAGCTCCATTAGGTACATACGCACCACTAACACATGAAATTTTCGCATTTCAAAACATCGTAGCAATTAAAAATATGACTAAGGTTTCTTCATTGCGATAAAGGCAGAGCCGGTGTCATTCATAAGACCGGTCAGCTTCCAATGAAGTTGCGGCTCCCAGCGGAAAAAAGTATTGGCTTCCCAGAATTTGCGTGGGACCACGGTGCTTGCAATTGCTTGTAATTCCTGGCGCTGTAAGTAACCGACTATCGTACTCTCAGTAATTTGAAACGCAGGAATATTTAGTTTCATTTTTGTCGCTATCCAGGACAGGTAAAAGTAGAGCATGCATGCAATCTTAGAGTTATTGACCTGTTCATCAATAAGGATATATCCGCCCGGTTTTGTAACACGTACTAGCTCATGAATAGCATGGGACTGGTTCATGCGGGTTTGGAAGTGCCAAGGATTGATGAGGTGGTGAATAACGTTCCGCACGATGACAATGTCATAGGTATTATCGGCAATGTCAGAATCAAGTAACGATTGTTTGACAAATTTGATGCTCTTATCCGCTTGGTGATTTTTGTACGCACCGACGAGCTCAATATTATGCAAAGTCAGAGTACGTTTTGTGAGATTATTGATTGCCCGAAGCAGGTCGCCTCCGCCTCCTCCAAACTCGCCGATCTTTATGCTCTGTCCAGTTTTAAATTTAGGAAGCGTTTTTTTCAAAAATGGGAGGACAGGAGAGTCTACTTTCTCATCGTGTTGTGAGTATAGTTCTACTTGGTTTGAAAATTGATTGGTGACAATTTCTTCGGTTTGATTTGAGGATTTCATGTTAGCGATCATACCACCAACCCGCAAATAAAAGTGTCACAAATGAGGTAACTCGCGCAAGATAAAATAGTAGAAGTCTTGGTACTCTTGTTCTCCACTTTGAGTGATTAATAAGTTTGAGATATTCACTAGTTGAATAGGTCCACTCAATGATTTTTGCGTCCCTCTCTCGTAAATCCTCAGATAACTGCCAAAACAGACGCCTGTTCTTTGAAATCACTTTTTTGGGCTTCGTAATCATGTAGGTAAACATGGGTGGAGTTTTACCTGCTAGGAAGGCTTCTTTATCCTTATCCAAAACCTTCTGAATGGCGCCACTGCGTTGTCCTTTATGAAGTTTTGGATTGAGTGAAAGTATGTTATACGCAATCATTCCGCTAATATTATGCTGTTCTTTTACTTCAAAAAACCTCTGTAGAGTTTCAATGATGAGTTCAGAGTGTATAGCTTCCGATGGATCGGAAATCATCATGGTGGGTAGGTGAGGATATTCAAGTTTCTTGCGTATTGTTTTGGGCAGACTGTTATTTACAGCATGAATGAGTTTCCAATGTGCATCTGAGTATTGATTACGATGTGGTCCGATATAGTCATAATGAAAAAAAATACCTTTGGATGTCATCGATTGCCAGATCTGATCGCAAAACCTGTTGATAAATTGCACGTGATGCAGAGCAGCAGAATTTACGACAAGATCATAATTCTTTGGAGGTAAGTCAATTTTGTTTGCATCTGCTACAAAATAGGTGATAGGTAAATTTTCCCCCTTTCGCTTAGCCTCATTAATCAGAGTCTCACTGCAGTCAAATGCTGTGGCGCTTTGTACTAATCCTTGGCGGATGAACCACCGCTCTAACCATCCATTGCCGCAATTTAAGAAGAGACCGTGACGAAATGGTTTTTTACAGTAGCGTTCTTTGAAATCATGTAGGGAATCCTTCTTAGGGTTATCGCTAACCTGTGTTTGAATGTACACCTTTGCTTGCGGAAATGAATCCCAGTATTGCTCTTTGTAGTAGACAGAGCTATCGATGCTAGTCACTGTGGCCATATGGTATCCTACTACACATGTTCAACTTTTTGTCTTCGATACGTGCTCCGAAAAGTTATCTCTCACAGATGGGGGAAGATAAATACCTTGATAAAAACATTTTCCGTGAGAAGAGACGAGGTGTTTTTTTGGATATCGGTGCACATGATGGCTACACTTTTAGTAACACATATCTTCTAGAAAAGAGATACGGCTGGACTGGAGTGTGTGTAGAACCACTACCAAGTGTGTTTAAAAAACTGCAGCACAACCGCAGTGTAACCTGTGTGCGGGCCGCAATTTCAAATACCCCAGGAAGATTGAAGTTCTTGGAGGTAGTTGGTCCTGGCAATGCAGAGATGATGAGCGGAATAGTAGACCGCTACGACCCTCGACACTTGTCACGGGTGAAGCGTGATGTGAAGGAGAGAAAAGGTAGACAAAAAATCATTTCAGTTCCATCTATCAGTATTATGGAGTTAATAGAAAAATATCATTTAGCTCACATCGATTACTGCTCGATTGATACTGAAGGGAATGAATTTGAGATACTTAAATCCATTGATTTCTCTAAAGTGCAAATTGACTGTTTTACTGTAGAAGATCTATTTGGGACGTCGCCACTCAAAACGTATATGAGGAAAAACGGATATAAACTTGTCAAGACTTTGGATAAAGATTGTGTATTCTTAAGGCAAGATTTCATCCCTTATGATTTTAGTTCATCGATTTGGAGAAAATTGCTTTCATACGTAGTATAAGTTGATATGCTTTATAAAACTTTGAGGACTTTAAGATAGTTAACTCGTTTTCTAGTTCTTTGATTCGCTCATCCTTGTTCCATAAGGTCTCAATATCGCTTTTGCCCAAGATTTCTTTCATGCCTGTTCGCTCCCAGAAGTATGCGAATTCCAAGAAGCGGTACACCTGCATGAATTTGTTTGTGATAAACCCATGCATGCCGTCTTTTATACCTTCGTGTTCGAACTCTCTCCATGGGAACTCCTGCTCCGTGCGATGGTAAATATCCAAGGCTGAAACATTCTTTTGAGCATTGTAGAAGCGCTCTTTTGCGGCCTGCTGTATTGTTTTATGCAGTAACTGGTCAATATCTGTCGTATGGTGGTGAACAATTGCAAATTTTTCTGTGGCGGGTAATTCCACAAATCTGCCACTATGGATGGGAGTTTCATGGATGGTCGATGACCAGTGCACAAAACCTTTTTTAAACAACCGCTTCTGATAATCAGGCCAGCGCAAGCCGTGTTGCACCCATTTACCCAACATCAAATTTTCCTAGGGAAGGCTACTGCATCTGCGCTGTCTTCTTCAATTATCTTTGAGATTTTTCTGTGCAGGAAGGGTGTCAAGCGTTCATCGGAGTCTAGCACGAGTATCCATTTTGTCTTGGCTAGCTCTAATGTTTTATCACGCTCGGGCTCTGCCACGCCGTGATCTTGTACGGTGACTACGCGAGCTCCTAATTGTTTAGCAAGAGTCACTGTTTTGTCTCTACTGCGCATGTCAGCAACTAGTATTTCTTGAACATAATCAGGAAGTGACTGGATGCAGTCCTTGATTTTCTTCTCATCATCCTTTGTGTGGATGATGACAGTGAGAGAAAGTGTTTTTTTCATACAGATATTCTCTTAGTAAATCTTGACAGTGCTTCTGTAGCCCACAGCCGGTACTGGCGGACCATAGGTGCAGTGGGCAAATGATGATTCCACTGGAGTTGTAACACAAATGATAGAAAAAACAAATGTGACCAATAATAAATTTCTTGGTACCAAGTTCCATCTTTCAATCCATGCACTTTGCCATCGACATAGGTAAAGATCCAGTCATGATGAACAGAGGGGAAATATTTTTTCTGTACACGGATAGCATCAGCGTAGAGCTTTGAAGTTTGGGCTGAAGTCTTTGCATCTGCATGGATGCGAGCATTGGCAAAAAATTCCGGTATGAAATTCATAGGATACTTCCGGATGACCCGGCACCAATACTCATAATCCATCGTGAAGTGAAATGAGTCATCAAACGGCCCTATCTTCGAATAGAGTTTTCTGGTCCAAAATGTAGTTGGCTGGCTGATCACACAGCCTCCATGTAATGACTGCAATGTAGCTTGTGATGAGTTATACACTCCGATCCGTTTCCCATCGGCGTCTATAAGTCGTGCTTTCCCATACAAAAAATTTTCTTCGGGGTGATCTTGGAAAAATTGAGCCACGGTTTTGAGGGTATTCGGCTCATATGTGTCATCGCTATTTAGGTACGCTAGTATTGTGCCGATAGCTATTTTCAGGCCAGCATTGATGGCATCAGTTTGACCCTTATCTTTTTTACTTTGCCAAGTGAAGTTAATCTTTTTGGTTTTGGCAATTTTTGCAAACTTTTTTAAAAGTGACACAGAATTGTCTGTGGATCCCCCGTCCATAACGATATACTCAAGATTGGGGTATTTTTGGTCAAAAACGCTTTGTAGTGTAGCTTCTAGAAATTGGCCTTGATTATAGGAAGGAGTAACAATGGAGATCTTAGGCCAGCTCATAGCGTAGGAATATTTTCGATCTTATGGTAGGCCTCAAACACTTTATGTGGAGTGGAGTCAGCCACTAATTCACCATGATTGAGTAGGAGTGCCCGCTCACAGAAGCTTTTTACAGCTTCTTCATCATGACTCACAAAAATTATCGTTCTGTCATGTTTCTCTTTTTGTGTATGTAGGTACTTCAGACATTTTTTTTGAAAGGCTTCATCACCCACGGCCAGCACTTCATCGATGAGCAGTATTGGTGAATCCATGTGTATGGCAATGGCAAAAGCCAAGCGCATATACATGCCAGTAGAATATTTTTTTACGGGAGTGTGAATATATTCATGTAGTTCGCTAAACTCAATGATAGAAGCAATGGATTTCTCTACCTGTTTTTTATGCATGCCTAAAATGGCGGCATTCAGATATATATTTTCAAAGCCCGAAAGTTCATGGTGAAATCCTGCCCCTAGCTCAATAAGAGGAGTGACAGAGCCATCCACAATAACTCTTCCCTTATCGGGATATGTAACGCCGGCAATTAATTTCAGTATCGTGGATTTCCCAGCCCCGTTTTTACCGACGATGCCCACTGTCTCACCCTGCGTAATAACGAATGAGAGATCAGAAAAAACTGTGTGTTTTTTTGCCCAGGGTTTGCCGGAGAGTAGATTGGGGACGAGCTCTTTCAGTGTCCTGTCTTCTTGGAGAACGTACTCTTTACGGACATGATCAAATGTAATAACTGGATGCATATCTGCCGTAAGGATATCTAATCTTTGCCTTCAAGTAAACCATGTATCTCTTCGATGCGTTTTACTGCCTCGTCGGTCGGTCTTCCATGACTCATGACATCGATGTGGCCATCTGGAAACTCATCGGCTGGATTAATGGGAGAGAGAAAGTGTGTTCCGAAATGCCAGAGATTCGCTCCTACAAGCAGTACGACGAGTGCGATGATACCAGAACGGAGACTCCAGTGCTTTTGCCATACATACGTAATGACGTATGAGATTTGCAAAAAAAACAAGTTTGAATACATGACAACGTGAAAACTAGAACGGCTTAAAAGTAGGACCGCTAGCCAACATGTTCCGGTTATAAAGCTAAGTTTTCGTAAAGGCTTGATGAAAAATGAAAAAATACACGAAAGCAGTGCTGTAAGTGTAAAGGGAGCGCTCGTGTAATGGCTTAAAGCCCGTAAACTCTTCAGTGGATCAGATGATGCTCCTTCGCTAGCTCGGCTAAAGTAGTAGAAAAATCCACGATTCAAGTAGTAATCCTGAAAATGCCGTACATAGGCAAGGTATGGCAATACGGTCCAGAGCATGAAATAGATTGTGAGGATCACACCCACGCTGAGAATAATTTTCCTGTCTCTTCTACACTTAACAAGGAAGAACGGTAGGAAAACGAAGGCGTCAAGCATGGTAAACATTGACATCAGGATGCAAACAACGGTCACTTTTGATGGCTTTTGCAATAGAAGTATCCCTGTAAGTAGGAATAGAAATTTTGCTTGACCGTCGCCACCAGCTAGCCGTCCGACCATCAGAGTGGAACTGACTGCAAAAATACCAAGTAATGTCAGTTGAAGCAGATTTGGAACTGCTTGTCTTCGTAAGGTGAAGTAAAGTAACCAAAATGAGAAGCATTCAAAAATGACATTTGGCAAGCGCAAGATAATAAGTGATGCTCCAAACAGCTGTAGAAGGGTTCCGGAGAAAACAGCTCGAAAAGGATCGTGATAAAACAAGAACGGGTATGCCAGGTAGCGAAGGTCCCGAAGCCGCAGTGCGTCCCAGAAACGGGCGAACAAGAGTGTCGGAGACGCTTCGTCGCCCACAAAACCTTGACTATTTAATTGATATACATGCAGGAAAACAAATAGTGCAAATAGAGAAAGAAAGGGAAGGAGCTCTAAGAAGAATTTTTTCTTTGCCATACAAGCATTTTCTTCAGACCTTCTTCTACCTCGATTTTTGCTTTCCATCCAAGCTCTTTCTCAATCAGATTACTGTTGGAGACCCAAATTGATGTGTCCCACATCCGTTTCTCCATAGATCTCCAGACAGGTTTTTCATTTATCGGAGTGATCTTGCTAATCTTTGTCACAAGTTGGCGCAGTGATGTTTGTTTTCCCGTCCCAACATTGTAAACACTACCAAAGTGTTGTTTTGCTTTTGTAGCAGAAATAAAATATGCGCGCACCACGTCATCGATGTAGATGTAGTCGCGGGCAATTGTGGGGTCGACGAGAGGTGGCAATTTTTGCTGTAGAGCGGCTCTAACTAGGGTTGGCATGAGGCGGGCGGGTTCTTCATATGGTCCATACACAGAGTACAAACGCAGAGTAGTGATTGGTAATTTATTTTGCAGAGATTCAAACCGGCAAAGTTGCGTAGTGAAAGCCTTGGTAACAGCGTAGTGGCTATTTGGGTCAATCCAGTCTGATTCTTTGGTCGGGTGATCTTGATATCCATACTCGGAAGAAGAGCCTGTGTTGATAAATGCATCAAATCCCACACTTTTGGCCGCATTCAAGAGCGCAGTCGTACCGAGGATATTGGTCTGCAACATTTCTGCTAAATCTGTCTGGGCTGAGTACGCGCCAAAGACTGCGGTATGGAAAAACCAATTGGGACGAATCTTTTTAAAAAGAGTGATAAGCTGTTTTTCGTCCGTCAGTGAAACTTTATGCAAATGCAAATCTTTTTGAATGTCAGTAATTCTCCAAGACTTATATGTATCCCGAACCAGAAGATGAACATTGTAGTTTTTGTGTAGTGCAACTCTGGCGAGATTGGCACCTACAAACCCAGTCCCACCCGTAATCACAATAGTTTTCATATGGTGTATACTCCGCTCACTGTGAAATTCTACACCACAAAATGCCCATTATGCGGGAAGATTAGCGGTTATTCAGTGTTGTATCAGCGCAACTTTTCTGCGTCACAAATAACGACCGAAGTTTTCTCAGCACGGCGTATGCCCGATAAATTGCACTATAGAATGGTGGCGTGCAAAACGGATGGTATGGTCCGGTCAAACCCAATATTGGGAAGTGCAGATTTAGCGAAGCTCTATAAAAAAAGTACGTTTACGTATGACAGGGAAGTAGATGCGCTGACGCAGTCATACATGCAGTCGCTAGCTCCCACGCTTAAAAAGTTGAAAAAAACGGATGCAATACTTGAAATCGGATGCGGCAACGGATTCATTCTCGACGCTCTATACAAAAAAGGATTCAAAAACGTGAATGGAGTAGAACCGAGTAGCGAGGCAATCGC
>DATIJC010000049.1:0-36892 GCA_035479015.1 Patescibacteria group bacterium | reverse complement strand
GCTATGCTTGTGGAACAGCGACAATCAGCGCGTCTTGCAAATGATTTTGCAACCTCCGATATGCTTCGTGATGAGATCGCCAAGCTCGGGTGGATCGTCGAGGATACTGGTTCCGGTCAACAACTAAAAAAGAAATAGCCTGTCATTCCTGCGAAGGCAGGAATCCAGTCAATAAATAACTTCAAATATTCATGTAGAATATAGGTATGAGTGTTTTAACTGCAATTGCCAAGGCAGAAAGTTTGGTAAAAACTTACAACCCAGAGGGACTAAGCCCTTTCCCATATAAGGAGATAGAGAAAAGTAAGGAAGACCTCTCTATTTACTTAGTGAAACTCCCCGATGAGGTTTCTGGCGCAATTCGTTTCAATAAAGAGAAAAATAAATTTGAGATCTTTGTTAACCTCATTAAACCAGATACTCGACAATATTTTACAATTGCACACGAACTTGGACACTACTTTCTTCACGACCAAATTGTGAAGGGCCAAGATATTGTAGTCGATGATGACAATCAATTTGAGGTTAATAGGACGCTTTATCGTTTAGACCAAGCATCTTTTTCTATAATTGAGACTGAGGCTAATAACTTTGCAGCCTCTCTTATAATGCCAGAGTATTTGGTAAGAAAAGCATGGGGATCGCTTCAGAATGTCGAAGAATGTGCTTCGTTGTTCAAAGTTTCAGTGGTTGCTATGTCCATCCGTTTAGAAAAGCTCCACTTGCTCTAAAGTTTATGCCAAAAAGCGCATCACTTCCGCAAATCGAAAAACAACTTAAGCAACGTCAGAAAGCACTTGAGAAGGCACAAGATGAGCTGAAGAATGAACTGATTTTATCTTTGAACAAAATTGATAGGAAAGAGATTCCTGAGCCAAAAGAAGAACCTATTTCAATTGAGGATGAACTAGCAAGGAGAGAAAAATTAAAAAATGAAGATCTCGCGCAAGACATAAAGCTGAAAAGTTTTACAATAAAGGCGCTTTTTATTTTCCTCGCTATTGAAACGTTAGTCGTATTTATATTCATGCTTTTTCAGGCGCTAGGAAGAACTCTGGTTATTGGTGAATTTAGTTTTCACCTAGATGAATGGGGCTTTCGTGTAATGATTGGAGCAACAATAACGCAAATAACTGTCATGCTAAAGATAGCGATTGAATATCTATTCCCGAAGCGAAACCAATGAAATTATTTGTTGTCTGGATTCCTGCCTTCGCAGGAATGACATTTACTTGTACTCCCTTCATTTTTTTGTCATCATATAGAGATGGCCAACAAAGTACCAAGCAAGCCATTCTTTCACCCAATTCTTCTGACTGTAGTTGAAGAAAAGATTGCAGTAGTTTTCTTGCTTGTGGTGATTATCGCTTCGGCCTTTACTGCTCGAGCTTTTTTTAATTTTAAACAACAGACGGAAAGTACAAAGCGGCAGTTAGAGCAACAGCTTGCAGCATCGCAAAAACAAGTACAAGATCTGCAGTCAGTCGACCAAACAAAGCGCAATAATGATTTGGAGTCACAGATCAAAAACCTGCAGGATGCAAACACAAAACTCTCTCTCGTGTATTCATCACTTGCGGATCTTCGAGATGGCAAAGGCAATCTCTCGCCGCTCGATTCGCTGTTTGCTCAAGCACTGTCGCTCATTGGCAAGCGTGATTATGATCAAGCCATAGCACAGACAGCAAGTTTGCAAACGAAGATAACGGCCGAAGCTGCAAAACTTGCAGCCGCTTCAGCTACGTCCACAGCTAATGTCCCAGTAGTAAATAGCGCGCCCTCATCCGGATATAAGCGCCAACAAGTACAAACGAGCGCTGGTACCTTTTTGGTTGATATTATTGCTGCAGATTTGGGATCGACAAGAGTAATTATCGACACTGCTTCTGACTCGACCTGCGCAAATAACTGTCCTGCGCTACCACTCGCCACATATGCTGCGAGATCTGGCGCATTTGCCGGTATCAACGGAACATATTTTTGCCCGGAAACATATCCTGAGTGTGCAGACAAGAAAAATGCTTTTGATCAATTGGTCATGAATAAGAATAAAGTGTATTTTAACTCTGATAACAACGTGTATAGTCAGGTTCCGATAGCAATTTTTTCAGGCGAAAGTGCAACATATAAGGCACATGCGCAGGATTGGGGACGTGATACTGGCGTAGATGGGGTGATTTCAAATCACCCGCCTTTACTTTTGGGTGGACAGATTCTAGCTTCAACATCAGATCCGAAACTCACGGGTAAAGGGTACAGAGGATTTCTTGGTCACAAAGGCAGCCAAGTATTTATCGGGTTTGTTCGTAATGCAAGTTTTGGAGAAGCAGCCACAGTACTAAAGACTCTTGGTATGGATGATGCGCTGAACTTAGATGCAGGGGGCTCTACTGCGCTATGGTCCGGCGGTTACAAGTTAGGTCCCGGACGCAATATCCCCAATGTTGTCTTGTTTGTGCGGAAATAAATGATAATCTACGCAGGTGCCTACAAAAAAGCTAAAACTGCCGGTGTTACCTTCATTTTCAACATTTCGTGATTCTGTTTGGCAAGAGTATATTCAAGCCAAACTCGCACCATTTGAAAAAGATGTCTCTGATTATTTACAGTTTTGGTTTTTGGAAAGTGCTGATGGAGATTTAGCATATCCAAATCAAGGACTCCTGCGCACCCCATTTGATTTCTTAGATTTTTCCAAAACCATGATGCTCTCACCAGAGATCATGGTAAAAACTTTACGTGTTCGCCAATATGTCTTGGAAATTTTTAACCACCCGCAGCGCCTAGCGCAATTGCGCCAGGTTCAGGATGGAAAATTTATTCCCCCTCCAATAGTAGATTCAAAGATTATGACCCACGCCATAGATGAAGGACTGGCGCTGTCTATTTCTGACTTAGGGGTATCTGTGGTTGGCAGTGACAGGGAGCGAGTTGGCAGAGGAACACGTCTCGAATACGGTCCATTCGTAAAACTAGGTAAACGTGCGCGATCTTTACTCGTTGGTTCAGCAATGCCAGATATTTATGGCAGCGTCAGTGCCCTATCGACCATGGCACAGCTGCATTGTCTCGTAGGCATTCCGCGCAACAGCGTATTTCACGATATTAAACGTCAAGTCGATTTAGTTACAGAAACGATGAACGCATTGCGTGATAGTGAAGTTTTAGTGGGCCGTGAGGATAAGGTTTGGCTTTTAAATCAGTGGAAACATAATTTGATGGGTGTCGTAGAAACTGAGAAGGACAAGGCACTCAAACGCGCAGACGCTCTATATGAAGCGGGTGTGCGCGTATTCCGTGTGTACTCGCCTGAACCAGGTGTAGCGGTGTACGACACTGTAAAGGAACTGCGAAAAAAACTGGATGGAAAGATCGAAATTTTTGCAGGACAAGTGGTGGATGTAGAACAAGCAAAGCGTTTGGAAGATGCTGGTGCAGACGGTCTCTATGTAGGGATTGGTGGTGGGGGACGATGCATCACGGGAGTACGCAGTGGCTCAGTGATCGATTGGCCCCAACTGGTCTGGGATATGCGTGGTGAAATATCGATTCCGGTAATAGTAGAGGGCGGAGCGAGTGATCACATCGCTACCACGCTCGCACTAGGTGCCAGTGGTATTGGAGTATCACGCATTGCGGGTGGTGGCACGATTGAGAGTCCCGGTGGGATGCTCTTTTGTGTGGACAATAAAGGAGAATTTTATAAACCATACGGAGGCGAGGCGTCGGCACGGACAAAATATTTAGACAATCATATGCTTCCATTCGGTCTGCCATCATTTGTCGAAGGTGAGACACGCAAAGCCAAAATGTCGTACATGGAGTATTCATTGCCGACATTGGCATACAACATTTATTCATTGACAGAAGATGTGATCTTGTCGCTCGTTTTCCGTGCTGTGAAAGAAGTGAGTGACTTGCATGCGATCAATCCGTCACCATTGCGACGAAAGACTGCAGTGGGCGAAGCGCTTCAGAAAACTCACTAATTGATGTGATACGCTAAAAAGATGCAAAAGTTTTTCCTGTGGTTGCAGACTTTTTTTGCCGCCAACAAAGCCACTTTTATTCGGTTATTTCAAATAGTTTATGTTCTTCTGGCACTTACTGTCACGCTGTTTGCATACAGCTTCTCGGTAAAAAATGAAATTTTCCTGTTTATCTTGAATTTGGGTAATAAATTTGGTGAGTTGGCACTTCTTATGTTAATCGCAGTTTTATTGCCAGGGATATTTGGACGTTTTCGCTTTCGACATCCGCTCATAACTATAGGAATAATGTTTCGCAGATACATGGGAATCCTTGCGTTTATGTTTGGATTTACTCACGCCTCGATTGAATTTTTTGTCCCGACTATTTTGACAGGCGGCAGCTTGATACCTTCGGATTTCTTTGAAATCTTTGGTCTGATTACGTTGCTCCTGCTATTTCCCTTATTTCTAACATCCAACGATTTCAGTGTGAAACGACTTGGGAAAAATTGGAAAACACTCCATAAACTCGTTTATGTGATCATCTGGGTCATCATGCTCCATGTCGCATTCCAGCTGAAAGGGACATGGACACTACTTGCACTTCTTACCGCCTCTGCTGAAATAACCTCACTCTTTTATGACTGGCGCCTAAAGAGTACAGTTAAACAAGGAAGCGAGGTGAGTAAAATATGAAATCAGAAATGTACCTTCACTTAGTGGCGTACTTCTTGGTTCTCGTTGGAGCTCTAAACTGGGGTTTAGTTGGATTATTCAATGTAAACCTGGTAATGATGCTCTTTGGATCAATGCCGACTATTGAGAGAGCTATATATGTTCTCGTGGGTGTATCAGCAGTATATGTTGGTGCTACTCATATGCACGATTGTAAAATTTGTTCAAAAATGAAATAGTTTTTGAATTTTTGTTCACACAACTCCGCCTCTGGGCGGGGTTGTGTTTTTATCCCAAAAAATCAATTGAGCGAATTCAAGATGTTAAGATATGTGGATGAACAATGAAAGACCAGAAAATACTAAGAATACGAATACTGGCATGCGGAGTAAGGAATTGGATAATGTAAGACGTGGAGTAAGCTGCGCGCTTACAACAATTATCGACGGAAAAACATATTTTGTCTTTACAACTCTTCCTGATGAGGACCATGCAGATCAAATAAAAATTGAGAGGTCTACTAATTGGTTCCTGCGACTTCGTCGCGGTTGGGTAGAAAAAGAAACAATGTTGGTTCCAGAAATGTTAAGTTTCCCAGGGGGAGCTGTGAATAACAAAGATGTGAGTGAGTATGACGAAATGTCGAGAGAAATTCTCGAGGAGTTAGATCTCGTAGTCAATCCAAAGAAATTAGTATTTATGAATAGTTTTATCATAACGGAACAAAATGTTGTTGGATCAAACACGGCAAGAGATAGGAGAGGTAGCCATGAATATATGGTAGGTACTTTTACATATCAACTTGATGACGAAGAGGTATCAATGCTAAAGAAAAGAATGGCTAATTTAGGCAGACGAGTGGAAGTTATGACGCCAGAGGAATGTTTGGAGAATTCAGAAAGATTTAGGCCAACTACTATTGAAGTAGTTCGATGGTATCAATTGAATCAGAAAATTAATCGCGGAGAAGTCGATACTGATATTTACTAATTTCGTATTTTTCTCTCTGGTATACTATATCCTATATGAGTTTATCTGTAGGAATAGTCGGTTTACCCAATGTCGGAAAATCAACACTGTTTAACGCGCTGCTCAAACAGCAGGTCGCTTTGGCGGCCAATTATCCGTTTGCCACGATTGAGCCAAACGTTGGCATTGCACAAGTTCCCGATGATAGACTCCCTAAACTTGCGGAGGTTGTGCATACAAGTGTCATCAAACCTGCGACAGTCGAATTTGTCGACATTGCAGGACTTGTCAAAGGAGCATCTACCGGTGAAGGACTGGGTAATCAATTCCTCTCACATATTCGCGAGGTAGATGCGATGTGTTTTGTACTACGGGATTTTAGCGATCCCGATATTATTCGTCGGGATTCTACTGACCCAAAATCTGATCTAGAGATTCTGCGGCTGGAATTGCAGTTAGCTGACGAACAAACCCTTGCAAAGCATGAAAAAAGCAAAAATCAGGATAAAGAAAACTTGCCGCTGTTTGCTAAAAAACCTTTTTTTGTCGCGATTAATGTGGACGAAGGGGAGCTAGTTCGCAGTGCGCAGTACGCAGGAAAATATGCAGAGGAATTGGGGATTAAGGTAGAACAGATAGTTATTGTGAGTGCGAAGATTGAGAGTGAACTGTCTTCACTTTCTGAAGAAGACCAAAAAGAGTACATGAAGGATATTGGGATAGAAAAAAGCGGCTTGCAGCGTCTGGCTGAGACTGCGTACAAAACTCTCCATTTACAAAGTTTCCTCACGGCTGGTGAGATGGAAGTGCGTGCGTGGACTATTCCTGATAGCGCGACTGCCGTCGAAGCCTCTGGCGTAATCCACACTGACTTCATGAAGAAATTTATCAAAGCTAACGTTGCTTCATACGATGACTTTATCGCACTTGGCGGGTGGAAAGGTGTTCGCGAGGCTGGCAAAATGCGGATCGAGGGTAGAGATTATCTGATGCGCGATGGTGACGTCGTCGAATTTATGATTGGAAATTAATTCACCCGCCTGCATCAGCTATGCTGAAGGCATTGTGGGCAGGTGATAGGTACGTAATATGGCCCAAGAACAGCAGCTTCATTTTAATGAACACATAAAAATTCTAGAGAATCTTTCACCCGCTGCGCGTTCCTTATTGACTCATTTTGCTCTGCTGGTCTTTACTATTGACCTTGAGGCTTTTGAGATAGTAAGAAGAGTGCGTTTTAGTGATAATAGGGAGAGAATTCCGCTTGGTGTTTTGGTGCATCTTCACCCAGAGGTTTTCTTTTTGCTTAAAACAGTCATATACCCGTTGGTATGTGCAACCTCTCTTTATCTTTTGACAAAAGCGGAAAAGGAAGATGACGAAGAGCTTCTATACACACGGCGTTTTTTAATTCTTTTGAATATTCTCCAGGCACTGCTACTGCTTGACACATCTTTTCAGTAATAAAACTACATTTTGTATGGCACCTGGTGCTTGAAGGCTTGCACAGTCACAACTTTTTTAACTTTCTTTAAAAGTTCTTGGTCGATTTTTTCTTTACTCTCATCAAGAATGACCGCTAGTGCTTTATCCGCATCTTCATACGAGAAGCCCATTTCATTTTCATCAGTTTGATCCTCCCAAAGACCCGCGCTAGGAGCTTTTTCTAAAAATGCCTCTGGTAAATCCAAAAATTTTACCAATTCTCGGACATGGGTTTTGTATAAATGGGCGATGGGCTCAATGTCAGATGCAGCATCTCCAAAGCGGGTGAAGTATCCTAAGTAATGTTCTGACTTATTCTCTGTACCGCAGACTAATCCGTTCAACTCCTTTGCTTTGTCAAAAACGTAGATCATGCGAGTGCGGGCCATGGCATTGCCGAGACGGAGTTTTGTCATCCTCGAGGAGGCAGCGGAGCGTGCCTGCATCGGGGATCCAGTATTTCTGCTTAGTTTCCTGGATTCCGGATAAGGCTCCTCATCGCCGCCTTTACCGGAATGACAGGTTGCTGTAATGGTATCAACCGCATGTTTTATATTTATTGTTTGCCAATTTTTTTTAGGTACTTTATTCCAACTGCAAATAAGTTCACTATCGGCGATTGATTGATCACCGTATGGGAGTAAGACTGGATAAACATTTTTTGGTCCGAGTGCTTTGGTCAAAAGTGTCAGTGAGAGGGCAGAATCTATACCGCCGGATACGGCAATAATGCCGTTCGTCTTTTTTTGATTTTTATATGTTCTTCGTAAAAAACTAACGATTTTTTTAACTTCTTGTGCTGATTTCATGGGGTATACTGTAGCACATGATTCTCTTGTTTTTTTGCACTTGTAATCCTCCACATGATGGACATGCATACGCGGTGTCACTTGCATTGTCGCAAATACCTGGCATTGAAAAGGTTTTGATTATTCCACCGCGAAAGCACATTTGGGGTAAAGAAACTCTGCCTTACGAGACCCGTATCCGTATGGCAAGAGATTTATTCTTGCCGCTAGATTCACGTATTGAGGTAAGTAGGTTGGAAGAAGCCAATGATCTCTCGGGCTACACGATTGATTCCTTAGAGCTACTAAAAAAGATGTATTCGGGGCAAGAGTTGGCAATGCTTGTGGGCGAAGATACTCTTACTTCCTTCCATAAATGGAAAGACTCGGAAAAGATTCTGGCACAAGTTTGCTTATATGTAGCTCCAACCCGCAAAGTGGGCCAAAGGGTGTTTTTGCTACCGACTTCTTTTGTCCAGGCCTCTACTCTCTCATCTCGTGATATAATAGCCCCTCAGTCAGATCTTTAATCCAAATCCTTTGGTCTGGCAGGTGAAAGGACACATATGGTTAAGCAATACGAGCTTATGATGCTCATCTCTGGTGGCTCTACCCCAGAACAAGTTAAAACCGCAGTCGCGGCTGTCGAGAAGCTCGCCAAAGCCAAAGACGGCAAAGTCGATTCGCATGAGTCATTGGGCAAGAAGCCCATGGCGTACATGATCAAGAAGCAGACTGACGCAATTTACCTCCTGTTTACAGTTTCTCTGGATACCCTAACAGCCCAAAGCTTTGAGCGTGACATCCGTCTCATGGATAATGTATTACGCTCACTCTTTCTCATCAAAGATATTAAGAAAGTTGCCCCAAAATCTGGTACGATAGCAGAGGTATCCACCGACGCTAAAGCTATGGTGGACAAGAAAGAGTAAAAAGGAGCATATGTCATCCCGTTCATTAAACATGGTGCAGCTGATCGGAAACTTAACCCGTGACCCTGAGCTCCGGTTTACCCCCAATGGTTCGGCTGTGTGTACTATAGGTCTGGCTACTAATCGTAGTTGGACGACTCAAGATGGTGGGGGACAGCGTCAAGAGGAAACAACCTATCACCGCATCGTAGTCTGGGGCAAACTCGCCGAGATTTGTGGCCAATTGCTCAAAAAAGGCGCAAAAGCGTACGTCGCTGGGAGACTCCAAAACCGCAAGTGGACAAACAAAGAAGGTCAGGAGAAAGAAACAACCGAGATCGTGGCTGACAACGTGTTAGTGTTATCGCCACTCGGTCCACGTGAGAATAGTGAAAGCGCCGCACCATCTGATTCGGCTCAATATAATTATCCGGAAGAGAATCAAACTCCGGCACAAGTACCGCAAGGAGCGGAAGATGTCAGTGAAGACATCCCGTTTTAGTCTATGCAAAGAAATACAGTAAAACCCTTACCAGCTATCCATCGTGGCAGACATGCCAAGATTGCCTTTGATTACAAAGAGCCGGAATTGCTCAAGCGCTATATGACTGAACATGGCTACATTTTGTCGCGAGAGCGCACGGGACTAACCAGTAAAGAGCAACGCGAACTTGGAAATGCGGTAAAGCGCGCCCGTCACGTAGCGCTCATCCCGTTCGTCACAACGCTCTAACTTTGTGGTACACTTTTGATCTCATGACAAGTAATTTTAAAACACTCCGTAACGTGGTCTTAGCGCTGCTTCTCGTAGGGGCCGGAGGTGTAGCAGGTTTCAAATTGGGCCGCGGTGAGAATATTCCTTTCCTTTCCAGCGCGGTAAATTCACTACCTTCGTCACGTCTCGTCAATACTGCTGTTCCCGCTTCGCACTCTTCTGTAGATTTCACTCAGTTTTGGGCCGTATGGGATAGGTTAGAGCAGAATTATTACGACCCGACAAAGCTGGATACCACAAAGATGGTAAATGGCGCGATAAGTGGGATGACTGCATCTCTGGGAGATCCGTATACCATGTACTTGCCTCCTGATGATCAAAAGCGCACAAGTGATGATCTCAATGGTTCCTTTGATGGAGTGGGTATCCAGTTGGGTTACAAAAACCAAACGTTGGTTGTGATAGCGCCACTGAAAGGTTTGCCAGCAGAGAAAGCTGGAGTTCAAGCTGGTGACTATATTTTGCATATCAAAGATCCTGCAAAAAACGTGGACAAGGATACTTCCGGTATCTCACTTCCCAACGCAGTTGACCTAATACGTGGACCAAAAGGGAGTACCGTCACCCTCACATTTTTGCGCACGGGTGGTAAACCTGAAGAAAAGACACTCACACGTGACACAATTACTGTTCCTTCTGTAGAGTTAACATTTATTCCCAAAGGAAATAAACAAATTGCACATATCAAATTGACTCAATTTGGTGGGAACACAGATGCAGAGTGGAATGACGCAGTAGGTCAGATTGTGGCAAAAGGAAGTGCTGTGTCAGGTATTATTTTAGACGTACGCAATAACCCTGGTGGGTATCTCCAGGAAGCCGTAGCAATCGCAAGTGAATTTATTCCTGACGGTGTGGTGGTCAAACAACAGGGTAAGACTGAAAGTATCCCGTACTACTCATCAGGCAAGGGCAGATTAACTAACTATCCGGTAGTGGTGCTAATTAATAAAGGTAGTGCTTCGGCCTCAGAGATTGTCTCAGGTGCTCTGCGTGACCGTAAGAATGCAAAACTCATTGGTGAGAATAGTTTTGGTAAGGGGACCGTACAGGATGCACAGGAACTTCCCAATGGAGCTGGCTTGCACATCACAATCGCCAAATGGCTTATGCCTGGTGGCGACTGGATTCACGAGATTGGCATCAAGCCGACTATTGAGGTCAAGCTCCCCGATGATTTTGGGACCAACGCAGACGCCAAGGACACGCAACTTGATTCAGCTGTTGCACAGTTTTAAATACTACCATTGAGAGGTACGTATGCCTCGCACTCAAACTAGTTTACTAAAATCAGTTTTTATCTCCGTATTGATAGTCGTTGTGTTGCTGGGATCTGCACTCGGTGGTGCTCTAGCTGACCGGCTTTTTGTGATAAAGCCGCTTGATTACATTGCAAAGAGAACAAACCCAGGTTCCTCTATTTCTTCCGGCGGTCCACAGGTTGTCCAGGAGGAATCCGTTGTCATTGATGTGGCGGAGAAAGTTTCTCCCAGTGTGTTGACAGTTTCCATTACCAAACAGCAGCAGCCAATGATGAATCCATTTGGGAACATGAATGATCCATTTGTATTTTTTGGTGGAATGGGTCAGCCCCAGCAAGGTCAATCACAGCCGCAAGAAATTAAGCAAGACATCGGCTCTGGTTTTGTGGTCGATAAAAATGGGTTAATCGTGACGAACAAACACGTTGTCTCTGATACCAATGCAAAATACCGCATTATTACGTCAGACAATAAAGAATACGACGTGCAAAAGATTTACCGTGACCCCGTAAATGATTTAGCAATTCTTAAAGTAAACGCAACACTTATCCCTGTGAATATGGGTGACTCGTCAAATCTTAAAGCTGGGCAATTTGTGATAGCTATCGGTACAGCGCTGGGTGAGTTCAGACACACCGTCACCACGGGTGTGATCTCGGGTCTTGGAAGAGGAATAACAGCAGGAGATGGGTTTGGCGGGTTTACAGAGCAACTTGATAATGTGATTCAAACCGATGCTGCGATTAATCCCGGAAATTCTGGTGGACCGCTACTTGATTCATCGGGCCGTGTCATTGGTGTGAACGCGGCGGTAGCGCAAGGAGCTCAAAACATCGGGTTTGCTATTCCGATTAATGTAGTCAAAGATTCCCTGAAAAATTTTGAAGCGACAGGTAGCTTTGCTCGTCCCTTCTTAGGAGTGCAGTATCGCTTAATCCCGAAACAAACAGCACTCTTAAATGATGTGCCTGCCGGCGCACTCGTCGTGGATGTGGTGAAGGGTTCATCGGCTGATAAGGCAGGCTTACTTAAAGGTGATATTATTGTGAAACTTGATGGACAGGATATTACAGCTGGGGACGAAAAAGTGACGATCTCTTCTATTATAAATAAACATAAAATTGGGGATGTGATTCAAATTGAGATTATCCGCGGCACTGATCACAAAACCGTATCAGCTACACTGCAAGAAAGTGGGGAGTAAATGGAAGACTGGGATAAAAACTTATTAAAAGCTCATAAAGTTAAAGAATTAAATATATTCATAAAAAAATTTTATGAACTTGAACGGGATGCAGATCCACTTGATGCCATAAAGAGATCAGGGCTTATTGGAAAACTGATCCAGCTTAATCGAGATCTGGAGCCCGCAGAGAGGGATATTACAGCGAGGGAAGCAGCAGATTTAGTTGTTGAATTTTATAATGCGAAAATGGGTAATGATTTGACAGTAGAAGTTGAAAAGAAAGTAACTGAAAAGATTCCTGAATTGGCAAAGTTAATAAACGATGAAATGACCAAAGCAAAGCGGGATTAGTCCTCGCCCTCGTCAGTACCTTCTTTTTCCCAATTGGCTTCGTCGTGAAGGGCACTGATCACTTCATCCAAGTTGCCTTTGACGATATTTTCCAAATCATACCAAGAGACATGGATACGGTGATCGGTGACGCGGTTTTGCGGGAAATTATACGTGCGGATTTTTTCAGCGCGCATTGCCCGGCCGATTGCCATACGGGCGGTTCCGATTTCTCTGGCCCGTTTCGCTTCTTCAAGTTCCCACAATTTACCACGCAGCAGTTCTAGAGCTATCTCACGGTTTTGTGCTTGATACCGTTCGGTACGCGCGCTGATCACAATCCCTGTGGGTTTGTGCGTGAGACGGACAGCAGTAGAGACTTTATTGACGTTTTGGCCGCCGTGTCCGCCAGAGTGGGTGAATTGCCATTCCAAATCATCTTCTTTTATCTCCACAGCTGATTGTGGTAATTCCGGGATCACAGCTACTGAAGCAGTAGAAGTGTGAATTCTCCCTTGAGCCTCTGTCTCAGGCACCCGTTGGACGCGATGCACTCCTGACTCAAAACTAAATAAATCGTAGGCATCCTTGCCAATAAACTTCACAACGTCTTCTTCAATGGTTTCTTTTTTGATCTTTTTCAGGTCCGCATAGCGCTCGTACATACGTAACAGCTCGGCAGCCCACATCTTCGCTTCTTCACCGCCAGCGCCAGCACGGATCTCAATAATACAGTTGTCATACTGAGGTTTGGTGGCAGCTTTTTCTTTTGACTTGAGAATTTGATCTTGAGAATCTGTGAGGATCTTTTTTTGTTCTTCGAGAGAGTCAATCTCGCTTTGGGCGAGAGGGGCCATTTCAGGGTCAGACAGCAGTTCCCGGGTCTTACTGATCCGAGCATCTAACTCAATGATCTGTTGCTCTAAATAGTCCATAGGACGAGGGAGCTAGACGGCAGCTTGGAATTTTTTCTTCTCTTCACTCAAAAGGTCCTTGAGGGATTTTGGTTCCTCTTTTTTAGCAGTTTTTGCCTTCTTGCCAGCCTGTGTGGCTTTGCGGGCATCAGCGCTAGCACGGAGTTTCATGAAGCGGTCTACACGGCCCTGTGTATCGACGAATTTCATTGATCCGGTATAGAAAGGGTGACAAGCGCTGCAGATATCAACGCGGATTTCGTCGAGCGTTGAACCAGTCTGGAAAGTACTTCCACAAGCACAGGTTACGGTCACTTGGTTCCACTTGGGGTGTATTTTGGCTTTCATAGAGCGACTATTATATCACATTTATCCTCGAGGAGGCAGCGGAGCGTGCCTGCATCGGGGAACCAGTATGAAAAATGAATTTCCTGGATCCCTGATACTTGGCATTGCATGCCAGGTTCTGGGATGACACTGCCTGCGGCTGGTGTCATTTCCAGGTGGGAAAGATCGAGAAGAGCGTATCAAAGTACCCCTTGGGCATGGGGAGGGCTGTGTTGATGGGGTATAGCACCAGGAAGATTAGGGCGATCAGGAAGACCAGGAGGCAAACTAAACGTTTCCCAACAAGAGACCCTTTAGCGATTGAAAGAAAAGCTTTGGCCGTCAGGATAGCCAGGATAGGAATGGAGGGCGAATAATGATAGAAAAACATGATGCGGGGCGAGAACATCCAGGGCAACCAGAGTGCCAGATACAGAAAGAGTAAAAACAGTGTTTCCGGTTCGTATTTTTTAGTTTTGCGCAGCAAAAATGCAGGTCCTTCCTGTATGCCAAATACTGCGGCGATGCTCAGGCCGATCCACAAAAGGAGAGGATTGCCGATGTTATAAATGTGGGCGAGCATCCCTTTGGCATTTTGTGAGTAATCGACATACATCCATACGGGCCGCAGATCCAGGAGCCACTGCCAAGGTTTGGATTGATAAGTGTGTGTCGCCTTCAGTCCCGTGTGGTACCACCACATCTGCTGTGTGGTGTCCCACCACTGTTTTAGCGTATGTCCTTGGAGGAAGAATTGGCTGTAACTGGCAATATACAGACTGGGGATAATGACTACTCCGGCGAGCAGCGCCAGTGCAGCAGACATGAAGGGAATTTTCTTCGAAAAAAGTAAGGTGAAAAAATAGTCGACAAAGATGACTGCGCCGATATAGAGCGCAGTCCACTTGCTAGCCAGTGACAGTCCAAGCATGATGGCAGCAAAGATTGCCTCTTTTGGGCTTGAGGTACGTTTGAATCGTATGTAAAAGACCAGCGACAGCAATCCAAAGAAGACAAAGTGCATGTCATTCATGGCTATACGTGACATGGTAAGCAGAAGTCCGTCAAAGCTCACAAGTGCCATGGCAAGCAACGTAAGTTTTTTGTTTTTATACAGCGTGTGTGCTAACCATCCTGTGGCGGCAACTACTCCCGTGCCAGCTAGAACTGAGCTGATCCGCCAACCAAAACTGTTCTCGCCAAAAACAACCATTCCTCCAGCCATCATCAGCTTTGCCAGAGGCGGATGAGTCCACTCATAGGCAACACCTTTGGGTGGTGTCTGCCAAAATTCATAGCCTTTGGGGTCATTATGTAAGAAAGTAGTGGCAGTGAAGGCATGATAGACCTCATCAAAGTAAAAGTTAGGCGGGTTAGCGACACGCCAGACTCGGGTCACAAAGGCAAATACGACGATTGCAATGGCAATTGCAAAAAAATGTTTATCCAGAGATAATTTAGGGAAACGCATGCATTCCATTATATGATCTTTCACAAAATTTTCCATACACCTAAATTGGCAGTCCTGTTTGTCGCAATTTGGACTGTTTTTTTCTTAGTGCTATGGAGTCAGATGTTGGTTATCAGGGAAGGAGCTCTCTGGGCGGGCCATCCGTATGTGTGGGCTGACTGGTCGATGCACACGGGTCTGGTTTCGCTCTTTGCCTACCGTCCTCCACAGGAGTGGTTTACCAACCATCCATACGGTGCACTCCTGCCTCTTAATTATCCATTTGTGACAAATTTTCTATCGGGAATGTTAGTTCGGATTGGTGTAACTCTTAGTGCATCGATGATCGTGCCCTCGTTTGTATTCTCGGTTTTTTCGGTAGTAGTTTTGGTGTACTTTTTCAAGACAATGAAGTTTTCACGGGTATGGTCATTGATAGCATCATTGCTGTTTTGGTTTAGCGGCGGCATCGGTTTTTTTGCCAAAGTTTTACAAACGAATTCACTTGAGTTTGTCATGAATTCTAAAACTATTTTGACACAAATGAGCGCTCCGAATATTCAATTCACAAACATTTTCATGGGTATGCTCTTGCCACAGCGGGCATTCCTGCTAGGTCTGCCGGTAGGATTGTATGTGCTGTCGGTGCTGTATCGATTTGCATTTGTGAAGATAAAGAAAGCTGAAATGATTGCGGCGGCCGTCTTGTTAGGTGTATTGCCGATTATTCATACACATACGTTTATTGTGTGTATGGTCGTGGGAGGTTGGTGGGCTCTACTTTCACTTAAACGTATTAAACAGTGGTTACTCTTCGGATTGGTAAGTGTTCCGATCGCTACACTTATGTATCTCATTTTTATCCGCTCTACAATCACGGCGCACTTTTTTAGCTGGCATCCCGGATGGTATGTGACGAGTGGAGTAGTAGATTGGCTACAATTTTGGCTGGTCAATTGGGGTGTGTTTGGAGTAGTAGCACTGTTAGGTACGATCTCATTATTTTTTGTGAATAAGAAAATGTTCTTGCGGGTTTTACCGTGGTGGTTTCTGTTTGCACTTGCAAACATGATTCAGTTTCAGCCGCAAACATGGGACAACAGTAAACTCTTGGCTTGGGCATATCTAGGCTTTTGCATACCGGTTACATATCTTTTGCAAATGTTGTGGCAAAGAAAACCCTTAAAATCTCTGGTCGTTATTTTATTCATAGCTTCAGTCATTTCTGGGGCTGTAGATGTAGCACATCTGTTGGATTTTCAAACAAAGTCGTATCAAATGCTCTCGCCTGGGGAAATTACGTTTGGGCAGTGGGTACGGGAAAATACACCAACTAATGCAGTCTTTTTAACCTCTGATTGGGTGAATAACGCAGTACCGATGATTGCGGGCAGATCCATCATTTTGGGATACCCAGGATGGATATTTAGTTATGGTTTCCCATACCAGGATCGTCAGCGCGATATTGCGCTGATGTATAAGGATCCAGCTAAACATGCGGATTTATTCGCCAAGTATCACGTGGCCTATGTGGTCCTTGGTCCCCAGGAACAAAAATACAATCCAGATGAGTCGTATTTTGAAAAACATTTTGTTAGAGTATATTCAGACTCAGGTATTTCGTTATATAAAGCAAAATGGGAATAGAGAAGTTTCTCTACCAACTCTTACCTAATAATTTTCCTAGAATTCCTGTCATTGTTATCTCTCCTGAAGACCTGCTTTGGTTAAAGGAAGTTGAGATTCATGATGGTCAGCAAGGACTAGAAGGTGCGCTATATGCGCTGGAAATTTTATACGGTATTTCACTAGTACAACCATCCCCCTTTGGAAAAAATATTGATGCCGTACAGCGCCAAGTACCCGAAGGCGAGTAGAAGAGCAATGTAGGGCAACTTCAACTTCCACGTCAAATGTTCAAGCATTGGATAAAGTGGCAGGATGAGTAAAATATAGCGGCAATTAGAGAGCCAAAACGATTGGGCCGCAATCACAGCCCAAGTAGCAAATGCCCAAGCAATCCAAGCTACAGGAATCCTTTTTGATTTTCCAAGTTTATAAAAAAGTAGATAGAGTCCCGCGATGATCGGAAAAAGTAATGTACTCCAAATATCCAGGTCGTAAGACAAAAATTGCTGACGTTCGCCGTGTAAAGTTGCGACGAAGTGACCGACATAGCTAGGAATTGGGTTTACTACTGATTTGAACCAATGAGTAGCGAGGATGTGCTGATAATAAAACGGATCATGCCAAACTATCCAATTGATCAGTAGATAGACGCCAAAGCCAGCCAGTATGAGTACCCCGGCAAGAATAGCTACAAACAACTGTTTTTTTCGCGCATGCTGCAGGGCGCTGATGCCGTAGGGGACGGCAAAGATAATTCCTACGAGCCGCGTAAGCGATCCAAAAAAACCAAACAAGGCTGCCTGCCACCATTTCTTATTGACTAAAAACCATAGTGAAATGCTTGTGAGGCACAGGAACAGTCCTTCCGTATAGATGTGCGAAAAGTACACCGTTGCGGGATTTACGAAAAAGAGCAGCATGATCCGGAAGGATTTCCAAAAAGAAAATCCGAGTTTACGCAGCGTCATGTAAAAGAAGGTATGGCCCAACACGGATGAAACAACAGTGACCAAAACTGCCGCAATATAGCTATCTAAGAAACCAAAAGTGAAGGCTCGGATCAGTAAGGGATAAAGCGGATAGAAAACAATAAAATTTAGCGCATCGCCTTCAGTTACATATCCTTGTTTGGAGATTTCTATGTAGTGGTTGCCATCCCACGCTCCAAAACGCGAACGGAGTATCTCTCCTGTCAGTGGATGGTTATTAATAAGTAGGAAAACCACGACAACAACTGTGAGAATGATTTGGAAAATTACTGAGAGTGTAAGACCTTGGATAAATCTCGACCGCATATTATTTGCGGGAAGATAAGAAAAAAGACAGTGTTTCCCGCAGCCCTTTAAATATAACCCGTAGACTGCCTCCCGTGGGAGTACCGTTTCTTCGTTTGTAATGTTGTACGGGTAATTGCATGAGTTTCACGTGTTTTCGCTGCAGACGGATAAGGATCTCCGCACTTGTGAACGCACTAGCTGAGGTGATGAGGCTTTCATGCAAAAGTGAGGTTTTGATCAGCTTGAATGCGCAATCAATATCCCGCACCTTCATATCAAACAGCAGATTAATAAGTCGAGTATAGAGTTCTCCGTTGATTTTACGAAGTAAGGTATCTGCCCGGTGAGCTCTATATCCGATGATGGCATCATATTTTCCCGTATACTGCAAAAATGTTGTGAGCGTGTGGAGATCAAACTGAAGATCGCTATCCGACCAAAAAGTCCAATCAAAAGTACAGGCTTCAATACCTGTCTTGAGAGCAGCCCCATAGCCTAAGTTTGTTTTATGAGATAGGATGCGCAGCCAGTCATATTTTTCCTGCAATTTCCGCACGACTGCTTTGGTGTTATCCGTACTCCCATCGTTGATCACTATAACTTCAAACTGGCGTGCAATGGTAGGCAGCACATCATGAGCTTGGGCTAATAATTTTTCAAGATTTTCTGCCTCGTTAAACGCCGGGAAAAAAACGGAAAGTGAAGTGAGCATATTAATTAAATACGGAGATAAGTTTCGAAAATTCACCAGCATCCAAACTGGCTGATCCAACTAAGAAACCGTCAATACCCTTATGCAGTAATAATTCTGTATCAGATTTCGTATCAACACTTCCGCCATATAAAAATGGCACATCACCAAAAGCAGTTCTTACCCGTGCACGGATTTTTAGGATATGTTCTAGGGTATCGGTTGTTCCAGTGCCTATATGTTCAACTGGTTCGAACACGACGATACATTTTTTCCGCTCCGCATCCGCGATGCTATTTGCTTGGGCTTCTACTTCGTCGCGAGTTACACAAACGATGGGAGTGATCCCAGCCTCTACACACATAGTGACTTTATTGGCAACGTCTTGATTAGTTTCGTAGAAGTACCGGCGCCGCTCACTGTGACCGACTATTGCATATTGCACACCAAATCCATCAAGATTTCGTGCCGTTACGGCACCTGTATATGCGCCTGCAGGGAAAGGACTAATATCTTGGATCGCCAATTCAAACTTTCTGTCTTTTGGTACAAGTGCAAGAAATGGGTATGGCAGCGCGGCAATAAAAGAGAATTTCTGCAGCTCTTTCATCCACGTTTGTATTTCATGGGGATTTTTATTTGACTTGAGATTTGCGATTATATGTTTCATACCCACTTATGATACCATGGCCGGATCTGGTATGGATGACATTTTACACAATCTCAATGAAGAGCAGCGGTTGGCCGTCACGCACATTGTGGGTAAACCTGCGATGGTGCTTGCCGGCGCTGGGTCAGGCAAGACCCGTGTCTTGACAACGCGCGCTGCATGGCTGCTGAAAAATGCCGGTCTGGCTCCGGAAAATATTTTGTTGGTCACGTTTACCAATAAAGCCGCTCAGGAAATGGTTGAGCGCATGGAGCGCCTGACTGGATACAGACTTCCTTTTGCGGGAACCTTCCACCGGCTGTGCGCACGGATTCTGCGCCGGCATGGAATAGCAGTGGGCCTGTCCCCTGGATTTGCTATCTACGACAGCGATGATGCTGAGTCGCTGATTGGGAGCATTCTTTCAGAGTTAGGGTATGCCGCCAAAGAAGTGCGCCCACGTGTCATCGCGGCCATAATCTCAAGTGCTAAAAATGAATTGGTTGGGTGGAGTGAGTATGCTGGATTTGCCCGAGGCAAGTATCAAGAAATTGCGGCACGTGTGTATAAAATTTATCAGCAACGGCTGCTCACCAGTGATGCTGCTGATTTTGACGACTTACTATTTAAGACCGCTCAACTGCTGTCTGAACAGGAATTTGTCAAACGCGAGTATAACGAAACATTCAAACATATATTGATTGATGAATATCAGGATACAAATACAGCGCAGTTGGCACTCACTAAATTACTCGTGAATGGCGAGCAAAATCTTTTTGTAGTAGGAGATTTCTCACAAGCGATCTATAGTTTCCGGGGTGCAGATTTCCGTAACATGTTGACGCTCAAAGAAGAGTATCCCGAAATCACTACGTACGAGTTATCACAAAACTACCGTAGCAGTCAAAATATTTTAGATGCTGCTTCTGGCGTCATATCGCACAACTCACACCATCCTGTTTTGCAGCTATGGACGCAAGCTCTGGGTGGTGAGGATGTGACAGTGTTTGAGGGAGATTCTGACTTTGACGAAGTGAACTTCGTTACCTCAAAGATCACAAGACGCGTCAGTGATTCAACGGTTGCTATTTTGTACCGCACGAATGCACAGAGTCGTGGTTTTGAAGAAGGGCTTATCCGCGCAGGGATAGCATATCGCCTAGTAGGTGGCACACGGTTCTATGCCCGTAAAGAAATCAAGGATCTGCTCGCATACCTGAGGTTGACGCGGGGAAGAGATGAAGTGGCCCGGTCACGTATTGAAAAATTGGGGAAGCGAAAACTGTCTGCTTTTGAAGAGTGGCTGACCAAACAAGTTGAGCGAGCTACTTTTGAAGGCAAGACAGTAACGGAAGTTTTAGATGCTATCCTCATTGCTACACAATATCTGGCGCAGTTTGATGAAAATGACGAAGAGGATCGCGGCCGACTGGAAAACATTGAAGAGTTGCGTTCGGTCGCGGGAGCCGAGGAAAATATTGGAGAATTCCTAGAACGGATTGCGCTGCTGGAAGAAGAAGCTTTACGTAAAGTTGATCCCAACGAGGAAGAAGCGAAGGTACTACTCATGAGTGTTCATGCTGCCAAAGGTTTGGAATTTGATGAGGTGTTCGTCGTAGGGATGGAGGAAGGACTATTTCCCCATTCACGCTCGCTCTTAGATCCTCTGCAAATGGAGGAGGAGCGCCGGCTTTGTTACGTAGCCTTTACGCGTGCACGTTATAAGTTAAATGTAAGTTTCGCGCGCAGGCGCATGCTATATGGCAGACCCACTGGATCAGTGCCTTCACGTTTTGTGGCGGAAATTCCGGCAAATATTCTGGAGCGAAAAGGGAGCTCTCATCTGGCTAGTAGCTCCCATCCGTCGTTTGTTCCCAAGACTCGTTTTGATGATCCAAGTATTGATGACTTTTTGAGTGGTTCGATGGATGTGTCGTCTTTTCTTGAGAGCTGACAAATCAGCACTTGAAAGTGCACTCAAAATCTTCTACGATTTTTATATATGGCAAAAACAAAAGCAAAGAGAACAACCAAACGAGTGAGCAGAGCAACCAAGAGCCGAGCGGTTTCACACCGCCGGACATCTGCCGCAAGCAGTAATAAGATGTGGGGAATGGATCAATCTATGATCCTGGTTCTCTCAGCGGGAATAGTGGTGCTCATCGTGGTCGGTATGTACTTCTCCGGCTGGCTCTGAACTCATACTTGCTGTAAACTCTTCCTATGATCGTCCGACCTATTTCAAGTTCTGACCGTGAGGCTTTTGATGCCATAGTAACGCATCCATTGCAGTCATACATTTGGGGAGACTTCCGTGCTAAGACTGGTGCGGTAGTTGAGCGTATCGGCGGTTTCGAGGGGACGAAATTAGCAGATGGCGTGACAGTTACATTTCACTCTGTTCCTCATACAAGCTTCACCGTTGGGTACATCCCTAAAGGTACGATGCCTACCGAATCAATGCTTGCTGCCCTCAAAGATTTGGGGAAACGCTACAACGCACTCTTTATCAAACTAGAGCCAAACATTAGTGCTCCGGTAGACAAACCGCTGGCCCACAAAGAAATTGCGCAGTTCTTGTTGGCAAATGGTTGCGTCTACGGTAAACCTCTGTTTACGCGGTACTCATTTGTTTTACCACTGGGTCCCACCGAAGAAGAACTGTTAGAAAGAATGCGACCGAAAACCCGCTACAACATCAAAGTGGCGCAAAAAAAAGGTGTAACGGTCGTGGAGGATACGAGTGAAAGTGGCATGAAGGAGTATTTGACGATTTTGGCAGAGACGACCAAACGTCAACAATTTTACGCGCATTCACCGGAATATTTTCAAAAAATGTGGGAAACGTTGTCACCTACTAAAATGATTCACATCCTCAAAGCTCAATTTGAAGGGAAGACATTGGCTGTGTGGATCCTCTTTATCTATCACGACACACTCTATTATCCCTATGGTGCCTCATCACGCGAACATAAAGAAGTGATGGCAAATAATTTGTTAGCATTCGAGGCAATCAAATTTGGCAAACAGATGGGATGCACGGCGTTTGATATGTGGGGAGCATTAGGACCCAATCCTAATCCAAACGATCCGTGGTTTGGATTTCATAAATTCAAAGAAGGATATGGTGGACAGTTGGAACAGACAATCGGCACTTTTGATTTCGTTATCAATCATCAGTATTACGGCATATTTCGGACGCTTGATAACTTGCGCTGGAAATTTTTACGGATTAAGGCTAAATTAGGGCTATGAAAGGCCGAATATGAAACGACAAAAATACGCACGTGTGCTTCTTAAACTAGGCGGGGAGATCATGATTGGGGAGCGCGAATATGGCGTGTCTCCTGAAGCATCCCGCAAAGTAGCAGAAGAAATTAAAGAGGTCCACGATCAAGGTGTGCAAATGGCAATTGTCATCGGCGGCGGCAATATTTTTCGCGGTGCGGCTGGTGAAAAGAATGGGGTCGATCGTGCCACTGGTGACTACATGGGAATGCTTGCTACCGTAATCAATGGATTGGCGCTACAAGATGCGCTGGAAAAAGTTGGAGTACCCACAAGACTCCAATCGGCTCTCACAATGCCAGCCGTTGCAGAAAACTTTATCCGCCGCAAGGCAATTCGCCACATGGAAAAAGGCCGCGTCGTAATATTGGCCGCGGGCACTGGTGTTCCATATGTAACGACTGACACGGGTGCGACGCTGCATGCATTGGAGCTCCATTGTGAGGCCGTGCTCAAAGCTACGAAAGTAGACGGTGTCTACGATAAAGATCCGATGAAGTATCCGGACGCAAAGCGTTACTCGCAATTAACGTATATGGAGTGCATTACCAATCCGAATATTGCGGTCATGGATACAGCGGGTCTCACTATGAGTATGGAAAATCACATGAAGATTATGGTCTTTGATGCCTTCAAAAAAGGCAACCTATTAAAGGCTGCCTTGGGTGAGGATATAGGTACCCTCGTCACCGATGAAAAATGAACCCATGTTATAATCTCCGTCAAATAAATAACGGAGGTGGTTATGGCAGAACAGCAACCAACGGTCGTAATAATTGAAGATGACGTTACTTGGTCAAAGATGCTTCCAGAATTCGTAGAGCCGTATCCTGTTATAGTGCTTCGGACGTTGTCGGAAGCGCTTGATTTTATTAACACACAATCACAGGCTATAGAAGAGCAGCGAGTTAATGTTGTTGCATTTATTGTGGATGGAAACCTCACAGAAGACGCACGGGGTGGAGCAGAGGGCGAGATGTTGATTGAAATAATTCGCAAAAAAAGTGCATTCGATTCTGCAAACATTATTAGTAACTCTGGCGGCAATAAACTAGCGGGCGCAGATTTTCATGCAAAGAAAAAAGAAGAAGGTTTAGCAAAATTGCCCGAATGGATTGGAGCAAAGAGGGTCTAATTTACTTCTTTGCAATGAGATTGAAGTTAACCTTGCCAGTCAAATACTTGATAGGATCAATCGGAGTATTGCCAATGTGAACCTCAAAGTGAAGATGAGGCCCGCTGGTGTTCCCCGTCATGCCTACTTCACCAATGACTGACTTGGAATCAATCTGTTCACCGACTTGGATAAAGGTCTTGCGCATGTGCGCATACAGAGAGCGGATGTCAGATCCATTATCATCATGGGCGATCACCGCGTAACGGCCATAACCGCCTGCCTCATAGCCCATATCGATCACGGTCCCACTCTTCATTGCATAGATGGGCGTACCTAGATTCGCGCGGATATCTATACCAGGGTGACCAACACGGAAATATGTAGAGATACCTTTGACGAATTCAGCTGGAATCGGGAGGAGTCTGGGATCTATCTTATCTTGGGTTTGAGTAGGATCGACTGAAATGACCGCGGAAGGGCTAGCATTTTGATCTTGTGACTCTTGAGCACTGATCGTATTGACGTAATCAGTGTATGAGGCTGTAAGGAACTGAATGGAGGTGTCTGTTTGTGTGGGAATTTCCTTGTGTCCAAAGAGCGAGAACAGGCCAGAGAACAGCGATCCATCAGCGGCAAGTGCTAGTGAGGGAGTCGAGAAGAGAAGTGCTGCAGTTAAAAAAGCTACAGTAAGTCGTTTCATGATTGCCGCATCGTCGCGGCCAGATGTCCTTTTTTGGACATGAAGGGGGATTCTATAGGGGTTTTGTATGGTTGTCAAGTTATAGGTCGTAACTATCTTTTGGGCCTCTCGAGTGCTATAATCCCCTCATGCACTTCCTCCAAGACATTCAGCTGCCAGGTAAAAAAGTCTTGGTTCGTCTTGATCTAGATTTACCGAAAAGTGGCCGCAGTTTCGACGAAACCCGTCTCGAGGACGGAGTGGCTACATTGCGCTACCTCTTTGCTCATAAGGTGAAATCTGTCAGTGTGATTGCCCACAGAGGCCGTCCGAAGGGTGAATCACCCGCCTATTCTCTGGCTCCGATCGAAAAGCTCCTACGTGCCAAACTCACCAAGGAGGAAAATGCCCTTTTGGAAGTCAAGAAGAACCTCCGTTTTGACCCCCGTGAAGAAAAAGGAAGTGTAGTTTTTGCTAAATCCTTGGCGAAAGGTTTTGATCTGTATGTCATGGATGCCTTCGCGACCGCTCATAGAGAACATACGTCGATCACCTTTATCCCTGATATTCTTCCAACCGTTCCAGGTGTTCAATTTGCCAAGGAGCTCAAGGCTTTTGGATACGTCCTCGGCAAGCCGAAGCGGCCATTTTTAGTCGTTCTCGGTGGAGCAAAGCTAGAGACAAAGATCCCCTTGATCCAGGCTTTTGAGAACCGTACGGATGTGATCTTGGTGGGAGGCAAACTGGCTCTTGAGGCACGTGAACAAGGTCTCTCTGGACGGAAACTCATCATTGCTGAACTTACCAAAGACGGCAAAGATATTTCTCAACCCGCCATTGACCAATTTATCCGCTTTATCAAAGCTGCCGGCACGATCGTCTGGAACGGCCCTATGGGTATGTTTGAAGATGGGAAGCACTCCCACGGAACCAAGCAAATTGCCATAGCCATCAATGAGGCGCATGCCTATACTTTGACAGGTGGTGGAGATACTGAGTCTGCGCAGACTAAGTATCATGCTGAAGACAAAATCGATCACATCTCTTCCGGTGGTGGTTCAATGTTGGAATACCTTATCAGAGGTACGCTTCCGGGTGTCGAAGCAATTACCAAGAGTCAAGAAAAGTTTAAGGTTTAAAAACGGTATGCCTCGTGTTGAGCAAATGATCCGACTTAGCGCTGTCGCTTTAGTGTTAGCAAGTTGTGCTCCCGAGGCTAACGCACCTACCAATACTCCTGTGGGATCGGAAGTTCCAGCGGCAACTTCAGAAAATGCTCATACGTTTGTTCAGGAGTTTCGAGGTCTTGATCTTACCAAGACTCATCAGATTCTACTGTTTGACGCTCCCGGTCATGTGAGTTGTGTACTCTATGTTAACTATCTCCAAGTTTCTGTAAATTTAGCTACGGATCAAAATACTATTTATCCGTATGACGGCAGCCCGTTCTTAGTGCAGGGTATTGATCCCACAACCATACATACTGTTGGCATCTCATTTAGCGGCGCAATATTGACTGTGACAATGGGTGAGGGTCAAAGTACTAAGCCAGTTGTTGTCCTTCCTGAATTTCCACTAAAGGGAATTTTTAATGCGACAGAAGCTCCAGTCCCTACCCCAGTAGTTCCAAACGCATAATCTCTCTTCGTGCTATACTATAAGCCTATAACTAGCGAAGGAGTAAGTTATGGCAACAAATGAAGCGAGACATGGTGAGATCTTCGGTTTGAATGAAGAGAACGATCTTTTAGCAGAGAGATCAGGGGACAATATGCTTCCTTCTGAATTTGTGAAGAAATTTTTGGCATTTTTCAACTTGCAAAATGCCGTAGAATTACATATACAAATGGGTACCACAGCACTGGCAACCACTGATAAAGATGAAAATACTAAAAAGGTTCCAGTCTTTATTACCTATCCAAATAGAGATCTAATTTCTGCAGAAAAAAAGAGTTATTTATCACACCTTTACACAGATTGTTTTCAAGCTCTCCGAAGAAATAATATTCGTATGGTAGATCCAGAGCACAGATTTAGAGATTTCTATGCGTACGTCGAAGGAAATAAACTCCAGCGTGCAGTAAAATCCCTCTCCAAGAAGCTCAAACGGACTGAATAAACTACTTCTCGTGACCCGATCAATATGCTATGGTGTCAACGGAGGAGTTTCCTATGACATTTGGCATCAATGGATTTGGTCGGATTGGCAGGACGGCACTGCGCGTCTGGTATCAGCGAAACCGCGACAAAGGCGATTTGCTGGCAGTAAATACTTCCGGTTCCATGGATCTCTCTGGATGGGTGCATCTGCTCAAATACGATTCAAATTACGGTGTGTGGAATGAGCAAATTCAAATTGATGAGCATCAGAAAGCTAAAGATGCGACTGACGTGGATCCATTGCTTGGCACACTGACTATTGGTGGCAAACAAATCAAAGTATTTGCGCAGCGCGATCCGGCAAAAATTCCCTGGGGAAGTAGTGGTGTGGAAACGGTGATTGAATCTACGGGTGCTTTTACCTCACAAGACAAAGCAAGTCTACACTTAACGGGCGGAGCAAAACGTGTAGTGATAAGCGCTCCGGCAAAGGGAGAAGGAATAAACACGTATGTAGTAGGTGTGAACGCCGATAAGCGTGCGGCAGATGCTAATGCCGTAATATCCAACGCCTCATGTACGACAAATTGTGTGGCACCCGTGGCTGCAGTTATGCACTCAACTTTCGGCGTCAAAAAAGCCATGATGACTACGGTGCATGCGTATACCGACGATCAAAATCTGCAAGATAACTCACACCGGGACCTGCGCCGCAGCCGGTCAGCCGCTAGAAATATCGTGCCGACTACGACGGGAGCGGCGATAGCGGTGACTGAAACGATTCCGGAACTGAAAGGTTTATTTGATGGGCTATCTCTTCGTGTACCTGTGTCAGTAGGATCGATTTCGGATATGGTGTTTGTCACCAGCCGCCCGACGACTGTAGAAGAGGTAAACCGTGCACTAGTTGATGCGACACAAAATCCGCGCTGGCAGGGGATTCTCTCCGCTACGAGCGATCAAATTGTGAGCAGTGATATTGTGGGAAGACCGGAGAGCTCCATTGTCGACCTCTCGCTGACGCAAGTAGTCGGTGGCGACCTCGTCAAAGTCGTGTCCTGGTATGACAATGAGTGGGGCTATTGCTGCCGTCTTGTCGAACAAGCACTGCAATAGGCTTTCTTCTGGTAAAATAGTGACATGTTATACATACCTCTTTGGGAAGAAGAGCCCATCAAAAAAATAGAAGTACTCTATTGGCAGAGCATGGTAGACCCTAGTTGGATGAATAGTTTCGCCGATGAGGTCTTGAAATGGCTTTTTTACCGAGAAAAAAGAGTGCCTGAGAATAAGGGTATCGAGATGCATGACTACAATTTGAATAGTGGGAGCAAAGATTACCGAACGTTCAGGCAACGTATTGAAGCATTGCGGCCACATAAATTAAGGAAGAACCCTCTAGTTGTTTTTAACCACGATACGACTGGGATGTTAATTGACTCAGAAACAGAATTTAATAAATTGAAAAGAAGAGTTGAATTGGAGCGTAAAAAATACGGTTTGCCAGTAATCCCTTATTTGCTGTAGATTGGCGCGGTACTAAAGCGGTTATAGAGAGGTCTGCAAAACCTTTTAGATGGGTTCGACTCCCATCCGCGCCTCCCCACTTTGTTCCGCAGGGCGGAACTACGAGGGGCAAGCCATGAAAAAATTAATAATAAATTTAACGTTACTCTCTTCTCTTTTGTCAGGTTGCAGTTTACTGAGTGCTCCGAAGGCGGGATTGCATGTAGAGTCAAATATTCCTGCGACAGTCTTAATTGACGACAAACAAGTAGGACAGGTGCCGTATGCATCAGATACACTTCGCGCACAAAAGTACACTGTTACGGTCAAGCCAATTGACCCATCATATCCCCCATACCAAGGGCAACTTCGCCTCTATCCCGGTCAGCAAACGTCTATAGTTTGGAATTTTGCTAAGACAACAGAACAATCTTGGGGTTGGGTATTTAGCCAGACTGATGCAAAAGATACTGCATCCACCGAACTGGAGTTGACGACGTCACCGCCGAATGTGCCAGTCACTATCGCGGGGCTTTCCAAAGGTTTCACACCACTGACTCTGGGATCACTGTCCACAGGATCGATCAATATCACATTGCAAGCTCCCGGGTTTGCTGACTTAGCGCGTGAGGTCACTTTCACTAACGGTAAACGCTTAGTCATATTTGCGAAATTAGCTTCGCTACTATCAGTGAACCAAGAGACACAGTCGCAGGGTATTCCGCAACTTGCAGTACCGGGGGAGAGCGCGACACCTTCTGGATTGGTAGTTCAAACGTTGAAGAAACCTTATATTTTGATTCAGGATACTCCCACAGGATTTTTGCGTGTACGAGCGAAACCTGATGCTGGTGGAACAGAACTGGGCCAGTTAGCACCAGGCTCTAGTTTGTCGTATTTAAGTAAAGAAGTGGATGGCTGGTATCAAGTACAGTTTCAGGCTACCAGCTCTGCATGGGTAAATGCGCAGTATGCAAAATTAGTTCAGTAATTAGCATGTCATTCCTGCGTAGGCAGGAATCCAGTCAATAAATTTCCTCTTTACTTATTTATTCGGATACTATTTGTGTAATTAAGGATCTATTACTCCACGGCGTTTCGTCGTGGATTTTTTTTGGCAAAAACAGTTATGCAAGAACTTGACAGGTAGATGATTTGATAATGAAGTGGTGTCTATTGACTCCACATAGTTTTTTTATTCATAGTTAGAATCCGAAAGGAGTGAATATGGATTTCTTAAATTCTTTAACAAAAATACTACCGGAGTTAAATCGCATGATTGGCAACGAAGTTATCTATTTGAGGCTGGCACTATTAATTACTTTAATAGGAGGTTTTGTTGCCTTGGTATATTTGGCGAAAAAATGATGCCTAAATATATTCAATTGGATTGTGATTGGTTGTCTGGATCCCTGCCTTCGCAGGGATGACAAGCTACCCCAATCCACCATAAATCAATATCATGACCAGCAGAGCGAAACTACCCGCACTGATAAGCAATGGTTTGTCGCGTAGCAGTACACGCTCTGGACTCTCGCCTTCATTTTGTTCATAGACCAATTGCAGGTACCGCATGACGCCATAAATAACTATCGGCACAGTAATCATGAGCCATTTTTGGGCAGTGAATGTTTTTGGCAAGAGCGCAAATATGCGCACAGCTTTTCCCTGCGGAACAAATTCGTCGCGCTGAAATGTGTAGAGTGCGTATGTCACCCAAGTGGCATTGGCAAACATGCCGGTGTAGATATCCAACAGCCGCTGCGTGTAATGCGCCAGCGTATCACGGTGTTCTTTTAAATTTTCTCCGCGGCCTTGCAGCAGTGTCCGCTCACTTTGACGTTTACCCACAGCTAGGAATAGCGAGGCTGAGATAACTGTCAGGAGAAACCACACGCTCATGTGGAGACTGACGACCACAGCCCCCGCATAAATGCGGATAATAAAACCTGCTGCAATCGTCAACACATCCAAGACTGCAACGTGTTTGAGCCAATAGGTATAAGCGATGTGAAGCAGTACATACGCTACTCCCATGGAAAAGAAGAAGGTAGACAGTGCGAGCGACCCCAGCGCGACAAGGATCAGTAGTATTATCGCAATTTGCCATGCAAGCGACACAGGTATAGCTCCTGATGCGATCGGACGTTTCCGCTTAAACGGATGAGCGCGGTCCATAGGGGCATCAACAATATCGTTAATAATGTAGACAGCAGACGAGAGGAGACAAAACAAGATGAATGCAATGAGCACCCGGGAAAAATATCCTGGAACAAAAAAGAATCCGGAGAAAACTAAAGCTGCGAACAAGGCGAAGTTCTTTATCCATTGCCGCGGCCGGACTTCGCGAAGAATGTTGTAGAGTAGCGAAGCCATACGATAATACCCCCGATGATTGCGATTGCAAGTGTGATTATAAAGACTTTTTGTCCACTCTTCAATTGCAGCGAAAATAGCCCAAAAATTGCTGTGGCTACCCAGTAAAATAGGGCTACCTGACGCTTACTCCAACCGGAGTCTAGCAGTAAATGATGCAGGTGTGAACGGTCTCCAAAAAACGGAGAGCGTCCATGTGCTAGTCTCCAGAGGATTACAATACTTGCATCGATCATGGGTACAGCCAGCACGAGGATGGCTGTAGCAAGTTTTGCACCGGAAAAAATTGCCATTACGCTTAGGAAAAAACCTGCCAGCGTGCTCGCGCCAAATCCAGCAATGATTTTCTGTGGATACATATTCCACAGAAGTAATCCGATATATGCGCCAGCCACAATCATTGATAGTGTGCTGATGCGGATCTGCGTAGGATCAGATCCAAATCGCAGGGCCAAGAGACCGATAACTCCACTGGCGATCGCCACGTACCCCGGCATTTGTCCATCCAGTCCCGTAGCAAAATTTACAATATTCATACACCAGACGATCCAAACTAGTGCAAAAATGTCTGCGATGATCCAGATTGTATGCAGGGATCCACCCAATATGAATGCAAGTTGCGGCTGATCAAGCCTGACGATTCCTCCAAAGGGATTAGTTATGTATGCAATTCCGACTCCTGAACCGATCACTATGAGCGCAGCGATAATGAGAATGATAAACCTCAAGAGAGGATGAGGATTTTTTAAATCATCCCAAATTCCCAAAACTGTCAAAACGAGTGCTCCACCCAAAAGACCCGCAATCTGTTTTGAAAACGGAATAAAGAGTAGTACTGCTGTAGCAATGCTCAAAAAAATAGGAATGCCCCCGCCCCGCGGAAGTGGCAAGCTATGAACCATTTTTGGATGTGGGTTTTTGCGAGGGTCGTCGAGCCAGTGCATTTTCCGATACAGCAGGATAACTAGCGGGGTGCCAAGTACTGATAGTACAAAACTTACAATGAATGGAGCCCAACTTGCAAGCGTACTCATAAAGTGACCCAAAGTATTCGAAAGAACGCAATTGTTCCGAGAGTGGTTATCAAGAGAGTGCCGACTCGCAGAATTTTCCTGAGAATGGGATCAAATTTTTTCAAAGTGGATTCTAAGAAAATATGAAATATGAGAATACCTAGGAGTGACAAAGGGATTGATAGGAGCCAGAATTTATTGACAAGCTGTTGATCGGGGGTGGCAAGTGAATACCACAATGGAAGGACTGGCGGCAGCCGCAAGTAAAGCAACACAAAAGACAGCGTCATTGCGGCTATCTCTCCCAGCGATGCGATAAATGCTTGAGAGCGCATATCCTTTTAGTACCGTTTGTATAATATAAAGTTGTCGGAAGAGTAGTTTACAGCATACTGGGATGACAAAAGTTGGAAAAGTGCGCTGAAGTGATAACTGGTTTTCCGGTCGACCAAAATAAACTTTGGCGGTGTAGCTCGCAGTTTAGTGATCGTTTCTGTATATGCGTTGAAGTCATTAATGTGATATGCACTTGTGTAGCGGCCTACAGGGAGGCGCTTTGTCAGCGCATACACGACAGGTAAATCACCCCATGCGAAGATTTGGTCGGTTGATTTTGTTTCCATACTGATTTTGCTAGATATTCTGTAAATCTCTGGAAGGCGTGGATCAAAGTATGAGAGGTACTGACTAAAGGTGTGTTGTTTAGTCACGAATAAACCGTAGTTTTCATAGTAGGTAACGAGTGGGTACTGCCAGAAATGCACACTGATATATGAGACGGCAAATACTATTGGGATCAAAAACAGCAGACAAGTCGTAAGAATTTGTGAACGGATAAATAGCCGCATCCGACGGTTTGAAAAATGCATAATGTGCTCTACAAGTAGAGCAAGTGCGAGAGCTAGGGAGGGAATCACTTGGATTAAATAGTGTGGGTACGGACGCTCTGACAACAGAGCTGCAAACAGACTGCATCCAAACCAAACTACTGTTAGTTTTGCTGCCGGGCTAATTTTTTTCTGAATAAAAAGAAGCACAACTAAAAAGATTGCCAGTAAAATTCCGCGCTGGACTAATCCCGATTTTGCTAGATTGAGACTTTGATGGCTCCCTGTTTGCCAGGACGAAAGGTAACCGACATTCTGTGCAAACGCTGCGGTGACATACTGCTGCAATACACCCAGGTGCGCGTAGTATGCCAGAGAAATAAGTATTGGGACCAAAAATGCAAATACAAAAACCCAGGCAGTTTTTGAAACAAACAACTGAAGGGCGTCTTTGACATTTTTTACATGGAACAGTGGAAAAAGGATGAAGAAAAGGAATCCTGCGGCAGCGGTGTCAAATGCCGCTGGAGCTTTAAACAAAAATGCCGCTGAGAATGAGAGACCGCCGATAATCGACCAACCAATCTTTACCCGATCCTTCTTGGTTTTTGCCATGTATACCAGGCTCAAGAATCCAAACAGTGTGGGCAGTAGCATGAAGATTTCACCATTCGCTATCAACCCTTCCGCAAAGAAAGGCAGAATTGCAAAAGCGATAAGTGCAAGTCCTGTAAGTGAGATATGTATGCCATGAAGCCTTACTGCACTTTTGCCAAAAAGTTCTTTACACAAAAGATAAAAAACGATCATCTCAAAACCGACCCAAATCATGAGTAAAAAACGGAACCAAAACACAGTACCAGTGACACTAGCAAGAATATAAATCAGTGGGGTCTTATTGTCGTGAATATCTTTGTAGAGTTCTAATCCATGACTAATGCCGTTGCCCACTGTCAGGTAGATCATTTCGTCGCCGTACCAGTATGGTTCCAGCAGTGACGGCACCCGAAACAGTGTGGTGATAGCCAACAAAAAAAATATCAACTCATGCGCGTGGATGAACCGCCAAACCTTTTTCATTTGTATTTAGTGTAACAGATCTCCTACACTTTTTCCGTTACGCGATACTCCATATATTTCCCGAGCATCAGACGCGTATGTGCATCAATACCGGGAAGCGCTGAGAAAAAGAATCCTAAAATCGGGAGCAGTAAAAATTCAAATGGTTGAAATATACGTGCGAAAATAGATGTATCTTTAGGCCGCGGTGGCCTGGATGCTGCATCAATAAGAAATATCGCGATGAGTGAGACGAGCGACATTGTGAGTAGCGCTGATGATACTTGCGGCAAGGTCTTCCCTATCACTGTACGGTTAAATTGCTGATTGAGGAGCGGAGGAAGCAGAGCGCCGACAGTGATGGCAAACCAGTTCACTGGCCACAAAAAATGATCTTCCACCGTCTTTAATACCCGTATGGTCTTATCCCAGAATGGTACGTTTTCAGCAAGGATCCACTGCTTAATAATGTACGCGTCATCGCTGACGCCCCAAGCCCAGCGTTTAATTTGTTCATATTGATTGGTCATTGTGGCCCAGAAGCCCTTCGCCTCAGCAGCATCAGCCAAGATAGGTAAAAATATCGGTTCAACTTCAAGCTTTCCTTTGCGGGCAAAGTAGGCTTTAAAAAATAAGTGATAATCCTCTGGGACTACGTTTGTGTCCCAGTACCCGATGTCTTCGATAAGTTTCATCGATGTCGAATACGTTGAAAAATTAATGAGACGGTCCTGGCGCATCAGAATAAACATTTGTGTAACTGAAAAAATTGAGGCAAGGACGCGTACGGGTGCGGGCACTCTCCAAATATTATTATAAAAGCGGATGCTGCCTTGCCAGATGCGGTCAAAGCGGTGCGGGTTATGTAAGTACTCATAAGTCAGCGCCGCAAAATAGCTTGAATGGAAACGGGCATCAGCATCTTCGCTGGATATAGTGATATCTTCAGTTAGGATGTTGGGGTCCAATAATTTTCGTGCTGCCCGCGCTCCCCACGCAGTGTTTGAGGATTTACCTTTTACTTCACCAGGAATATCCGGATGAAAAGTGGCCCATAAATTACCAAATATCTTGCCAAATTCATTTTCCAGAACCTTAGATTTTTCTCTAGCCTCTTCTCCTTCCCGGTCTTCAAATGAGAGCATGATGTGAATATTTTTCACTGGGAATGTCTGTGTCGCAAGTTTTTCTAAAGTTTCTTTTAAGATATGCACAGGCTCTTTGTATGTAGGGATGACTATGATGTGATGGATTTTTTTCCAGTCCGGAAACTTTTCTAGGTCCTTCATCCAGTCGTTACGCATACTGGCCTTGATGCGGTAGTGGGCTATAACTGCGAGTAAGGCCATAGAAGCACTGCGGTACAACCAATAGACCGAGAAGGTGATGATGTAATACGCGACGATTGTGGGCATGACGAGTGATCCCCAGAAAGGAAACAGGATTAGTGACCAGGAGACGAAGCCGGGCAGGATCTCCAGGAACCGTTGGGTTTTTACTGGGTGCCGACGGACATAGTTACGAATGTGGAACATAGTATTGCTTATACACATATTGTATCTTTATTTGTCATTCCTGCGAAGGCAGGAATCCAGACAATATATAAATCCAATATTGTATTTTCTTTGTTGCATGGACCCCTGCCTACGCAGGGGTGACAGGGAAAGATTTATATTCTAAACAAGATCTTGGCATTCAATGTTGTTTGTCTATCCACCTCATTGAAGGGCAAATGCAAAAGTTCTGCAAGTTTTTCGACTGTTTCTTTCACAAAAGCTGGTTCGTTAGTGGAACCACGTACAGACTGTGGGGCCAAAAATGGAGCATCAGTTTCTGCCAGCAACTTATTTTTTGGCACTAGCGGCAAAATATCGCGAATATTTTGTGCAGAAGGATACGTGACATTGCCGGCAAAACTTACATACGCGCCCATCGCAATGGCCTTTTGGATATACTCTTTGGGACCACTGACACAGTGCAGAACAAACGGAGGGGTCTGTCCGTCATCTTTACTAAAGTGTTCCAATGTGTCAATGAGGTCATCATAGGCAAGTATACTTTCCCGATCACGGCAGTGAATAACCAATGGCAGTCCAATCTGTTTGGCGATTTGGATGTGGACTCCAAATAAGCGCCGCTGTGCTGTCCGGTCAAAATCTTTGAGTGTGTAATCCAAACCACATTCTCCGATAGCGACCACTTCTTTGTTTTGTGCGAGAGTAGATAGCTGGTTGGACAACATATCCAGATCACCAATATCTTTGATATTCTCTGGATGCAATCCAACTGCGGCCTTGCAATTGGGATAATGTTTACTGATATCAATGGCTGTCTGACTATCAGACAGAGAGGTACCGACCACGATGCAATGTGTTACTCCTGCATTTTTTGCACGTTCTAAAACGTCACTTGCTTGTTCCAAAAGCGGGGAGATATTGATATGGCAGTGGGTATCGATCATAGAGCAGCGCCCTGGAAGTTCGAGCAATTTGCTTTATACCACACCATCGCTTCTTTCGAGCACGCAACTTGCCTGGCAGCATCGAGGACCGGCATGCAGTCCACCCACCCGTTTGCGGGACATGTGTATGTTTGCGGGGTTGTTTGTGGGCACATATCTGCGGTTTCCGGTATCATGCATCTTGGTGTCGCATCCAAGCATGCCGGCCGTGGTTTACATGTAAATTTAAACGTCGAGAGGATTTGTTGGAATGTTTCCTCTAGTCCAGCCCCATCCACACTAAATACTATTTCAATCATGGGATTTTTTGTTTGGACTACGTGGAGAACGCTAGTGCCACCATCTGAATTGGTTACTGCCACGAAAAAACTTGATTCATTCTTATCAGCAAGTGTGATTGTTTCCACGTCACTGGTCTGATTCCAATTTTTTCCAGCAATCAAGCAGGTCTGTTTTGTACCACTCTCACACGAGGGAAGTTTGGTGGGATCAAAATATGGTTTATTTGAGACGATAAAAGTTGGCTGGCCAGACTTTGGTTGGCTGTACGTATTTGTAATGGTGCCTATATTTGGATATTTAAAACTGATCCCAAGTGCTGAGTTGGTGTATGTTTTCCAATTTGCTGTAGGATCGGTGGTTGGGGTTGGTGATGCTGCGGTGGCCTGGGTTTCCACAGGAACCATAGCTAGCTGTTTCTGCAGTTGCATATTTTGATACGCAAGAAAGCCAGAGACTCCCAATAAAATTAACACTAGTAAGATCAATGCCAGAGACAAAGTATTTGGCTTTGAAGTTTGTGCCGTGATTTCTGGTGTTTGTTCAATGTTTTCTGGCATATCTATTTCAACATCAATGAATTAATTACTGTGTCAAATTTTTGTTTATCTAAGAAAGCATCTGTTTTTCGTTGATAATCGATGGCGATGGGTAAATTCTTTCCAGAATTTTGATCTCCGACGACTGCAACAAGATCTACAAGGTTTTTGGTACATGTCGACCCGCCCTTGTCGTCAAATAGTAATAAAGTTGTATTTTGTCCAGCGACGTTTATTGTTTGGGTAGAGCAAGCCCCACCACCCCACCCACCGACAAAAGAGGTAGCTACTACAAATTTTTCGTTTGAATTCTCAAAAGTAGTAGTTTTCGCCACAGAACTTGAACTCATATCGCTCGG
>DATIJC010000048.1:0-13745 GCA_035479015.1 Patescibacteria group bacterium | reverse complement strand
AATTCTGTCACTTTCCAAAGAGTACTATCATTATTTATTGACAGTTCACGAGATAGGAAAGGCAGCACGGGAGTACTTAGCATCACGCGGCGTAACGAATGAAACGATTGAATTGTTCGGGCTTGGATACTCTCCCGCGCAGTGGGATGGTCTCTCAAAATACTTGGTTGTCAAAAAAGGGTACGCGTCCAGCGACGTGATTGATGCGGGGCTGCTGATTAAAAATGACCGTGGGAAAATATATGACCGCTTCCGCGATAGATTAATGTTTCCATTAACAGACAGCAGGGGGAACATCGTGGGATTTTCAGGACGGATTTTGGAAAAGGATGCTAAGGAAGCGAAATACATCAATACACCGGAGACTCTGCTCTATCATAAAAGCCAACTGCTCTTTGGGTACTCACAAATGAAGCGGGAAATTGCTAAAGCGGGTGAGGTTGTGATCACGGAGGGAGAATTTGATTGTCTTTCCAGCATTCAAGCTCATGTATCAAATACTGTAGCTATCAAAGGCTCGGCGCTGACAGCGGATCATTTAAAATTTTTATCCCGTACGGTAAAGCGCTTGCTGTTCGCCTTGGATGCGGATAGCGCGGGGATAGAAGCTACCAAGCGGGCTATCACGTTGGCTGTAGACAGTGATTTATCTATCCGTGTGATCCCGATTGCAGGCGGCAAAGATCCTGATGAGATAGCACGGCACGATCCCGCCATCTGGCGCGAGATGGTCAAAAACAGTATTTCAGCCTACGAGTATGTGATTGATCAGAGTGTGTACGCTCACCACGGCGGGGCTGGAGGTGAGGACAAGCGGGAGATCACGCGGGAAGTATTGCCGCTGCTCTCACATATCAGTAACGCTGTAGAACAAGCACACTATATGAAATTTCTAGCGCGCAAGCTGGATGTAACCGAACAAGTAGTCGAAACGGAACTGCGCAAAGTCCGCTCACCAGTGCAGCCGTCTGGTGAAAAAGTTGCTAAAAAAGAGTCTCATACTAGGGCTCAGACACTCATCCGTTTTGCAGTGTCTCTGCTCTTTCATAGCACAAGCAGTGAATTCGAAGCGCGCTACCAGCGCCTGTATCCGCTCCTGCCGGATGGGTTTGAAAAACGACTATTGGAGGGAGCAGAGCCTTTTGTAAAGTACTTTGATCCCTCGCGTTTTTCAGACTCGCTGCCCGATGAGCTACAGGAAGGATTTGCCACGCTATATTTAGAGTTTTCGGAGGAGTTTTCGCCTGAAAATCAAGAGAAAGAGTTTAGCCGTACCTGCGCCGAGTTGGCTAAATTGACTCAACAAGAACGCCGTCTAGCCATCGCAGCCCGTTTGGAGGAGCTGGAGAATAAAGCAGATTTGAGTGATGCTGAGGACTCAGAGCTTCGCTCCCTAAAGGTGGAATTGCACTGAGAGCCAGAGTAATGGTATAATTCAGCGCACTTCTTATGTGAAGGTTACTTCTGGTGTTTGGTCTTTTCTTTATGAAACTAAAACTTGCAATTGATGAACTGATGAAACGCGGAAAATCTCAGGGGTACTTAACCCAGGATGATATCCTTCTGGTCTTTAGTGAGCCCGAAGAGCATTTGGCCGACCTTGATGCCTTCTACGACAAGGTGTTTGGGATGGGTATCGATGTCTTCGATAACGTCTCAGAAGAAGAGATGAAGCAGGATGCAGCAGTCAGTAGCGATCTAGAAAAAGAGCTCGAAGTATTGGCATCACTAGATGATAAAAACGTGTCTGATCCAGTGCGCATGTACCTCAAAGAGATTGGCCGCATTCCACTTTTGAACCGTGAAGAAGAGGTCGATTTAGCCCAGCGGGTAGAAGTTGGGGATTTGCGAGCCAAAGCAAAACTCACTGAAAGTAACTTACGACTCGTCGTCTCCATCGCCAAAAAATATATTGGCCGAGGTATGACGTTCTTGGATTTGATTCAAGAAGGAAATAAGGGTTTGATCCGTGCAGTTGAAAAATACGACTGGACCAAGGGATTCAAATTCTCAACCTATGCCACATGGTGGATCCGCCAAGCTATCACCCGCGCTATTGCTGATCAAGCACGTACGATCCGTATCCCTGTTCACATGGTGGAGACTATCAATAAGATGATGCGAATACAGCGCAAATTGATGCAGGAATTGGGCCGTGAGCCGGCACCGGAAGAGATTGCGTCGGCCATGGAAGGCATGGATGCTGACCGTGTGCGCGAGATCATGAAGATCTCACAGAAGACGACCTCGCTAGAAACACCGATTGGAGATGATGAAGATTCGTACCTTGGTGACTTCATCGCTGACGAGACACAGGCTTCACCCTACGAGGCGACCAGTAAAAAACTACTCAAAGAAAACATTGATGAAGTATTAGCGGCTCTTTCCGACCGCGAATCAAAAGTACTCGCTATGCGCTTTGGCTTAAATGGCGCGAGGCCGATGACGCTGGAAGAAGTAGGGCAGAAGTTTGGTGTCACGCGCGAGCGTATCCGCCAAATCGAAGCAAAGGCTCTTCGCAAATTGAAGCACCCCAGCAAGCGCAAAAAGCTCCAGGACTTTTTGGAGTAGAATGTTAAGGAGTTCTATGGATGAAACAGAAATTTCGAAAGATCAAGAATCAGATTTACTAAAAGCAGATGGATTTATGCGAGGGGGTTCGGGAACCGAGGGTGATCCGTATCTTCCTCCACGTTCAATCTACATTCTCAGTTTGTTTCAACAAGCAGAAGATGCTTTTAGAGTTCTGGGTCGTCCTATGTGGTTTAGGTGGGAAAATGAGCAAGTAAGTTTTGAGATGCGATTAAATCAAAATGGAGAGTTGCAACTACGCTTTCCACAAGGTGTTGCACCTGAGAGTATATCGCGTTTGCAAGAAAATGCAGATGAGTACAGAGCTAGGCAAAAAAAGAGGCTGCCGGGTCGAAATAAAACAGAGGCTGAAAAGCCAAATGGATTAATGGACAAGATTGCTAGTTTGCTTCGTGGCTAAAATACTCGGATAGGTGCAAAAAGCTCCAGGACTTTTTAGAGTAATTTTCTGCTACCATACAATGTATGGAAGATCCTAAGGTTGCTGACACTACTATCAAAAATCAATCCGATGACGCAGTGCAAGAGGCGATGCTGGCAGAGATCAAAGCACTGCGGGATCAAATCGACGCGGCCAAAGTTCCAGCGGAATTAAAGACCAAAGTCAGTGTCCAACTTGATCGTCTGGAGCGCTCGGCTCGACTCAAAAGCTACACAGAAGAGTATGAGAAAGCAGCGCACTACATAGAGTGGATCACGCATCTGCCCTGGGAGAACAAAACGCAGGATGTTTTGGATCTGGAGCGCACTAAACAGGTACTTGATAAACACCACTATGGCTTGGGTCAAGTCAAAGAGCGCATTTTGGAATACGTCTCTATTTTGAAATTGAAGAATGATAAAAACCCGGATGGCAAGGTTCGTGCACCAATTCTTTTACTTGTAGGTCTAGTAGGCACAGGCAAGACTACATTTGCATACTCACTAGCTGAAGCGCTTGATCGCAAAATTGTCCGTATTCCGTTTGGGGGCATGGGATCAGCCCGCGATTTGCGCGGACAGTCACGACTGCATATAGAAGCTGAACCAGGGTCGGTCATCAAAGGACTGCGTCAAGCTGGTGTGAAAAATCCGATTATCTTGCTCGATGAAATTGACCGTGTCGCAGAAGACGCTCGTGCCGATATCATGGGTGTGCTTGTGGAACTGCTTGATCCTGAGCAGAATAGCTCTTTCTTGGACCACTATATTGATTTCCCATTTGATCTTTCCGAAGTTTTGTTTTTGGCTACAGCCAACAATACAAGAAACATCGCGACAGCTGTCTATGACCGTCTGGAACAAATTGACATGCCCAGTTACACCGACCAAGAGAAAATTGAGATTGCCAAAAGCTATCTATTGCCACGCGAATTAGAGAATGCAGGACTTACTCCAGAAAACTTGTCTGTAGATGAAGCTGTGTGGCCAAATGTTGTACGTCCTTTAGGATTTGATTCCGGTATCCGCACTCTACAGCGTACCATCCGTAATATGTGTGGCAAGATCGCCAAGGAGATTGTGGAGAAAAAGATTTCCCAAGTCAAAGTGGATGCTACGAACGTCAAAGGATATTTGCCGCAATACTAGCTACGTAGGCGCTTAATTGTTAGTTTTGTTCTGACTTCTTCCTTTGTGTTCCAGTCAGTGCTATTCATTTTTTCAATAGCGCTTCTCTCTGTGGTCATTACATACATAGGATCGTTAGCTTCATACATTGGTTGTCCTAAGATTGCTAAAACAGATTGCATTATCCAATCCATGTCTGCCTCTATGAAACTCACGTTCAATTCAAGCAAGCTATTTACGGGCATTAATCTTGCCTGATCTGCAATTGCAGTTACTTGTGCAAACGCTACTTTGTATTCCAAATCATACTTAGCTTTCCTTTCTTCATCACGCCTAGCCTTCTCCTTCGTAGTCAATGCCATACTGTGACCTTTTTTTATAAAATCTTTTTTTGAGTGTAGCACTTTTTAGCAACCTCATCCAAGGCAACCTCTCTTCTCGTGCTTCGCCTGCCTACCGGCAGGCACGCTCGAGTTTCTCCCCGAACTTCGTGGAGAATTTCTCCCTCCCCTATGTTTGGGGAGGGAACCCACGCCACAGGCGGGGAAGGGAGAGGTTGTAGAATTATGTAGTGACATTTGTTAGAAAACCAAACCTAACTTTTAGGGCTAGAAGCCTGAGAATAGAGTCAACTTCACAAGAACGAAAATTATGGTCGGCATTACGTGCTCACCGTTTCTTTGGAAAGCATTTTAAGAGACAGCAATCACTGGGGCCTTATGTGACTGATTTCTACTGTCATGCTTGCAAGTTAATTATTGAAATAGATGGAGCCCAACACGGTTTAGAGGAGGGTAAGAAATACGATGAATATCGAACTCAATATTTTACCCAACTTGGGTACAGGGTGTTAAGATTTTGGAATAATGATGTAGATAATGCTATAGAAAAAGTATTAGAGAACATTTCTAGCAATCTCTCATGATGGGTGAGGTTGCTCTTCGTTTCTAATTCTGTCGTTTACACACAAAGTCGACTACTTTCCCTGTGTCCTCGCCAAATTCTTTTGGCAACTGCGAGGCTGGTGTAATGCATAAAAGTCTGGCAACTTCAGGTATTGCCCACTCTGGAATTTTATAGCGTTGCTGGTATCTTTCCCGGATGTTTTGTTCAGCCATTTCTTGACGCGTCATAGGAATTTATAAAAAACCTATTAGATGCAGTTTGCAACACACAAATTTTGCAAAGGTTATCTCTGCGTCCGTGGAACACTGTTCTTGTCTATCCTCAAATCATTTTTGGAGGAAACTTGGTTACAACTTTGATTTTAATTTCGTCTGTCAGTGCTTCAGTTGTAGAACCAGCTGGTAATAGTCCCATGCTAGTTGCCTCATCTAACATCCACTTATCATGTTCCTGCTTCTGCACTCTTCTTAGCATTGACTCAAAATGATTTCTGTCCATTTCTGCCCAGTTTGGCATACTATTCCTTTGGTTAGGATAATTGGCATAGTTTCTTCCACTTCTGCTTTTTAGTCAAGTGAGGTAATATCAGTGGTAAATATGCCAGAGATACAAGTGGAGACAGAACCAAACGAACATGAGCTAAAAGATTTTTTGGAAAACTGTTTCTCATGTGTTATCTCTGAAGATTCGCAAAATTTCACAAAAGAGTCAGATCAAACTTTGGATGAGTGGTTTTCAGTAGCAGATATGATTGCGATGCTGCCTACGGGCAAACTGCTCACTATTCGTGATGAAAAAAATGGATTACTAGGTATTGCGTTCGTTGCAAAACAGCACCCTATTACGTGGCCTGACGGCCATAAAGCCGAATTGTTTATCTTGGCCGTGCATCCTGAGCGACGGAAAAAAGGATTCGGAAAAATGCTTTTACTTCGATCTGAAAAAGAAGCAAAGAAAATTGGAGCTGCAAAACTTTTCATAAATACAAACTCTCTCATGAATAAAACTGTAGAATTTTATAAGAAAAATGGATTTGTTAAGATAGGATTATTTAAAGATTATTACGATAATGGGGACGCAGTTTTTCTAGCGAAAACATTATAAGAAAGGTTTATATGAGTAGTTTGAGAATTATCCCCCTCGGGGGAATGGGAAACGTCACCAAGAACATGTTCTGCTATGAATATGGCGACGAGATGCTCTTAGTAGACTGCGGTATCGGGTTTCCCGAGTCCTCAATGTTGGGGGTGGATGTCCTGATCCCCGATGTGACATATGTGAGGAACCGCTTGAGCGAAGGTGCTCACATCGTGGGTATGTGTTTGACACATGGTCACGATGATCACATCGCAGCATTGCCATACATCGTTCCGCAGTTGCCAGACTTTGAAATTTACGGCTCGCCGCTTACCGCAGCCTTTGCCACTGCTCGCATGGAGGATGCAGGGATCACGAAAGAAGTTCATGTCATGCCATATCGGGAGCAACTACACTTAGGTAGCTTCCAAATTGAATTCGTGCATCTGACGCACTCCGTCCCACACACCACGCATTTGTTAATTGATACACCCGAGGGATTGGTCTATCACGGTAGTGATTTCAAATTTGACCTGACACCTGCAGATGGCCGTTGGCCTGACTTTGGTGCAATCGCAAATGCCGGGGAGCGCGGAGTGCTGTGTTTACTGTCAGACTGCTTGCGTGTGGAGCGTACGGGTTGGTCGCCCTCTGAGAGTGTTCTGAAAGATTCGTTTGAGCGTGAGATTGTCGACTGCAAAGGGAAGTTTATCGTGACTCTCATGTCTTCCAACGTGGACCGCATTGGAATACTTGCCAAAGTCGCGATGGAACATGATAGAAAATTAGTGTTTGTCGGCCGCTCAGTGGAACAAAATGTAGAAATTGCTCAGCAGTTGGGGGTTCTTAAAATCCCTAAATCAGAAATCGTCTACAAGAAAAAGATGGACCAATACGGGGATGACAAACTCTGTGTGGTAGTCGCTGGCAGTCAGGGACAACCCGGCAGCTCGCTGGTACGGGCGGTGTTTGGAGAGCACCCGATGCTTTCTGTGGGGCCGCGCGATAAGGTGGTATTTGCGACAGACGCAATCCCTGGCAATGAAACCAATGTGTCACAAGCTATTGATGAGTTATCGCGAAACGGGATAGATGTAGCCTACTCAGATATCTCACCCGGACTACATGTCAGTGGGCATGCGGCAGCACAGGAACAGCAGTTATTGATTGCGATGACCAATCCGAAGTATTTATTCCCAATCGGCGGTGATGATCGTCACCGCGTTGAGTACCGCAAGATGGCAGAGCGGATGGGCTACCGCGCTGGAGACGTCCTGTTACCCAAAGATGGCGAAGTAGTGGAATTTGAAAATGAGCGTGCTGCGAAAGGTGAGACCTTGGCACTTAAATCATTAATGGTGGATGGACTGGGAGTAGGAGATGTAGGCAGCGCAGTGCTGCATGACCGCAAAACCATGGCAGAAGAGGGTATGGTGGTAATCATTATTTCCAAAGATGATATTGAAGTAGTGTCACGCGGTTTTGTTTTCATGCGCACGGCAAAAGAAATAATTAGTGCGATCAAAGAAGAAACAAAGGCAGTGGTGGAACAGGGTGGGGATGAGGGAGAGATGCGCCGCAGTATTGAAAAGAAGTTGACCAAGCGTTTGGACGAAATGATCGGCCGCACGCCATTAATATTACCAGTTTTTATGAAGGAGTAGGTATGGGCGAAAAAAAAGGATTTGATGGCGAAATGGACTTCGACATCAAATTTCCCAGGCCAATTGAGATTAAGTTGAAGGATGGCAAGATATCCGATAAAGATGCGAGACGATTGGAGGCCTATTGTGTCCAAGATATGCTTCAAATTAATCCAAAATACTTATCCTGGTACTACTATGCCGTTGATTTCCCCGGAGTACATGATAGATACGGATTCAGTTGCACCTCGGATAATTTCCAAGAAGACTACCCAGTTGCTCTCAACGCCTTAGACGCCGTACAACAGGTGCTTTCAGCACTGAATAAAAAAGGTACAGCTGTGCCAAAAGAAATATCTATAACAATCAGAACGGGTGGCGCAGATTAATTTCTACCCTGCGTTATACTACCCGCATGAAGGCTACAGTCTTTTCTATCCTTGATACCCCTGCCTTTGGCGGGGCAGAGCAGTATCTTTTTGCTGCGCTCAAAGTCCTTGTGCAAGATGGTCATCCGATAGTGCTGGGTATCAATAACGAGACTGTCAAAAAAATCTACAAAGAACGGATTACCAAAGAAAAATTAGAAAACTTCAAAATCATTGATTTGCCGTATAGATTGGATGCGATAGGAAATTGGCGAGGACTAGTAAAATATTTTTTTGCATTACCCGGTGCAACGCTATGGCTAATAAAAGAAATTAAGATTTTAAAATATCCCATTTGCTTGTTTCCTGGGTATACTGATAGGTTATCGTTTTCTCCGATTGTGAAACTAATGGGGTGCAAGCTCGTCTGGATAGAGTACGGGCCACTTGAGCCGGTATTTAAGCGCACGTGGGGATTTCCAAAGTTGCTCTACACAATCGGTAGACCATTTCCCGACAAAGTAATCACTGTGTCAAATTATTCGAAGCAATCCAGCATAAAAACCGGAAAAATGAAGGATGCAAAATTAATGATAATTTATCCGCCGATTGAAATAGTTGAGCAGAAAAAAACAGCGAGCAAAACTTTCACAGCGGTTTCACTAGGGCGCTTGGCATCGGAAAAACAATTTGACCTGTTGCTTTACGCATGGAAACAGGCAGGCATCGACGGAAAATTACTCATCATTGGTGATGGACCGGAGCGCTACCTCTATGAAGAACTCTCACAAAAACTTGGGACTCAAAAGACTGTACAATTCACAGGTTTTGTGGGTGAAGAGAAAAAGCGAAAACTATTACAATCAGCCGATGTATTTATTTTCCCCAGCTCTTGGGCTTGGGAAGGTTTTGGTATGACGACTGCAGAAGCCGCTGGAATGGGAATACCTGTAATTACTAGTGGCTTTGGACCACAAGTTGAGATTATCCCCAGTGAAAAATACGGGTATATATTCAAACCTAATAACCTTAGTGATTTAGCAAAGACCTTGGTAAGTGTAAGAACTGACAAAAAGCTCGCAGAGAAGGGTATACTAGCCCGAAAGTATGCGGCAAAACATTTTTCGCTCCAAACATTTACAGAAAATATTCGTGCTGTTTTTGATAGTGGTCGTGATTGAATGCGTGCTTTTTAATCTCCCACATCGATCATTATCAGTTCCATTTCAGTACCAAAAAGATGCGCTGTTTTCGCTGATGCAAATCAAAGGGTTTACTGAGAATGGAACAATTTGGTTTAACCCACATCTTGGTGCTCCGTACGGCCAGGACATGCGTGATTTTCCGGCTCCTGAATACACATCGTTTGGCATTCTTGCTATCCTCATGTTATTTTCGCGCAATCCTTTTTGGCTGCAAAATGTTTTTTTTCTGCTCACATTTCCCCTCTCGGCGCTAGCGGGCTTTTATGTGTGTAGAAAGGTAGGTTTAAAAAATAGCCTAAGTCTCCTTGTGTCTCTCTTGTTTACTTTCGCACCGTACCATCTTGCACGGGCCGAAACCCATCTATTTTTGTCAAACACTTTTACTATTCCACTGACATTTTTATTGTGTCGGTGGATCATCATGAAAGCAAAAATTGCCACATGGAAGTTTTTACTATTTGGCATTCTCATAATTGGTAATGGTGCCTACTATGCAATTTTCTCACTGCTCTTTTTGGTGATAGCATTGTGCATTTCCCACACTATTTCGAAATATATAGTTTCCGTTTTGGTTCTCGCTTTTGTCTTTGTCATTGGTGTAATTCCCACTCTTTTCTATCATTATCAGTCAGGACTCAATCCCTTGCTAAAGCGGGGCGCGATAGAAGCACTGCAAGGGGGATTAGATTTAAAATATCTATTTATTCCTACGTTTGCTCACAAATTCATTAGCCCTGAGCATGCAGCTGCGGTTAACGATATCGAGCATCAAACATACCTAGGAATAGTAGGAATAATAGGTATGGTTTATTTGTTTGCAGTGTTGTTTGTTGGGGCCAAGGAAAAAAATACTCAAATTGTCGCGAAACTTTTTTTGGCAGGATTGCTTTTGGGAATGATGGGTGGATTTGGTGCTCTAATTAGCTACGCCGGATTTTCCAGTATCCGTGAGTATTCGCGTATAGCAATTTATCTGGACTTCTTTTGTATATTGTCTACAGCACTGGTGCTTCAGGAAAAGAAAATACGAACAATGATAATAATAGTAATCCTTGGTATTGGGATGCTGGATCAACTCTCAGGGTTTTCGTTTGGCACACAAAATATCAAGCGGGATTTTGAAAGTGATCAGAACTTTTTTCCAGCGATTGAGTCGGGGTTACCGCGCAATGCCATGGTTTTGCAGCTGCCGTATAAACAGTTTCCGGAATCTGCAGCCATTGGAGACACAACTGATTACGATTTGGTACGGCCATATTTACACACAAAAAACATTCGTTGGAGCTATGCCGCAGTAAAAGGAAGAAATACAGAACCTATCAGCGATGGTTTCACGGGCATACTCATAGACCGCTACGGCTACGTTACCAATATTACTTCGGACATGAAGGTTAGTCCTGATGGCCGTTTTGCTTACGTTTCTCTACTTGGTAAATGATTCATTCACGATTGTTGTATTATCCAAGTCACCTTTTAGTGTTGGCGCGTCATCCGATCGACCCAGTGGTGTTTGCTGCAATGCGGCGTCGGGTGTAGCTAGTGGTGTGCTTGTTGCTAGTGGTGCTATGGAAACCTGTGGCGTGGTATTGTCGCTGATATTCGCCCCACCTGATGTAGACAGAGAACTTTGTAATCTCGAACATCCGCCCAAAAGAAGTGCTAGTCCAACGGTGCCAATAATGGCTGTTTTAATAGTCATAAAATCTCCTCATTTAGTTTAACTGTGCTAATGTTTGGACTGCATCCACCATTAATCTTCGCGCATCGATGAATTCCTGTCTAGCCTTTTGAGCGAGAGCCATGGCGGCCTTTGCATCAGCCTTCTGAGCTTGCCAGTTCTGTGGGGTGATATTCTCAAAGGCAGTGACTGCGGCATTTCCATCCTTTATGGCTTGGGTAAGTTTTGCTTTAGCACTATCTAAGTCTGATTGTGCGGTTGTGACATCTTTACCCGCTACCTTTTCTTTATCAATACGGGATTGAATACGGGCAAGGATGTTGTTGAGACGCGCTGCATAAAAGGCAAATCGTCTGTTTAACCGCTCACCGTGAACTTTTGCCATATTGGCTCGGAATTCTTCCTGGGCTGCGGATACAGATGCGCGGAAAGTTTGCTTGTCACCATTGACATCATTGTTGATGTTTTCGCGTGCCTGTCTAATCTCACTATTTCGAAGTTTTACGTAGGGGAGTACAGAGGCAGAAGGTGTGGAATCACTGGCAAGCACCGAAAGCGGGGAGGCTGCAAAACTAAAGGCAACTATTGAAACTGCTATGAATTTTTTGATATCCATACTTTTCCCTTCATTAACTAGATATACAAGAGATTCAATTGGGGTGAGCGAAATTTATACATCATTATTCGCCATTTTGCAAATTTACCCCCGTCTTGGCAGGGACTCTTTATGGTACAATCAAGCCTCATGAAGCCGAGTATCTCCTATCCTGATTTTGAAAAATTAGATATCCGTGTCGGAACAATCGTAGAGGCCACCGCTCCTGAATGGAGCCTGAAGCTTTTACGTTTTGTAGTAGATTTTGGCCCTGAGATTGGCACAAAGACAATATTTTCTGGAATTAAGAAATGGTATGCTCCACAAGATTTCGTGGGCAAGCAATTTCCGTTCCTGATCAATCTCGAGCCAAAGAAAATGGGCGAAGAAGAAAGTCAGGGTATGATGCTGATGGCTGATGGGGAAGAGAAGCCAATTCTTTTTGAGGTTGGACACGTACAAAATGGCACAATGGTCAGGTAATTTATGGCAAAAGAACCAAAACAAACAGAGCAAAAAAAAGAAAAAGTTAAAGTTTTCGAACTGGGGTTTCACTTTGATCCCAAGAAGGCAATCCTGTGGTTTTTGATCCTCCTATTATTTGTGCCGTTTGTTATCACACTTTTATCGGGTGGTAACACAACAAAAATCCCGCTTTCACAGTTACTTTCTGATATTAAACAGAACAAAGTGACCGCTGTAGAGATAGATGGAGCCACACTGACAGCAAAGTATGGTGACGGCTCTATGAAGGTGTCACGCAAGGAAGATACACAGGATTTGACAACGGTGTTGCGTCAAGCAGATATTGATCTCACATCTCTCCAGGTGCTTGTCAAAGAGCCGATGCCCGGCCGGTTGGTAATCGATATTTTGGTGAATGTGCTGCCAATGGTACTCATGGTCGTCTTTTTCCTCTTTTTATTCCGTCAAGCCCGCGGTGCGCAGGGTGACATCATGGGATTTGGTAAATCCAAAGCCAAGCTTTTTGCCAAAGGCAAACAGGATGTGAAGTTTACTGACGTCGGTGGACTCAAAGAAGCGAAGCGCGAATTGGAAGAGATTGTCGACTTCTTAAAGAACCCCAAAAAGTATCATCAAGTCGGAGCACGCACTCCGAAAGGAGCCCTCCTCATTGGTCCTGCTGGAACAGGAAAAACATTATTAGCACGGGCAGTAGCTGGTGAAGCCAATGTGCCGTTCTTTTCGATGGCTGGATCAGAATTTATGGAGATGCTGGTTGGCGTGGGTGCCTCGCGTGTACGCGACCTGTTTGATACGGCAAAAAAATCAGCCCCATCAATTATTTTTATTGATGAGATTGATGCGATCGGACGCATGCGTGGACATGGCAGTATGGGCGGTCATGATGAGCGTGAACAGACCCTAAACCAAATCTTGGTAGAGATGGATGGATTCCAACCCAACGACACAGTTATCGTGCTTGCAGCGACTAACCGTGCGGATCTCTTGGATCCAGCATTGGTGCGTCCAGGACGTTTTGATCGACGCGTCACTTTAGATTTACCTGACCTCGAGGAGCGTAAATTTATTTTGTCGATTCATGCGCGAAATAAACCATTCGGGCCAAATGTTGACTGGGGAAGAATGGCAAAGCGAACCGTTGGATTTTCCGGTGCCGATTTGGAAAACATGCTCAATGAAGCCGCAATCATCATTGCCCGCGAAAACAGGATGCAGATAACTGCTGATGATTTGGAAGAGGCAGCCCTCAAAGTGAAACTCGGACCTGAAAAGAAACGCTTGCAAAGTGAGCTTGAGCGCAAGATGACTGCCTATCATGAAGGCGGACATGCGATTGTTGCTCATTTCTTGCCACACACAGACCCTGTACACCGTATCTCTATTGTGTCGCGAGGGAGAGCACTAGGGTTTACCATGACGCCACCAGAAACTGATAAATACCAGCAAACCAAAGAAGAGCTCGAAGAACAACTTAGTGTCATGCTGGGTGGCCGGGCTGCAGAACATTTAGTATTTGGCAAGTTAACAGGTGGAGTGAGTAGTGACTTGGAGCAAGTAACCCGCATCGCTCGTGCGATGGTTATGGATTACGGTATGAGTGGATTAGCGCCACTCAATTATGGTCCTGTGTATGAAACTGGTGATTAT
>DATIJC010000047.1:0-4675 GCA_035479015.1 Patescibacteria group bacterium | reverse complement strand
TAGGCTTTCTAGTATTCCTCTCACTTTTTCAGGATTTGACATATTTTAAGATTCCTTTCTCATTCATTATTTGATTCCACGGAACTAACATTGGATTTTTATCGTTTAACATGCCAATAAATTCTTCCCAAGCGATCCATTTGAAATTTGCCACTTCTTCTGGGTTTGGCTTCACTTCTCCGTCATATTTACCGACAAAGACTGTATCCATTTCATACTCACTAAATGCCTTATTGCACTGAACCTGGTAGATAAATTTATGAACAGGATCCAAAACCACGTTTGTAATCCCTAGTTCTTCTCTCAACCTTCGTACCGCACACTCTTCGTAACTCTCGCCTGGCCGGACATTGCCGCAACAGGTATTGGCCCACTGTAGCGCGCCAACAATTTTCTTGCTACTTCGCTGCTGCAAAAGAAGCTCACCATTTTTATTAAATAGAAAAACCGATGAGGCGCGATGAAGTTTCCCTTTCCCCCTGTGTGCCTCGATCTTATCCATCACGCCAATTTCAGCGTCGTTCTCGTCAACTAGGATAACTTGATCGAGATTCATTATGTATGTCCATTCGCTCTTACTAATTCTTGAATTGATCGTTCTTCTTGCTTCTCATTTGGTGTTGGCATGGGAGCAGGTCTATTCTGCAGGCTTACTTGACCGTTCTCATATCGCACCCCCTCCAAGCGATACCTCTGAGAGTTCATTCTCCAGTGTCGTGAAATTTGAAAACGCTCATGTGACATAAAACTCCTTTCGTGACAACACAGGAGTCGTAAATCAACGTAAACATCATTCATGAAGAAATTATCTGATCTCCTGATCTTCCTGATCTACTGATCACCTATTTGCTAGAGAATCTCCAGAAGAGATAGATGAGCGTAATCTGCCAGAGGCCCCAAAAGGTCAGCCACCAAACCTCCAAGAACCACCAGAGACCAAAGAGCGGCAGAATACTCAAGAATAATCCAGCCAAAAAATGCGCAACGGCCCACCCAATTACGCAAAACAGAAGTGGGAAGAAAATAAACGCCAATGGCACTCTCGCTTCGACCACCTTTTGCATCGTACTATATGGGTGTTCGAGGAATCCTAAGATGGTAGATGAAATATTATAGAAAAAGGTTAGTAATTTCTTCATGGGTAGACGCTTGAAAATAAAATAACACTGATAGGAATTGCTAAAACACACGAGATAACCAGCAGCACTTGCCAGTAGTGCAAGCCCACTATTGATACAAAAGGTCGCAAAAATTGCGGGATTGGTGAGGATCCTTCAAACCTCGCCTGCTCCCTCGCTTTGCTTTGCAATTTTTCTAAAAATGTATCTTTCATACTCTGTATTGTCATCCCTGTGAAGACAGGGATCCAGTCAATAAATAAATTCCTTGTTGTGTCACTTGTTGTCTGGATACTTGCCTTCGCAAGTATGACAGATCAGCTACTTTGTTTCTCGAACTCTTCCTGAAATGTCATCCGCGCTCTGTAGAGTTTGCTCTGCATTGCTACCACTGATAACCCAAATTTCTTTGCTAGGTCTTTCACCGAGTATCCGTCTATATATTTTAACTGCAGTAACTCCGCAATGTCATTTGGCATTTGAGTTAATAAGTTTTGAACTTGACCTGCCTCGCCGGCAGGCGGGTTTGATATTTGTTTTAAGATTTCCTCACCAAGGGGAAGCGCCTTGATCATCCGCTTGGCGTAGCGTTTCCGCCAATAATCAGCAAGTTCATGGCGAGCAATCGATAGCATCCAACTAAAGAGACCCGATTGGCCACGAAACAGCGGTAATGACGAAAGGCACGATAAATAGGTATCGTGTGCCAATTCCTGCGCATCATGTTCGTTAGAAGTTTTTTTGACAAAGAAAGACAACAGCTTGGGATAAGAGCCACGGTACCACTCTTCGACCGCTTTCTTCTCACCCGCCTTCAGCCTGACTATTAGATCTGGCTCATTTGGAAAGACCATATGGAGTATTGTACACTGGCCCTATGTCCAATCTCATTGCTGTAGGCGTTAACTTAGGAGACGCAGTACAGCTGAAGAACACTTTCCCAAATGCAGGAATTGGCTATTACTCCTCTATCTCGGTATTCATTAATCTCCTGCTTCCTTTTGCTTTTGTCGTTGCTGGTCTCATTTTCTTGTTCCTCATCATCGGAGCCGGTTTCACTATCGTGACTTCTGCAGGAGATCCAAAAAAGGTAGAAGGCGGGAAAAATCAGATCCTTACCGCACTGATTGGTTTTATTATCATTTTTGCGGCGTACTGGATCATCCAAATCATCGAGACATTTACCGGCGTCAAAATCTTTAATTCGGGAATATAAACAGCAAAGTATTGTATACTAGGCAGGTATGTCTCTCCTTGCACAAGGATTCAATTTAGGTGATAAGCTTCAGCTTCAGCCTGGTCGACCTCTTGTAGGCGTCGCAGCAGGAACAGTAGGATCGACATTTGGTACGCTTTCCTCATTTATTAACCTTCTACTTCCCATGGCATTTATCATCGCCGGACTTATTTTTCTCTTTCTGCTGATCGGTGGCGGATTTACCATAGTATCCTCAGCTGGCAATCCAAAAGGCGTGGAGCAAGGGAAAAATCAACTCATGACTGCAGTTATTGGATTCATTGTCATTTTCTCCGCATTCTGGATCATCCAAATCATTGAGACATTTACGGGCGTCAAAATCTTTAATTCGGGGTTATAATAAATTGTATGTTAATCGCACAGGCACCAGGAATATTTGGTAACGTAGAAGCTCCTCCTGGAGTGAAAAATTTTGCCAGCACAGCTGCAGGCAACGGGTCAGGACTCATTGTGTTTGCCTCTAACCTCATAAAACTTGTAACGATAATCGCCGGTCTAGTAGCGCTGGTAAATATTATTACTGCAGGATATACGCTTCTTACCTCTTCCGGAAATCCAAAAGCGACTGAACAAGCAACACAGCAACTTGTCTATAGCGGTATTGGTATCGCCGTCATTGTCGTATCATTTACGATCATTTCCATCATCAGCTTCTTACTATTTGGCGACGCTACCTTTATTCTTAATCCAGTTATTCCTACACCAGTCTAAAATATGCCAGCATCAAATGGAAACCTCGGTACACTGACCCCCCCTACGCAAGCGTTTGCCCCCACTGCCGGCGACACAACTGGCGGCTTGGCCCTTGAGAAGTTCGTCAGCAATCTCATTGCGTTCATGACGGTGATTGGTGGTCTTATCTTCTTGATCTACTTTTTGACCGCGGCTCTTGAATGGATCTCGTCCGGTGGCGATAAAGGAAAAGTGGAACACGCCAAAACTCAGATGACTAATGGTGCTATCGGGTTAATCATTGTAATTGCGGCATATAGTATAGTTGGAATCGTCGGACGCGTACTTGGGCTCGATATTTTAAATCCTGCGAAGATAATTAGTACACTGAAACCAGTTTAATCTATGTTGCTTGCACAAATTATCAATCCAGCCGTCCCCACATTTGGCAGCAATGCAGCTGCGCCTGCCGTGAGCTTCACGCTTATCATTGTCACCGTATGGCGTACAGCAGTTACTCTGGGTGGACTCGCATTGCTCGTCATGCTGATCCTTGGAGCCTTCGAGTGGATTACTGCGGGTGGAGAAAAAGGAAAAATTCAGAGCGCAAAAGATCGCATTACGCAATCCATTATTGGCATGCTCGTGCTAGTTGGGACGGTAGCTATCAGCATATTTATTGGGACTGCACTGGGTATTAATCTATTGCAGCCCACGTTTATCGATAACCTAAAAACTGGCGGTTTTGGAAGTGGATCAAACAACCCCGGATGCGTAATAAACGGTCAAGGATGCTAAATATGTTAATCGCCCAAGGAACACAAGTCATCGATATCGCTGGTTCAGCTACCACCATCTCTCCTGTCCAAACCGTGGGGAAGTTGATTCAAATGGGCGCAGGTGCAATTCTGGTCGTAGGCGCAATTGCAGTCCTCATGTATCTCCTGCTTGGCGCACTCAACTGGCTCACGGCTGGTGGAGATAAAAGTAAAGTCGAGACAGCCAAGAGTGAAATTACCCAAGCCATCATCGGTTTAGCCATTCTCGCTTCCGTCTTTGCAGTGTTTGGCGTATTGCTCGACTTCTTTGGCCTGCGAGACCGCATCGGACTTACTCAAGGAATACCTAGTAGCGCACTTGGACCATCGTTTAGCAATCCTAATTCAAATTTACTAGGTCCAGCGGCTTCTGGGAATAAGTCGCCATAGATAGTAATAGCTCTTGACGCCGACTCGATTGTGGTAGAATAATAAGGAAGTTAGATTTAAGGAGTCTGTCTATGATGAAAAAAGTATCCATCGCACTAGGAACATTGGGAGCACTCGCCCTGAGTACTTCTACCGTTTTTGCTGACACCAGTGTCAATATTGATGCAGGCGCCGCAGGATTCAAGATCAGTGATCTCGGAAAATTAATCCAGTCACTACTATCAGTCGTCCTCGCTATCGTAGGTTTACTCGTCTTCGTTTACCTCATCTGGGGTGGCGTAGAGTGGATCACTGCTGGTGGTGACAAGAGCAAGACAGAGTCAGCCCGCCAAAAGATCACCAACGCCATTATCGGCTTGGCCATCGTTGCAGCTGCCTTTGCTATCTCAAAGGTCTTGGGTTCATTCTTCGGAATCAAT
>DATIJC010000046.1:0-4336 GCA_035479015.1 Patescibacteria group bacterium | reverse complement strand
CACAGAAAGAACCCAAGACCAATCAGAGAAAATCCTCCAGCGGCTACAAAGAGTGTAAATTCCAAGCCACCAGTAACTGGAAGTGAGGTACCCGAAGCTGAACTACTCGTGGGAGTCGGAGTGGGGCTGGGTGTGGTGGTCGCAGATGTTGAATCTGATGAAGAGGAGGTAGCGGTCGGAGTGGGCGTGGCAGTCGGGCTAGCAGTGGCGGAGGCCGCAACCGTGGTGTTTTGCACTAGAAATACACCAAATTCTGGAAACGTATTATCTTCCAAAGAGAGGTCATCACTTAGAGTATTTGCTTTCGTGTGGCCAGTCATTGGGACCGAGATTGATCCAGTCCCATCATATGTGCCGCTGACGATGTCATTGAGATAATCGAGGACATTGCGCAGGGTATATGTATCTCCCGAACTCCACCCAAGACCTGAGACATCCACACTCACACTGTTTGCTAAGTCCCAATTGTAGATTATCAAATTGGCCCTAGTCGAATCATACACATTCGGACGGAGGAAAATATTTGACCCTGACAGTGCCATTGTTGCTCCAGCGCTGGGCTGCGGTGTGACAGGAGGAACATTTACTACGGAACTGTTTGGATCCAAACCTCTTGACTGCTGCCAATCGGTCTGAAAATAAAGTACCGTATCATAATTTGGATCACTTGGAGCAAGTGAAGTATTTTGCCAGCAAAATACTGGACCCGTAGGATAGTTAGCGATGTTGTAGTAATACGTATTGTGATCAAAGCTGAGTGTGGAAGTGTCCGTCCCGTCTGCTTGAAAATTAAATGGACAACTATAGTTGCGATAAAAGAAAGTGTTACCTGTAGCAGCGATATTTGTCCACCAATATATGTAAATAGGCTTGGGGAAAAAATTATCAGTCATCGTAAGTCCTGTATTTGCATGACTTTGGTATCCAAGTTGGAAAAATCCATCGTAAATGAAATTTTCTTTTAGCGTGAGATTTTGCATTGGCGCACCACCGCCAAAAAGCTGTCTGCCGCTAAACATCACATTCCCCTCAAACCAAAAGTTGTTTAAGAACGCATTCGACGAACCATAGATGCTCATGTTATCTGAATATGATTCGAAAAAAATATTTTCTTTGTAGTATTTTGTCTCTGTATTGTTTTGTGAATAAAGCGCGTGACCGTGTCCACGGTCCGGCGCTGTCCAACCATTGTTGTAGACAATATTGCCGTAGTACTCAGCATTAGTTGCCGTCTGCCAATCACCTATCCCTTGGGCGGTGTCATGAATGACCAGGTTAATAAATTTTGTATACGGACCAAGAACATCCAGACCTTCACCAAGCCACATGTCGTTTGGGTTGGAGTCTGATATTTGAGATACACGATTTGGATCACTGCTGGTGATTTCAAAATCGCGAAACCATGTATATGATCCGTGCACTTCCAGTATGTTTCCAGTTACATGCACTGCCGTACCGATTGAATGCGAGGGACAGACGCTAGCAGGACAACCACTGGGATTTCCCCGCACTACAGTCACCACGTTGCCATTTATGGCGGTGATCATCATATCCTCATCATCCACGTGAAGATAGTTACTTCTATTGATATGTGTAGCGTCTGTGACTTGGATCGTCATCGAGGTATTTGTGGCAGCCGAATTTATTGTGGCGGCTACTGTCGTATGCGCGTAACCATCAAGTTTGACGGCTTCACTTTGGTACGGCCGTACTAGAATGGCAGATCCACTAGCTCCATTGAGATTGCTTATAAATTTACCTGTGTAGGTCCCAGCGCGCATATTAACTGTGTCGCCGGCAACTACACCACTTGGTTGAAAAAGTGCGGTTTGTAGATCCCACGGACTGTTTATGGTGCCATCGCCGGAAGAGCTACCCGCTGGCGAGACATACCAATCCGAAGCAGAAACCTGAGCTTCACTTAAAAAAAAGAAAAGAAAAATAAGCAACAGAAATTTACGCAGCACACTCTACTGTAGCATTCCTGATGTGCTGGGTTAAGGATTCGAACCTTAGTAGGCATAAGCCAGTAGATTTACAGTCTACCCCCGTTGACCGCTTGGGTAACCCAGCATTCTTAAATTCGATTTTTTGAGCCTGGAGTGGGAATTGGACCCACGGTCTCTCCCTTACCAAGGGAGTGCTTTACCGCTAAGCTATCCAGGCAAAGGATTCCTAATTTTATCACGGGAAAACCAGTTATAGGGCGAGGCGTGGCAAACCCACTTTCTTTTCAAGACGATCCAGTCTTTTGTCCTGTTCTTCATTTTTATCAAAGTGCTCTCCATTATGATGTGAAAGTACTGCCGTGTTTTCTTCAATTTTGGCTATATCGCCCGCTGAATTGCTTGTCACAGTGAGCAGTTTCTCATATTTCTGATTTAAGGCACTTACTTCCTCATGTAAACCCTCATATCTTTGATTGAGTACGGAGAAATTATGTTCAAAAAATTGCTTGTCAGATTTTGTCATATAACTTCAATTCAAAATTATTTTAGGCTCCTACAGCGAGAATGAAAAGAAGGTGTTCCCCGCAAAAAAAATACGGAGTGGGTATGCACTGTCCATTCCGCCACAGCGGGACAGAACTTGTGCTCCCGTTTTAACACTATCGAGGAAAATAATTCTTTCCCTCTCGCGAGTAGGAGCCAGCGTAATATTACACGGTTTCCTCAATCACTGCCACCTCAACTAATTGCTGTTCTGGCAGACGCACTTTACGCTTGACGATGAAGAAGAGTGCGCCGCTGTAAACAACCAGTAATGCTCCCCAAAAAGCAAACACATTCTGTTCGCCGATGCGATCGTTTAAAAATCCGTTCACTATCGGACCAATGACATACGGAATACTGCCAAATATTGCCGTCAAACCGATGAGGTCACCCCGGAACCGTCCAGTTCTAGCAATAAAATCTTCGAAGGTTGCAGTCAGCTCCGGCCACAGGATAGCCAGACCAATGGAGGCGATGAAAACGATCGCAAGGATCGGTAGGACCGCCGTAACAGTGCGGATCAAGACTAATCCAATTCCGCCAATGATACCGCCTACATAGGCAATCCGTTTTTTGCCAAATGGCTTGGCAAGCTTTGCAGTAAAGAATCCTATAAATAGTCCTGGAACGCTGTACATACTCATAAATAGCACGCCTACCTCAGATCTCATTTTGAGATGCTCAGAAAAAAGCGGTCCGACTGAGAAAAATGCACAGTCGACGAAGTAAAAGAGCAACATTAGACCTAAAAGCGGCCACAGTGTTTTCTCTAGAGTAAGCCATAACCGTAGCTCTTCTTTAATACTGCGCGGTTTGGCTTCCTCAGGCGTCAACGGATGATACTTTCCCAAATGAGAAGTCATTCTCAAGACTATGAAAAATAGTATTCCTATTCCATAGAGTGTGGCTGCTACGAAGAGTGGTTCATTCGGACGTTCAGCTGACTGTAATAAGAAGCCAGCAAGAGCTGGACCAATAACCAGCGAGAGGTTGCGAAACAGCGCTAGTATTCCCCAGGCCCAGGCAAAATGCTCCTTGGTCACGATGCTGTGCACTGCATGATAATTGGCAAAGACCATAGCCTCAAAGTAAATTCCCCACACCACCATCGCAAATAAAATACTGGGTAATTGATGTGAGACCAAAAGCGATAATGGAAATGGCAGGCCCAGCAGCATCACGATCCGTAGGAAAAACCGCACACCGCGGTTACCAAATGCCTTAGCAAAGAAAAAATCCATGCTCATCCCCGCTAGCGAAGATGTTGCAAAGACGAAACCCATCTTGGTTGTACTCCCTAGCCAACTGCTCAGGAGCACGGGAGAAAGGTAGCTCATGATCGCATCACCAGTAAACACGGCCAACATCATGAGGGCGTAGAGCAAAAATGGCGTCCTCGAAAAATCAGCCGTCTCGCGGTGAGAAAAAATACTCATGCACCTATCTTAGGCTGCTGTAACAAAGTTTTTCAACCAGGTAGAAAATTCGCCACCAATTTCTGGATGCTTACTGCCAAACTCCACGACAGTTTTCATATATTCCAATTTATTCCCGGTGTCGTAGTAGCGGCCATTTTTTATCTCTGCGGCGAGCACTTTCTTGCCGTCGGCCAGCATGAGCTTAAGCGCATCGTTATAGTAGAGCTCGTTGCCCGGCTGTAAGTTTGCCTGTGCTTGATCTAGATAGCCAAAAATATCCGGTGTTAATAAAAACCCGCTGACGTTAGCTAGATCCGAAGGTGCCTTTTCTTTCCCTGGTTTCTCAATGATAGTTTCCACATCAATGAGGCCATCGCGCAAGAGTTTCCCGCCGGCAATTCCATAGCGGTCATAGTCTTCATCTTT
>DATIJC010000045.1:0-1829 GCA_035479015.1 Patescibacteria group bacterium | reverse complement strand
TGTCACTGTTCTTCTTTACGAAGCGCAAAGGTTGGAAAGCATTTTTACTTATTTTATTCGTGATGGGATTTTGGCTGCTTATTCTAGGATCATCCCGTTCTTCGTTTATTGCATACTTGCTGGCAATCTCTGTCCTGGTGGTCCTGGTGGGTTTAGCAAAACGCTCATGGGTTTGGATGTTAACCCGAGGGGTTGCGGTCCTGGGTTTTTCACTAGTCGTCATGCTTACACTTGGTGATCTCTCCTCGCGCTTCTCACAGTTGGGATTTGTCCAGACAGCCCAGAAGCAGTTAGAAGCACTGACAAAGCCAGTTACCCAGAAGCCATCCAATACTATTGCAGTCGAACCACTTGATGTTACCGATGAGCGGCCTATTCCCGTTACGCCCGTACCGGTTGTTACAGCGCGCCCGCTTCCTCCTGATGTGTATAAAAATATTCCCGATCAGAAAACCATTACTGCTACGGTTGGTGGTAAAACGGTAACGCAGGTAATTCAAGTTCCTCGTGAATTCTCTGACTGTACCTATGTGTATGGTCTATCGGCATGTATCCGTTTTGAGACACTATGGCCGAGAGCGATAAACGGATTCATGAGGGACCCTCTTTTAGGTTCTGGATACTCCACACTCACGAAAGCGTCATTTTCAGAATTTACAGAAGCAGAGAGCACTGACAATGATTTCCTGCGTAATCTTGGTGAGTCGGGAATACTGGGTGTGATCGGATTCTATGGGCCGATTGCGATTTTCTTCTATGCGGCTATTCGTACGCTTCGAGGGGAAGTTGAGCCAATTTCTCGCGCTGTACTCATAGGAATATTAGCTGGTTCACTGGGAATGTTCTTGAACGCGGCATACATAGATGTATTTGAGGCATCCAAGGTAGCGTTCCTTTATTGGAGCGTGTTGGCAGTAGGTTTTGTAGTGATTGATCTGGAGAGGAAACGGAAAGCGTCTCGGCCCGCAACAAACAACGGCGGCATTTAATATGCTTTTATGCCCAAATTCCGATTAGCAATAGTTTTTATCTTTGTTCTTTCCCTTATTGTGCGGCTGTATGGTTTGACAAATCCGTTGGCAGATTGGCACAGTTTTCGTCAGGCGGACACCGCATCAGTTACCCGTGAGTATGTGAAGCACGGCATCGATCTTTTACACCCGAGGTATCAAGATTTATCGAACATACAGTCTGGAGAGGAAAATGGCGGGAAGGACAATGTAATGGGATATCGGATGGTGGAATTTCCCATGGTGAACGGGGTCATTGCAAAGATAATTCAAGTATTCCCCGCGCTTGACCTTGTTATCACATCGAGAGTTTTTTCTATTTTTGCCTCACTCGTATCACTTGGCCTTTTGATGTGGCTCTCCCGCAAACTCTATGACCAGGCAACTGCTGTATGTGTCGGTTTATTCTTCGGTTTTATTCCGTACTCTGTATATTACTCGAGAGTGATACTGCCCGAGCCGTTTGTAGTCTTGTTCATGTTGGCTTCACTATGTCTTTTCCATAGATTTGCCAAACAAAAAAAACTGTTGCCATTACTACTCTCCGGATTTTGTTTCGCTCTGGCCGTCTTACTCAAACCGATGGCAGTTTTTATATTGCCTGCTTTTGCCGCACTTGCACTAGCGGAGTTTAGTTTTTGGGGTTTGCTTCGATTGGACATGGTAGCTGTCATGATTCTTTCATTTATTCCATTACTGCTTTGGCGAAGGTGGATACTACAATTCCCATTGGGGATTCCGGTGAGCGATTGGCTGTATAACGGTGGGGATGTGTCAAAAAAATTGTCACCTCTCTATATGATACGTTTCACCCCTGCC
>DATIJC010000044.1:0-4941 GCA_035479015.1 Patescibacteria group bacterium | reverse complement strand
TTCTATATGAGAGTGGTGCTTTACCGTTGTCAACCAAGTCAGGTGGGGGAGCGAGGCGGAATCCGCCACCACCCCAATTGCGGTAGTTTAATTTCATCGGCGTTTGCCGACCCTGCCACTCTACATTCCATTGATTGTCTGGGTTGTAGCCGGCAATAAATCTTGCCGTAAATTCTTGTGGATTTTTTTGTCTAGCAAAAAAGGCGGGATCTGTATGTGTACCGTCACTATCCCACCAGTTGTACAGTTCGGGCAGTTGGTCCCACCATTGGAAACCGTTAAGCGGTAGAAACACAGGAAAATTCAAATCCTGTGCAACTTCTAAAATGCGTCGTGTTTTGATGGCGTACACTGAATTTTCACTGGGTGTATCTAGGGGAAAGTTCATGTACTCCATGAGAGTCGACCACCCGATGGTTGGATATATTTTCCCCTCTCCTATGTTTGGAGAGGGGTTAGGGGTGAGGTTGATTGCATTCTTCCACTGTAATATCTCAGATTCAATCTGTGGTTTGACTGTAGCTTGCCATTCAGGTTCAATGGCTGCCCAATTCAAGTCATTCATCGTGGCAAAGTTCATGATGATGGTTGGAGTAGCGCTCGCACGTGTGGAACTAAAAATAAAAATCAAAAAAATAAAAAGGGGAAGAAGCCGCTTTTTCACTATTGTCCTCCGAAAGTGAAGGCATAGGCACTGATGCCAGAGGGCACCGTAAGCTCCAGCGTGTGCCGGCTAGGAGAGGGAAGCTCCGCCAAGGTATAGAGTTTATTTTCTGTGACCATAAAATTTTTGGTTACCTGACCATCCAGTTTTACTATTACCGGTTTAGAACTTGTCCCGCTTAAAACCAGATAGGCTTTGGCGGCAGAGTAATTGATAGTAAGCGTGCTTGTGTCAGAACCCGACGTAATTCTCTCACTTTCAACTTTCCATTCACCACTGATTCCCACTTGGTCATCAATGAGGTTGCCGTTATAGCGATATGACTGTACAGCATCTTTGACTATAGGGGTTTCACTGTCTGTGTAGCTGTTTCCCCGTGTATATCCTAAATATGTTTCAGGTGTTTCTGGATTAAGCGTGACTAGTGGCTGGTGACTAGTATCTGGTGACACTGTAGGAAAATCTGTGGCACCGGCTTCTTTCAGTAGTGTCTGAATCGCTTGCTCAGTCTTGTCATACTCTCCCTCTCCAAAATGCACGTACCGGACATTCCCGGATTTATCCAGTAAGTAGTGGGCTGGCCAATACTGATTTTGATACGCGGTCCAAGTAGCAAGATTATTATCTTGGGCGATAGGATACGTGACTCCCAATTGTTTAGCTGCTGTTACCACATTTCCATGCTCCTTTTCAAATTCAAATTCAGGTGAGTGGACTCCGATGATGACAAATCCTTTGTCTTTGTAGGTGTCATACCAGGAAATGAGGTGTGGCAGCGTGCGGATGCAATTGATACATGAGTAGGTCCAGAAATCGATGAGGACTACTTTTCCCCGCAGGCTTTGAAGCGTAATTGGATCTGTATTTACCCAGCCAGTTATACCAGTCAATTCAGGTGCGGGACCTAATACAGGTAATGTCTGCGAGAGTCCAGTTTGGTTTGAAAATATTTGTGCTGTGTTTTTCAAGCGCGACAACTCTTTTGTGACCGAGCTATTTGTATCAACTTGGAAAAAGGGTAAATACCTGGCAGTAAATACTTGAATCGTTCTATCGAAATTAAAAACTAGAGCGATGGCAGTCAATACCATAAGCACCCCAAATACTTTGCGGATCTTTTCAGCGAAAGGATTTAGGCCCCTAACACTAGAAAGTAGCTTTTGACCGCCAAATAATAATCCTACTAATGGCAGTGCCACGCCAAGCGAGTAAAAAATAACTAATATCACCGCGCTGGAATTTACACTGCTGGTGAGCGCTAACGTGGAGACTGAGGCCAATATGGGGCCGGCGCAGGGGGTCCACACAAGTCCAAGCGCAGCGCCAAGTAGTAGTCCGCTTTCGGTATCTACACTGCTGCCGATGTTGCCTATCCCGTACGTAAAGCGGGCGAACCAATCGGAGAATTTTGGGAAAATTAGTATCAAACCAAAAACCGCGATGATCGCAATGCTGACGAATCTCAAAATATTTGGATCAATGCCCAGTAACTTAACGATTGTTGTGAGAAACAACGTAAAAAACGAAAAACTCACAACCAGGCCAATAATGATTGCCAGGGAGTGCTTTTTGCTGCCGGATAACCCAGCTGACAAAATGGCTGGTAGAACTGGCAGTACACAAGGAGAGAGTGCTGTAGCCAAACCCGCTAGAAATGAAAAGAGTATAAGTAAAAGCATGAGTGTTTTCCATTATACTCAACCCGGCCCATTGTTGTCACAAATAGATGATCCACCGAAAAGATTGTATGTAAGAGGCAAATTACCTGACTTTTCCAAGCCAATGATTGCAGTTGTCGGGACGCGGCATGTCACTGACTATGGTAGGAAAGTGACATACTCACTGGCAAGGGATTTAGCCACAGCTGGTTTTACTATCGTGTCAGGTTTTATGTATGGAGTAGACGCTATAGCTCACGGCGCTGCAATAGATGCGGGAGGGAAAACTATTGGTGTACTGGGATTTGGATTTGACTACATGTATCCAAAAAGTCACGCGAGTCTTGCGAAACGCATGCTTGAGACGGGAAATACTCTGGTAACTGAATTTGAACCGGAGGTCCCAGCAATGCCACAAAATTTTCCCCGCCGAAACAGGATTGTGTCTGGATTGTGTTTGGGTGTGGTGGTGACAGAGGCTGCCAAAAATTCCGGCAGTATGATCACGGCCAGATTGGCCGTAGAGCAAGGGAGGGAAGTATTTGCAGTTCCTGGACCAATCGACTCACTGTATAGTGAGGGAACGAAGGAACTTATAAACCTTGGTGCGAAATTGGTTACCAATGTTAGTGATATAGTGGACGAGCTGGTACAATAACCGTTTGCCTATGAATCTAGTCATCGTCGAATCCCCCACTAAAGCACGCACACTTAAGAAGTTTTTAGGAGCTGACTATGAGATTGAAGCAAGTATGGGGCACGTCCGAGATTTGCCAAAGAGCACGCTGGGAATTGACGTGGAGCATGATTTTGCACCCGAGTATGTAAAGAGTGAAGGGAAGAGTGCAGTTATCTCAACGCTTAAAAAACTATCGAAAACTGCAAAAACTATTTATTTAGCGACAGACCCTGACCGCGAGGGAGAAGCTATTTCGTGGCATATTCAGGAACTCCTAAAATCATCTACAAAATCGCCCTTTGTCCGCTCAACTTTTCACGAGATAACCAAGACTGCAATTCAACACGCTATTGATAATCCCGGCACCCTCAATATGGATCTAGTGGATGCGCAGCAGGCCCGTCGTGTCCTTGACCGTTTGGTGGGTTACACATTATCACCGGTTCTTTGGAAAAAAGTGCGCCGCGGTTTGTCGGCAGGGCGGGTGCAGTCCGTCGCGCTACGATTGATCGTTGAGCGTGAGAAAGAACGGTTAGCTTTTGTGCCAGAAGAGTATTGGGAGATATCCGTCGACGTTGTCGACGAAAAATCCAAGTTACAAAATCCAAATATCAAAGTGATGCTTTGGAAGAAGGATGATAAAGAAATACTTCCGCACACCAAAGAAGAAGCTGATCCAATCATTGCCGATTTACAGAAAGCGAAGTATACGGTCGCAAATGTCGAAGAGGTAGAGCGCAAGCGGAAAGCCTATCCGCCATTCACCACCAGCACACTTCAGCAAGCTGCGGCAAACAGACTTGGTTTCACGAGCAAGCGCACCATGAAGTTGGCTCAGGACTTGTATGAGCGGGGCTTAATAACATATCACCGCACGGATTCATTCAACTTGGCTGAGTCTGCTATAGATAGTGCGAGGCAGTATATTTCAGCCACCTTTGGTCCGCAGTATATTCCTGAGAAACCGCAAATCTATACAACCAAAAGTAAGAATGCCCAGGAAGCACATGAGGCAATACGTCCTACAGACGTAGAAAAAAAGGCCGAAGGCCCTGAGTTTGCCGAAGGGTTAGATGATTCACATGTTAAACTTTATGACTTGATTTGGCGCCGGTTTATCGCTACACAAATGAAAGAAGCACGGTTTAATCAAACAACGATCGTGGTTGAAACCACGAAAAATCCAAATTCCAAAATCCAAGTATCAAGTTATTTATTAAAGACAACTGGTTCAGTTTTATTATTTGATGGGTGGATGAAGGTGTTTCCGGGTAGCGATGATGTGATATTGCCGAAACTTACTGTGGGGCAGTCACTTTCATATCAGGACTTGGAGGCATTGCAAAAATTTACACAGCCGCCAGCACGCTACAACGATGCCTCACTAGTGAAAGCATTAGAAAAGTTAGGTATCGGCCGTCCAAGTACGTATGCCTCTATTATCTCAGTATTAGAAATACGCAGTTATGTAGAGCGGGAAGCCAAAGCCTTTGTTCCAACTGCGATTGGCACGACTGTTGTCGATTTTTTAGCTAAGAACTTTCCCAAAGAGATGGACTATGGTTTTACAGCTGGGATGGAAGATGACTTAGATGCGATTGCCCGCGGAGAGAAAAAGTGGGTTGCTACGATTAAAGCCTTCTTTACTCCCTTTAAAAAGGATGTTGAAAAAGTTACGGAAACTGCAGAGCGCGCCCAGGTTCCGGTAGAAAAAATGGGGGATGAAATTTGTCCACTTTGTAAACAAGGACACCTCGTTATCCGTTCTGGCAGGTTTGGTAAATTCGTCTCCTGTGATAGGTTCCCCGATTGCAAATTTACTGGTAAATTAATCTACAGAGTAGAGGGGATGAAGTGCCCAGAGTGTGGTGAGGGTGAGATCCGTGAGAAATCCAGTAAGCGCGGAAAATTTTATGGATGCTCAAGGTATCCCAATTGCA
>DATIJC010000043.1:0-6774 GCA_035479015.1 Patescibacteria group bacterium | reverse complement strand
CCAGAGTTATTGAAATAGTCGTTTGACTGAAAAGTGGAACCGGATTGACCATACGGATCGTACACAAACGGTGATGTGTCAGTCGTATAAAAAATGTTATTCCGCATGATCAAACTACTTGTAGCATTAGTGGTGAGATACGTCACCACTGCGGGACTTGTGTTCGAAGTTGGACTCGTATAAAAGGTGTTGTTATAGAATTGCGCATTTGCTATACCTGTCGAGTTATTCCAGAAAGTTACTTCCCCGTACCCATTTTTACGGGCATTGTTCTGACAAATATTGTAACGGAAAATATTGTCCTTCCACTCCCCTGCACCTGAGTACTGGTAGACACCCAGACATGCTCCATCGTTGTCGTATGCATAGTTGTACTGCATGATGGAGTTCGTCACACCTCCATCCAAATCAAATCCGCCCCCATCTGCTGGACCACCAGTGCGGTTACTGTACGATGTATTGTACTGGAAGTTTACATTGTTAGCCTGATAGGCCCAGATACCTACCGGCCCTTCACCGGCATCAGCCAGAGCACCATTGTTGTAAGCCACGTTGTGCTCAATCACTCCACCATTCACACCTCCGGCGATCAACCCACTACCTGAGTTTTTATTTAGACCCGCTTTCCCGGTATTGTTGTAAAAGCGCGAGTAGCCAACATATACATTATTTAATACCGGTGTGGATGCTGAGAAAGTGAGCATGCCGTCAAATGTATTATCGTGAACCAAGGCATTTGTGACACTGATATCGGAATGCTGTGCGCCATTTCCCGATCCGATCACGATCCCTCTGCCAAATTTGCTCACATCTACCTTGTCAATTTTTAAACTGGACTGTGGTCCTGAAGTGGTGTAGATGAGGATACCGACCACAGTGTCCGCGGTCGCATTCCCAGGTCCGATAAGAGTCAAATTATTTATACGTAGTCCGGAAACGTTATATCCATATATTGCGTCATCAGAAGATGAAACGTTAAAAATTGCAGGGTTACTACCACCATACGTAGTGAAGGTCACTGGATTTGTTGCCGTACCACTGTCATTATTTTGCAAATACAACTTTGCTGCTACTGGGAAGGACTGACCACTCTGGAAATACAGGTTATCACCGGCATTTAGATCTAGGGTATTGATCTTTGCAGCACTCTTCCATGGCGTAGATGTAGACGTGCCATTATTGTTATCACTGCCAGTAGCGCTGTTGAAGTAGTAATCCGTGGCTCGTGCTGTAGCTGTGGAAACCGTAAGAAAAAACAGCACCAGCAAGAAATATTTCATATAAACAGGATATGAAGATCTGGCTCTCAAGTCAACAGTTGACACCAGTCTGCAGATCTTCTACTGTTTAATTAGTATGGATGACAAAAATAATTTTTCAGTTCCCATTACCCAAGCCCCCGTCACCCAAGAACCTGAGTTTCATTCAGCTACCCCCAAGACAAATTGGAAAAAAGCTATACCTTTCATTATCGTCGCAATCATCGTTGTCGGTGTTTCAGTAGGAGCTATGGCGCTCCAACAAAGTTTTAGTGGGGGCAGTAGAGCCTCAGTCAGCAGTGGAACAGCTCATCTCACTTTTAGTCCGGCGGGTGGAAATTTGACCGTAGGCAACAAAACCGATATATCACTATCTTCGACAATATCTACTGAGCAAATTGATGGCATCCAAGCTACTTTCTCGCTCTCAAGTAGCGGGAATTATTCAGATATCACCTTTACCCCTACTATACCAGTTGGCATGCGCCTCGCCGTGAATACCAAGCAAATTTCGGGAAGCGTTGCGACGTTTCAAGTCGTGTATCTGACCAACTCTCCTTCTGCCCCCTACAGTAACTCTGCATCTATTGCACTAGGCACCCTGGCGCTAACCCCTTCAGCAGTCGGGACAAGTACCCTTTCTTTTGACCAGACGTTGAGTAAGATCGCTTCTCACACATCGAATGCCGATATATTGGCTTTCCCTCAGACGTACTCATTCACTCTCTCTACACCCGCTCCCAGCACTACAGCTAGCGCTACGTCGACACCCACACCTACACCGACATCCACCCCATCGACGGGTACGATAACGATCTCGAATTTCACTGCATCCGACAAAACACAAACAGGGATTACTTTAACCTGGACTACAAGCATCCCGGCAACAAGCCAAGTACTCTATGATCTAGCAGGTGTTTCACCACTTGGCAGCAACAGTTCACTGGATGCTACACTGACAACCAACCATAGTGTCACAGTGAGCGATCTAGCACCGAACACACGCTATGATTTCCAAGCGAAATCAGTCTCTGCCAGTGGCCAGGTAGCAGTGAGTAAGAAGAGTGCATTTAAAACTGACAATCACTGATGAGATTTTAAGTAGCTTTTCATGCGTTCAAACATAGGCTTGTTGATAATCGATCCCTCGGGAAAAACAGATTTTTGTTTCGTGCTCACTTGAATTGGTTTAACTTGTCCTAGGTCGGTCTTTGTACTTTTTGTAACTGTTTTCTTAAGCTCACTGTAAGCCCCTGTTTTTTCCAGCAATTGTTTTCGAAAGTTATTCATATTTACGCCGGATCTTGTTCGTAGCTTGTTCCATTTTTGATCGCTTCCTCACACTTTTGCAACTCCAATCCTACATACATGAGGTGCCCGGGGATCGTCAAATAGTTCCAATCAGTAATCTGCCAAGCTACTTCCTGTGCAGTACGCCCCTCAAACATTTTTATCGCCGGTCCGCCATTTGGTTCAAAAATTGTTGCTCGTATCAGCTTGCCCTTGGGTACTTTTTTCATCATGCGCTCTATTGCCATGGGTACAGCTTGTGTTTCATACCGCCGCGACCAATATGGATAACTTTGCGCATCAGCCTCATTGATCATTTCCACGATCGCATTCCCGCGGCTATCAAAATCAAAATGCACCTGCGGCGTGAATCCTAATTCACCCTCATAATGCTTCATCAGTAAGTCATCGACCAAGCCGAAATCATCCGCATACATATGCGCACTGTGCGTGATCATGGTAAGTGGCCCCATCTTCATATCTGCACTATCAGCTATTTCTTTTTGCAGTTTTCTCAAAGCGAATGTGTTGCGCGGCCATCCATGTACCATGTCCTGACTGCGAAAGTGACAGGTCAAAAAGAATTTATCATCCTGCACTGAACCTAATATCATTACAAGACACGGCGTATCTCCATTATTTACCTCTCCCCAATCTCGCACCGGATCGATCGTGATCGCTACCATTTTTTTACTATCTGGCCTATTCTTCAGCAATTCTTTCATCTTAGCGATTTGATCTACACCGAGGTCTAGCCGCAAGCGTTTTCCGTAGTTGTATGCCACTCCGGGAATTTGCCGGCTGGTCATAATCTCTGCATAATATGCCTCTAGTTCCACGCGTGCAAAAGGCAGATACTCCGGAAAATAAATGTCGTTTGGATCCTCATCAGTGACCACGGCAGTTAAGTTTAAAATTTCCTTTAGACTATTATCTTTACTGTAGCGCGTGTGTTTGGGTCTGCCATACTTGGAAATTTCGTTTAAAAGTTTCAACCATGTCTTTGCCACCTTTGGTGAGGAAACACGGAATCCTGTCTGCTCGCTGGGAAGCAAGCGCACTACCGGTTCACTGCGTGGGAATTCCCTACTGCGCTTGGCAAATGGCTCAATGGATTTTGCAGACAATTCATTTGCTTTGGCGACAAAATCCACTGCGCTTCGCCCGCGCATATCCACAACTGCGACCATCTCTTGAAATTCTTTAATGATGTCATCAGGGATTTCGTTTTCAATTTCGCCGCGGGCGGCGATAATTTTTCTATTTGTATCAATTCCTTTTTGTGAGAACATCAGTAGTGAATGGCCCGATAAACTCATCTCCGCTCCCCAAATTAATATGACGCGGATGTGCGGGTTGGCAAAAATATTACGCAGCATTGCATTGATGCCCTGCGCACTATAGAGGTTACCAATCGTGTTGTAGGGAACATCTTTGAGCAACCCTTCCACAGCTTGCCGCTCCGTCCATAGACAGCAAACAGCAAGATGGTGTTTTGGGTCTTTGACTTTGAGAACGTCTTTATAAAACAGCGGCCAGTTTTTAAGATCGATTGGCATAGACTACGGGAAGATAGCATTGTCATCCTGAGCAGTCAAGTCGCCGATGAGGAGACCTGACGGTTGAATGGATAGTTTATCGACAAAAAGTTTATGCATTGTCATCCTGAGCCCTTCGGCTAATCGCTCAGGGTAAACTCAGTACTAAACAATGTGTCTTGTCTGTCATCCTGAGCGCGCCAAGTAATCTTGGCAGTCGAACGGATAGTTTTATGTATGATAATTGGATGAAGGTTTATCGATACTGGGTATACATGATGGCAAGTAATTTGGGAAATTTATATATTGGTGTTACCGATGACCTTCATAGAAGAGTGCTGGAACATAAATATGACATACATGACAAAAGTTACACAAAGGAACATCAGTGTCACAAATTAGTCTACATCGAAGAATATAGCCATGTCGAAGAAGCAATCGCGCGAGAGAAACAACTAAAAGGTTGGATCAGAAAGAAAAAACGTGATCTTATAGCAAAACAAAACCCAGGTTGGAAAGATCTATTTTAAAGAAAACTATCCATTCGACCTCCTGGAGTACCAGGATGCTCAGGATGACAATACAACAAAGTTTCCGCCTAGATCAATTGCCTAATATTGCCAAATGTTGCCTACTATTGCAAGATCTATCCGCCGTCATGGTCTTTTCGTAATGTCTTGCAAGCCCCTAGCATATTCATCTGCACTCGCTTGAACTTCAAGTCCTCTAAATGCAGGATATGATTTTGTTAACGCCAGAAGCTGTTGGACTCGGTTATTACGAATCTGCTCAGAAGTTCTGTTACTAACGCCGCTATTAATATTATATCTGATTTCATATTTCATAATTTTGCCGAGCAATTCGATTTGAGCATCTTCATTTGCCTGAAACTCTTGTATAGCTTCTTTCTGCACACTATTAGGATTCCAGAACAAACTATTGAGTTCGTCAAACGTCCTACTATTTTGGATTTGATTCATAAACATTTCTTTTTGAAGCTCTTTTCTCTTTTCACTCTGCTCTTCTCTAGTTTTTCGTCCAGCTTCTACCCCTTTTATGAATGGATCATTTTCCTCTGCATCCGTTTCTCGACGATTAGCAGAATGCACAATCCCTTTTACAACTCCTGAACCTGGGTGTGATTCAGTCTGCGTTAACTCACGTTCAGTACTGTCATCAAATGGTAAAACACCTTCAGGTAGTAATGTATCACTCATACGTATGACTCCTTTTCAAAATTTTCCTCATAACGTTTGTTAAACTGTTCCAGCGTGAATTTATGTTCCTGGCCACCATGTTGTTCCACGGCAAAACTAGCAGCCACTGATCCTAATCTACCACAAACTTCCAACGGCTTGTCCGCTAAATATCCATGGAAAAATCCAGCACGGTATGCATCACCTGCACCAGTCGGATCGATAACTCGTTCGGGCTTAGCGACTGGAATGGGAATAGCTTTTGCGGCGCGCATGCCTGTGATCACTGAACCTTCTGCCCCGAACGTCGTGATACACAGCGGAATATTTGCGAATATACCTTCCTTGGTCCGCTTCACTCGCTTGGCGATTAAATCCATCTCATAGTCATTGGCAATCAAAATCTCACAATACGACAAGCCACTGGTCAGCATCTCCACAGAGACATTGAGAGCCTGTTGTCCAATGTCAAAACAAAATGGAATCTTTCTTTCTGCACACTCATTCACTTGCGCCAGCATTTGTAATGGATCGTGAGCGGAAATGACTACAAAAATATTTTGGGTTTTGGGGATAGTGAGACTTTTAGCATCAAACATCGCCCCACCGCCAAAAGATCCTATTTGATTATTTGCCTTATCAGTGAATACCGTAAACATCGCAGTTTCGTCATCGCTGTAGTGCACAAACACAGTATTGACCCCTACTTTTTCGAGAGCTTCAATGTATGCCTTATCATGCTTACCGACTGACCCAAGTAGGATCGGATGATCCCCCAGAAGTGCGGCAGTGTACGCAATGTTCGCACCCGTGCCGCCCCAATGTTTGCGATGTGTCTCTGATAGGACTGATATGGAGATCTTGTGCTCATCACCAAACTGAATATAGTCAGATAAAAGCTTCGGCAGGATATAAATGTTATCCTGCGCGATTGAACCGGTGACTACAAGTTGGTTTCCTTTACTCATTTTCTTTTTTCTTCTTCAAATAGTTTCAACACTCTGCGTTTTACACCTACATAGAGACTTACTGCCGATTCTCTCTGTTCGTCTTCATCAGCAAACGTAAGGCTTCGAGCAGTCACTCCAGACTCCCAATGACCCGTATGCATCGCATGCAAGATGTAACCTGCAACATTTTCTTTTTCCGGATTAAATTGTCGAAAATCTTCTAGAGAAATTTTTACATGATAACCGCTGTATGAGACAAGTCCTTTTTCTATCGACACTTTTACTACAGAAGCGTTCTTTTCTAGATCTTGGCTAGACTGGTAAAAACCTCGCAGAATTGCTAACCAGCATGCAAAGTCACTCTCTGACATGTGCGTTCTTGCCTGCTCTAATAGATTTTTTCTGGCTGCCTCAGCATGCTCATTACTCATTCTTTTTCTCCTCAACTTTTGGCGCATTGGGAACATAAGTCATGAGAATTGGATTATCATCGGTTCCCGGTTTTTGCCAACTAGTCCACTTACAATTGGGATAGCGTGAG
>DATIJC010000042.1:0-13221 GCA_035479015.1 Patescibacteria group bacterium | reverse complement strand
TTTTCTTGATTAAAGATGTCATGGAGAAAAAACGCGAACATGAAAAATCAGCCAGCATTTTTTCCCTTTCAGTCTCTGACAAAGACATCTCGCAATTTTATGCATTGCTCCCATACCCTCCAACTAGTTCTCAAAAAGATGCAATACAAAATATTGCCAAAGACCTCGCTCAACCGCATCCAATGCAGCGGCTCTTACAAGGTGAAGTTGGATCTGGAAAAACAACCGTTGCCGCATTTCTACTTTGGATTGCTGCTAAAAATAATAAAAAAGCAATTCTTGTTTGCCCAACGAATATTTTGGCATCCCAACATTTCGAGACACTAAAAAAAGTTTTCAGTTCTCAGTTATCAGCTTTCAGTATTGGAATCTACACTGGAAAAGAAAAATCAGTAGACTGCGACATTTTGGTAGGCACTCATGCGCTGTTTACTATCAAGAAATTTAAGCCTGTGATCGTAATTATTGATGAAGAACACCGATTTGGGGTTAGTCAGCGCGAATCTTTTTTCCAAGGTAAGAAAAAACCGCACTTTTTATCGATGACGGCAACCCCTATTCCGCGCACAGTCGCGTTGACTGCCCTCGCTGACAGGGACGTGAGTTTTATTTTGCCGCATAAATCCAATTCAAATATCAAGACCTGGGTGGTAGGTTCATCAAAACGCCCGGGTGCATACGCGTGGATCCAGAAAACAATGAAACAGACGGGACAGCAAACCATTGTGGTCTGTCCTTTTATCGAGGAGTCAGTCATAGAAACTCTAGTTAGTGTCAAATCAGCAAAACAAGAATTTGAGCGGTTAAAAAAGGTCTTTTCTGATTTCAAACTTGCACTACTTCATGGAAAAATTGCAGATAAAGACAAGATCTTTGCGAACATGATGTCAGGAAAGACCGACATGCTAGTAACCACTCCAGTGGTAGAGGTTGGCGTGGATATTCCAAAAGCGAACGTCATCGTGATCGAAGGGGCAGAGAGGTTCGGCCTGGCGCAGTTACATCAACTACGCGGACGGGTAGGGCGACGCGGGCAAGATGCGTACTGTCTCTTGTTTACTAGTCACGAGTCACTAGCCACTGGTCGCCTAACATATTTCGCCAAAACCTACGATGGAAATGCATTAGCTGAATATGATTTGAAGCACCGCGGTTCCGGAGAACTGCTGGGCACCATGCAGCATGGTTTTGATACTTTTCAGTTTGCTAGTTGGTCTGATATACAATTAATAGAAACTTGTAAAAAAGAACTCGAAAGGAGATAGGTATGCCCTCACCATATGAAACAATCCAAGATCTTATCATTGCGCAAGTGGGTCAGGATAAAGAAGTAACAATGAGTCAAATCTGGGATTTAGCTAAAGGCGTCGAGTATGCTACATACCTACTCGTAGAACATGCTGCACAAAATTTGGCGGCAGCGGGAAAACTGAGACTTGGTGAAACCGAATAGAAAATATACATCCACCCCTTGTAATCGGGTAAACTTCGTGGTAAAAACACCATCTGGCCCAAAGGGGGCCTTGTTTTTTTATGTTTTTTTAACGTACACTAAAGGGGAACTATGGGACCACTAACAAAACGTCGTCACTCGACACACCGCTCCGGCAGACGCCAAGCGGGTCAAAAAGCAATATCGACCGTGGCAAAGAACGCCATCGGATATGTTACGAAGCGTGCTCGCCGCGCCTTGGCACGGACCGCAAAGTCATGAAGACAGCAAGAGACCCCAGACATCTCAAGAGAATTGAAGATTTTAAAGCACTGTACACATACAGTTTCGCTGGTGTGGTGGATGAGCGCATTGAAGACGTCATAGAGAAGATAAGTGAGATCGATGCCCAGATCCACGAAGCAGCACCAGAGCGCGAAATCCTCCAGATGGATAAAACAAATGTTGCGCTACTACGGCTTGGCGTGTTTGAATTGATGACAGGCACTAAACCAAGCGTCGTTATCGATGAGGTCGTAGAAATAGCAAAGGTGTATGGTAGCGAGAGTTCTCCCAAACTAGTGCATGCGGTCTTAAATGTGGTGGCAAAAAAATATGGCAGTAACAACACTACAACTTAGTCCGGAAATTTTCGGCAAAGTCGCACACACACTAAGCGAAATCACTGGCAATGAGTTGTCGGATATCGGCCCATATACAGACTTTAGCGCTGATCTCTCAATGAGCCCAATGGAAATGGCCCAACTTGTGGCCAAAATTGAGGAGATGTACCGGATCCAGATAGGGCGCAGTGATCTTGGTGACATGGAGACGGTCTCAGACCTAGTCATTTTTATTGAAGAGGCCCTCTCATAGTGCAGTATGCTTCCTACATTTAAAAACTCTCAGTTACTCCAAACCGCTCTCTCACACCGCTCTATTTTAAATGAGTCAGCGACTCTCGAGTCAAACGAACGGATGGAGTTCTTGGGTGATGCAGTATTAGAACTGATCACCACTGAGTGGCTGTACAAGCGATTTCCACAGGAACAAGAAGGGAAACTCACGAGCTTTCGGGCCTCGCTGGTGAAAACTACCACGCTATCGACTATTTCCAAAGAACTGGGTCTAGATGACATGATCAAAATGAGCAATGGGGAAGAACACTCGGGCGGGAGGTCCAACGTCGGGATCCTGGCTGATACATTTGAAGCATTTTTGGGTGCCCTGTACCTTGATCAAGGCTTTGAAGCCTGCAAAAATTTCGTCTCCGCCGTACTTTTTCCACATTTTGATGAGATTTTGGAGTTGGGACTCTACAGAGATTACAAAAGCAGTTTGCAGGAACTGGTACAGTCTCAGGGAAAATCGACACCTGTCTACCGCACTGTAAGCGAGTCTGGACCGGATCATATGAAAACCTTCCTGGTAGAAGTGTCTGTAGATGATCAGACCCTAGGGTCAGGCTCTGGGAAAAGCAAACAGGATGCATCAGCTGCGGCGGCCAAGACAGCTCTTGAGAAACTTGGGGGTTCTTGATATACTACGGGTCTGAAATCATATGGTAAAAATAAAACTCGTCCGCACAGGCAAACGTAATCAAGCATCTTTCCGCATCGTCGCCGCAGAAGCCCGGTCAAAGAGAGATGGGGAATACTTGGCTAAAATCGGCCATTACACCCCCACCACCAAAGTTCTTGTCATCGATAAGCCAATGCTAGATGCTTGGATGGCAAAAGGAGCACAGCCGACCGAAACTGTAGCAAGTTTGCTCAAAAGAAACTCGAAATGAAAAGTCTTCTAGAATATATTCTGATACATTTGGTAGATAATCCGGATGCAGTGGCAGTCAGCGAAACCGAAGAAGACGGAAGTATGGTCTATACCATCACCGTCGAACCCGCAGATTTTGGACGCGTCATTGGTAAAAATGGCAGAATTATCAACTCCATCCGCTCTATTGCCAAGGTTAGAGCCATCAAAGACGGCACACACGTCTTCATCCGCATGGCAGAATCAGAAGGTGAAGTAATTTAGTCTTCCTGACCCAGAAGCATTGACTGATGGGAGAACAAATTCATTTTGACTGGCGAGCTGAATAACACGGTCTACTACCGCTTGTTGTTCCGGCGTCCGCTTGACTAATACTGGGATTGCTCCAGACACCGCTTTCTTAGGTTGATCAGGAATAAAGAGCGATTCTAAGTTCACCACCGCCTTAAACTGCGCGGAAGCTGATGCATCTTTGGAATTTGAACCCAGTGCTGCAAATTGGATACTGCTGGCATGTACGAGCGGTGCCACCTCATCTAAACCCTGGAAGAATAGATTCATATTGCCAAACGTCCCCATCACCTCCAGTTTTAGGGGTAGTGCTAACAGCCCAGGTATAGTTGATTTTGTCTGTCCCGTAGTATCAAGCGTGCCGCCTTGCGTAGCGATTTTTCCCGGTACGACGTCAAAACTGGTGATAGTTATCTGCGCATTGCCTGCAACCCTCTCTAGGGATGAGAGTAGGGGAATGATCGGTTTCGTGGCAGGTAGCACATGATTAAAACTATCAAGTTCTTTTTGTAAGCTGCTAGCAGATAATGAATCAGCAAACGCGGCTGCAGTTTTGGCTTTATCCAGATCACTCTGTGTACTTTGAATCTGCTTTGTGACATCCAGAATCTGCTGTGCTTGAGGAATAAGTACACTAATAGAGAGAACCCCCATGGCAATCCAAGAAACTAAAGCCACTGTAAAATAGCGGCGGCGCTTCAGTGCGCTGACTATACTCTCCAATGATAGTTTGGTTAGATCAAACGTGGATGTCATGTTTTTTTGGTATTCATATGCAGAATCACTGATATATCATAGGACCCGGTTTTTCCCCGGCTCAAGGCTCCAAACTCAAGTGTATACCCACGGTCCTGAATTTGATTCGATTCATAGGTGTTGAGCACGTCTTGCAGGGAGAAGATAGAGGGAACACTGACAACTAGTTGGATTGTCTTGTCCTGAGTGGACAGGTCTACTGATTTGATACTTACTCCTGGCGGAGAAATGCTATAAAAATAAGCGATAGCTTCCCAGCGCTGTTTCCTAGCCGTCTCTACCGTCTGTACTAGTCCGATCCGGTCATTCACTGTCGTGTAGGCAATAATTTGCGGAGCATCTTTGCGGATGACATTTTCAGCAGAAGCTAGTGAAAGTTTCGTGTCATCTAGTTTTTTCGAAAGATAGAGCCGGTATGAAAACACTGCTGTAATGATCACCAGAAATATTCCTAAACCAATCGTGGTAAAAAAAGCTGTTTTACGGTCACGGGAATACACTTCTTCCTGTATCCTGACTCTCTCCCGTAAAAAATTAACATTTGAAAGTGAGCGCATACAATTTTTTTAGGCCTCCCGCATTGCCAATCCGCAAGCAACGATAAATGAGGCTTCACGGTCTAGGGGCAATTGCACTTTTGTATCTGTTTGAAACCGCAAAAATGGGTGCGCGATGACCGTCTCTACATTCAGTTGAGTGGTGAAATACTGCAGAATACCTGGCAAATGAGCACCTCCTCCTGAAAGGAGGATGCGTTTGACAGACAAAGTTCCAAACTGACTGGTAAAGAATTGCATAGCCTTCTGCATTTCTCCCACAAACAATTGCATCACAGGCTGTAAGATCCCCACCATCTTTCCTTCAAGCTGTGTCGGGTCGACACCATAGGTTTTTTTGTACTCTTCGGCTTGGGGTGAATCCAAGTTCAAACCACGCTCTACGGCCCGGGTGAGCAGTCTACCGCCATTGGGAAAGGAATAGACAAACACCAGTTCTCCATTATGAACGATAAAAAAGTCAGTATTATTTGCCCCCATGTGGACGACCAGGGTAGTTGGCATTTCAGGGACCATGATCGATCGCAGTATCGAAATCACCTGCGTCTCCATGACAACCGGTTCTACCTCCAGGTGAGCAAAGAAGCTCATGTAGTTTTGGATCAGTTTTTTTGGGACGCCAATCAACATGACGCGCATGTTTTCGCCGTGTTTATTTGCATCTGGCCGGTACAACACTTCATACTCAATACTCAATTCTTCAAGCGGAATAGCTATATTTTGTTCGGCTAACCAGTCGATTGCGCTGGCAAGCTCTGCATCTGAGAGCATCGGTGTCGAAATAATTTTTGTAGAAATTAAACTTTCGGGGAGAGCAGCTCGGATATTGTCGGTGGGGATTTTCTTTTCAACCAATGTTTGTTTTACCATCGCCGCCAACTGTCCCATACTTGCGCTGTCTTGAGGCAACATCGTGCCAAATGGATGTGAGAATTCGATTGCCTTGAGAATGCGCGAGTCTTTGCCACTCTTGGCGTCCTCTACGATCTTTAAACTAGACGATCCAAGATCAAAACCAACTGCATTCATACATTTTTTTTCCTACTGTGTAATTGACGTACCTGAATAGAGAACATATTCAAAAATTGCGGGTGGCATAGGTAAACCTCGATTGACCTCCACCGCCTGAGTCTCTTGACCGTTTGCCGACTGAGCTGTGGAGTGAATCGTATATATCTGCGTCGGCAACTGCCAGCCGTTGCCAGTAACTTTAAGCTCAGTACGGTTGTAGACAGGGCGGATGCGCACAATTGCGTCACTTGTATCGAGCGGCACCGTGACCGTACGGAAATACCCGTTTGAGCCGGGATTTTCTATAGTAAATCCATCATCTGGTGAATGTGTACATGATCCTGCGAATACGCGGCGCACTGGAGGGGTGGAACCAATCTCTTTATAGATAGTAATGACAAGTGATGCGGGGTTATCCGTCGCACAACCCGCCTCCTTTGACCAGTCGATCGTCAATGACACGGTGTTATTTGGAACACCCCGCACATCTATCGAAGCGCTAGTACCTAATTCAGCCGTGGTTTGAAGATAAGACAATTGACGTACTGTAAACGCAACGTTCGTCGCGTTTGGAATACCGGACACTTGTTGTTGTTGCCCCTGCGGTATCGTGGTTAGATCTTGCGAGAGAGCCTGTTCCACACCGCTATCTGCCGCATCTAATGCACGGCTTGCTGCCTGGTTGCTGGTTGAGTTTGAAAGATCGCTTGTCGTGCGTGACACCACAGACACTCCGACCGTCAAAAGTACAACGACTATCAACAAGACGATGATACCTACTTGACCGGAACTGGCTGTATGCAAAGATACTTTCCTCATACTACTTCATTGTAGAGAGATGGAAGTGACAGCGCAAGGAGTTCTAGTGAGTACGTCGATACTGCAATCTAGCGTGCAAAAGTTTCTCATTAAATCCTCCCTCACGCGTATGTTTTTCTTCTAGAGAAGTAGCAAGTTTTTGCAAAAGATAGTTTGCCTGATTTACCAGAGTAATCATAAGATTCACGCTGATCTCAGGGGAATCGGGGAGATTAGGGAAATGAGGGGAGTCAGGGAGAGTCGGTGAATTTCGCATAATCTCCCATATCTCTCTTACTTCCCCTATCTCCCTCGCCTTTGTCTTATCCCATATCGCTATCTTATGTTGCCGTGCATATGACTGGTAATCTTTTAACAACTCTTCCTGACTTGCAGCTGCCACACCGACTAATTTGATGTACATCGCCAAACTTTTTTCTTTTGAACCCTCAGCTACATTAACAGAACCTGATCTAGCAGCTTGCTCCATTTGATCTTTAGTGCGCGATTTGTAATCGATCCAACGATGACAAAACTCCACAGTATAATCGTAAATCGGTATGGTTATCTTATATGCGAGCAGATATTCATATCCTGCTTTTGAGTGCATAAATTAATTCTCTTAGAAATTTCGTAATGTTATCTGCGACTGAAAGGGGATCTCTACAATGTCACGGGTCTTATCGACTCCCATATTTCCTTTACGCAAAGTAAAGGACACGGTGACCGTCGGCGCCGATCCATCATAACGGGAGGTACCATACGTAGAAGGTGAGCAGTCAAATTGAGGACCGGCAACCACACTTACATCATCAGGGGTTAAAAAGAGTCCTGAGTTCGATGCAATATGATTGACCCCGGCTGCAGTCTCTCCCAAGAATTCGGTCACACCCAAGTCAGTATTCTCAACTGCTATCGACGCCATGCCGGAGGTGCAAATATCGCCATTGCTGTTTGGCACAATTTTGTGGGCATTGCGAAGTGCAAACTGGATCCGGCTCATCGTATAGTCACCCACTTGTTTTGTGTAGACTGCCGAGGAGGTCTTTCCACCAGCCGTGAGGGATGTGAAGAAGAGTGACACGACTGTAATCAATAGTAAAACAGTCAAACCAATGACTACGACTAATTCAATGAGTGTATATCCTGCCTGGCGATCCAAGTTTGTGTTATTCATGTTGGGTAAGCCGTGTGGTCGTCGACACACTCTGTGCCTTTCCACTATCTATCCACGATATAGTAACTAGAGAATCAATTGCAGTTGGTGACACGACAGTAAGTGTCATAGCTCTACTGAATACTGTATTTGGGATTGTTTCTGATGGCAAACAGTTCGAGCCTATCAGAGCATCGAACTCTTGAACTGACGTAGGCAAGCTCGTCAGACAGTAGGTGACAGGGGGATTATCTGCACTCACCATTTGATAAAAAGATTCCCAGCCCGCTTGGTTCTCAACCGAACGCACCCACTCTTGTGCCTCCGTTATCCTATCTTTAGCAGTACTGGCGTTTGCACTAAATCTACTGTTCCTCACACCCAGTGATAACCCAGATGCGAGACTGGTAAGCACAAATACGATCAGTGTTATAGCAATAAGGATCTCAATGAGCGTCTGGCCAGATTCACTACAGTTTTTTCTCATTGAATCCCTCCCTCAGTGATCGATCCCACCTCATTAATTGTCAGTAGATACGTCTTATCAGAATATGAAAGCGAGAGATCTCCGATAGTCCCACTCACGCCCCCGCTCAGTCCGTCAAATGTAATATCTACGGGGGTATCAAAAATTACTCCTGCAGCAAGTTTGTATGAATTGGCAGTAATGCTTGTGTTGGAACACTGTGCAGCCATCGTGTATGAGGAACTATTCCTGCTTGCCCGCACTGAGTATCCAAGCAATGTGGTGCAATTACTAGGGGGTTTCACTCCCGAATGTGCCCGAGCTTGTGCGGTGCGAAGAATAGTGATGAATTCTTTTCCGGAAGTAAGCAGTACCTGACGTTGGTTAAATTTCGTGTATCCAGCAATGCTGCCAGTCACAAGCAACCCAATTAGAACAATCACTACCAACAACTCAATGAGAGTAAAACCCAGAGAAATACGCATACAGTCATGGTAGCACAAATAGAACTAGGGATTAGAGAGGCAGTAGAAAGCCGTACCATCGGCGCCATTACAATCAGCGGCGGCTTTATTTCCAGATCCGCCTTCGAGTGTGGCACACATACAGTAGGTCGCTCCTGAAGCTGAGTTATACTGATAATAATAGGTCGAGTCGTTTTTAGGATCTACGGGCACGGGATCAGAGATATAACTTGATTGCTTGAGCGTGCCGATCATATAACTAAAAATACTTCCAGAAGGATATGAAGCAGCGCTGCCAGAGCGGTATAACTCGAGAGCAGCCCTGGTTTGTTCAAGATCAGCCTTGCGCTTGCCATCACGGGCACGGACATTGGCTTGCTGGAAACTTACGACACTAATCATTGTAAGCAGCGCCAGAATTGTTGCTGCCACAAGTAATTCGATCATGGTAAAACCATTTATTTTCTTCATTGTAAGTTACTCACACAAAAATATGATTTCGTACCAACTCCTGAATATGTACAAGAAGAAGAGTCACTATTGCCAGTCTCGGCTTCTAGATTTGCACACACACAATACGTAGATGCTGCGCACGTATAGGCATACGTAAGTGGTGCAACATTTTTAGGATCTAGCGGCAATCCGGCCGACAGCGATCCCGATGCCATCGTATCGCAAGTAGCGTTATACGTGCCATTCACAGAATTGTATTGCTCGAAGGCATTCTGCACAGCTTTCATATCTCCACGGCGCTTAGCGTTGCGTGCCTTCTTCTGTGCGGTAGTAAAGCTGACGGTAGACAGTCCGATCAAGATAGCAATGATAGAGATCACGACGAGAAGTTCAAGAAGTGTAAAACCATTGCGTTTTTTCATACTTTTAAAGCCGAACGATCTTTGTTTTGGCTCCATCATAATCTTGTGTCTTTTTACCCAAACTGTCAACTCCACTAATTATCGTCGTATATGTGCATGGCCCCGAGCAGGTGAATGTGTGCGTAAACACACCCACTGAAAGCTGTGAAGTGTCTTTAGTTCCGTCACCGTAGTCAATGGTAACTTGCGCGATTTTTCCATTGGTGGAAGAAACGGCGTAAGAGAAGAGGACTTCCTGTGTATTAGACGTCATGATTATCCGCCCGGCGTCATCTGGTAGTGGCTCCGATACAAATGTTTGTACAAATGGAACTGACTGACAAGAGGGAAAACAACTGTTGGGGCAATCCAGCACGCCATCAGAAAGCGGTTGTCCTCGCCCTAGGTCCGAACGTTCCGTGCAGCATGCGTACCCAAATCCCTGGCATGATGTTTGCGGCAGTGGCCGGCCAATGTCAGGAATCGTGCTGACAAACTTCACACTATCCAACAACAGCTGGAGTGTTTGGTGACCAGTCAAAAATGAAATACGCACGCTGCTATCATGTCCGCCCTCTACAGCATAGTAAAAACCACTACTACCTGGATCTTTCGTCACAAAAGGCAAGAGTTTCCCTTCACGCACTAAGACTGGATCAGGAATAAGAGAACAGAGTATCTCAATCGCATATGCATTGCTGTCACGAAAGCGCAATTGAAAAGCAAGAGGTTGAGAATTTTCACTAGAAGCTGGCGCATTTTGACAAATTTGGGTAAATTTTTGGGCATCACGAGACATTCGGGGCAGCGACTTCACATCTTGTTCAAACTGATGAGCGGCTATCAGTATCCAAGCTTGGGCGCCCAAAGTATATACAAACAACGCACTGATACCAAGGAAGGCAAAAGTTTTAAAAAAGAAAACGACGATTCTCATAGAGCGAGCTTACTATAGAAAGACAGAATATGATCTCCCCATAGTAATGCTACACATGTCGCGCCAATCAGGAAAGGACCAAAAGGTAATTTACTCTTGAGATTTTTTGCACCAACCACAATTGTCGTGATCCCAACGATACTTCCGGCTATCGATGCCAACATAATCACAAAGAGAAGGAGTGGCCAACCAACTAGCAATCCTAGAGGGAAGACAAGTTTCACGTCCCCTAGTCCCATACCCTTATGATGTGTTAGCAAGACCAACAAATAGAAAAAGACGCTACAAGCAATTGCGCTCGCCAAATACACCCAGAAATCACTGATAGTCATAATATGGCGAACTGTGAGCGCTATCCGGTAGGAAAATGCCAGGATCGTTAATAAATACACTGCTGAATCGGGAATAAGAAAAGAAAATAAATCAGTCGCAAAAATGACTAAAAGTAGCAGTGCCACCGCCAGCCAAAATAGCGGCTGCACCAGCGTAAAAGGCGTGGCAGTCAATCGAAAGAAGGTAAATCCTACCAAATACCACCACACGAATAATAAGCCAGTGAGTAACTCAATCGCAGGATATGTCCATGAAATAGGAGTCTTACAGTAGCGGCACTTGCGCTTGAGAACTAAAAACGAGAACAGAGGAATGTTGTCATACCAAGGAATAAGTTTTTTGCAGTTATCACAATAGGAGCGTCCCCGCATCGGCGAATCACCATGAATAACACGGTAGATAACAACATTTAAGAAACTGCCGATCGCCAGTCCAAACACAAATAGAAATGCACAAACTATGAGGATCTCCATAAGATCCTCATAGTATACAGTACAAGTTTAGGATTAGGGCAGACAGATGTAGTCATACCCGACTGCTGGAACGATCACTGGGCCTCCGGCTGCAGTCGTACAAAGTTGAAAGCCGCTTATTGACTGTTGCGTCGAACCATTTGAACAATTTTTTGCAGCTTCCAATCTGAAAGCGTATGACGAAGGTGTGAAGCAGACATACGTACTCTCATTATTTCCAGCTGCACGTAAGACTACAAGTTTATTATTTTGTTTTACCCGCTGACTAAATGCTGGTTTTACCTCCTGAGTATCTGAGAGCTGGTATAAAAAGTTCCAGCCATTTGTACTATCTGAACCTACTCCAGGAGCAGCGTTAGCCGTAGAAAACTTAACTGCTGAACCAAATGCGGCCGCAGAGTTTACCATACTCGGATCAAAATTATTCACGCCACCAGCGCGAGTTTCATTCCAAGGGTACTCTTCATGAATTGAGAAGTAACGTTCGGTCGCACCCAGAAGTTCTCCCGCATCGGAACGGGTGCTTGTGTCACGACCCTTATTAATTTGTTCTATTGGGTTGATGGCTGACAACACGGCAACTGCCAATATACCGATGATCGAAATGACCACCAACAATTCGATCATCGTAAAACCGAGCGTGTTCCGCAAAGGAGAATGAATGTTCATATATACTCCAGGTTAGAATTGGCTCGTAAGATTGTAAATAGGCAAAATAATAGCGATCACTAAAAAGCCAACTCCTATGCCAAGTACAACCATGATAAGAGGCTCCATTGCGGTTGTCAATCCCTTTACCGCATGCTCCGATTCTGATTCAAAGTAGCGCGAAACGCGCAACAACACTTCATCTAACTTTCCCGTTTCTTCACCCACGGAAATCATTTGTGACATCAACACCGGAAATTCTGTGCGCCGGGAAACTGATGCTGACAGCGACTGTCCTTTTTCTACGTCTTTGGCGATTTTTTCCAGAGCGGTGCGGTACACGACGTTATCCACGGCCGCGGTGACGATCTCTAATGCTTGTAGCAGGGCAATGCCCGCTCCAATTAAAAGCGATAACGTGCGGGTCAATTCCACCAGCGCTACCTTCGAACGGATCTCTCCCACGATAGGGAGTTTGAGGAGCCACATGTCAATTTTATAATGGCCCTCGGGAGTTTTTCTGTAGGCACGGTACCCAAATATGCCGCCAATCACCAGGAGGACAAATACCGGCCAAAACTTAACAGTGAAATCAGAGACCCCAAGAAGTATTTGTGTTGGCAACGGTAGACTCGCACCGAAGTCTTTGTACATTGTGGTGAGTTTTGGTACAACAAAGATCATCATAATAAATGCCACGACGATCATGACGACAAAAACGATTGCTGGATAAATGAGGGCTCCTTTTGTCTTGGCAGCAAACTCTTTTTCTTTTTCCAAGGTATCCGCCATACGCGCCAATACCTGATCTACCACACCGGCTGACTCACCGGCACGGATCAGCGCTCGGTAGACGGCAGAAAATTGCTTGGGATGTTTTTCCAGGGCATCAGCAAACGTACTGCCACCCTCCACATCGCGGCGCACTGCGTCTATCATCTCTAGCATGGAGGGTTTGGACTGTACTCCCAAAATTGTCAGGGCCTCTGATAACGGCAAACCCGCAGTGATCATTGTTGACAGTTGACGGGTGAAATTCACAATGTCATTACTGCTGATGCGCGAGTACTTAAAGGCACGTGTAATCACTGATTCCTGAAACTTCACAATCGAGATAACAAACAATTCCCGCTCACGCAGAATATTGCTTGCTTCTTTCTCATCATTGGCCTCGATCTTACCTTTGATCGGGCTGCCGGTCTTGGTTCTTGCCTTATATGAGTAAACATTCATAGCTTGTCATTCCTGCGTAGGCAGGAATCCAGTCAATAA
>DATIJC010000041.1:0-3393 GCA_035479015.1 Patescibacteria group bacterium | reverse complement strand
AAGCACTCTATCCATCTATGGAAGATTATGTATTCGACGTAGTGATCGGCAAGGGTCCATCGGCGCGAACACTCCGTCTGGATCTACCGCACTTCACCCTTGTAGGGGCTACGACACGCTTTGGCATGCTCTCAGGGCCATTTCGTGACCGCTTTGGCATAGTACACCGGGTTTCGTATTATCCACCGCAGGTGCTCTCTGCTATAGTGCAGGGCGCTGCAGATAAATTGGGCGTCAAACTAGATAAGACGGCCGCATATGAGATTGCCCAGCGTTCACGTGGTACACCGCGTATTGCCCTCAAACTCTTAAAGCGTGTGCGAGATTTTGCCCAGGTAAAAAACCATGAAAATATTAGCGGTAAAAGTGTAGAGCAGGCATTGGATATGTTAGCTGTCGATACACTCGGACTTGATGAGAGTGATCGCCGATTCTTGCGATTAATTATTGAAAAACATAATGGCGGACCACTGGGTGCTGAGACGATCGCCGCTACTCTATCAGAGGATGTTGGCACAATAGAAGAAGTCTATGAACCGTATCTGATGCAAATTGGGTTTTTACAGCGCACTCCGCGTGGACGTGTAGTCACACTAAAGGCGTATCAGCATTTAGGTCTCCCATGGAATCGCGAATCAGTTTAATATAGTAGATATGACATCAAACACAGGAAGAAAGTCAGTATCGGAAAAAGTAATCAACAGGCTACGCACGATCTGGCTCGAATTAGTAACTGGATTCTTGTGGTGGGGAGTGGGATATGTGCCATCACATTTTATCCGCCGCTTCTTTTACAGGCTGGCTGGAATGAAAATTGGTAGCGGCTCGACTATCCATATGATGGCGCGCATTTATGACCCAGCGCATGTAGAAATTGGCAGAGATACATTGATCGGAGAGCGAGCGTCTCTTGATGGACGCAAACAATTAAAAGATTCCCATGGCGGTCTGGCTATAGGTGATCATGTAGATATCGCTTCAGACGTCATGATCTGGACCAGCCAACATGACGTACAAAGTGAGACGTACACAATGCCTATCGAAGAAAAGGTCACTATAGGTGACTATGTTTTTATAGGTCCACGCGCAATCATCTTGCCAGGGAAAACCATCGGTAGAGGAGCTGTGGTCGCAGCGGGGGCCATTGTGACAAGGGATGTAGAGCCAATGACAATTGTCGCTGGAGTACCAGCAAAACCGATTGGTATCCGCCCAGAGAAAAATTTAGGATACATGCTAGGCCGTGCCCGTTGGTTTCAATAGTATTTTCGGTAAAACTACCTCCATTGACAAGCTGAATGATTTCTGACTTACTGAGTACAGTATATATTGCGAGGTAAATATGGGTAAAAAAGATCCGATGATGTCTTCTCCTATTTTTGGTGTAATGTTTTTTCTTGTGGTAGTACTTGCTGGTTTGGTAGTATTTTTGTTCAACCAAGGTACTCCGTTAGGAAGTTTGGACAATCGACCTCATGCTGCTTCACCTACGAATACCTGTAGTGGTCAAAACTCATGTTTCACCCAAGGCATTCAATATTCACGAACTGACGGGACGACTGTAACTACTACAGACTGTGCGTCAATCGGGGCTGCACCTGCACCAAACAAGACCTGTGGTGTGGCAAACACGATCTGCTGCGGATTCATTGGTTCAGGTTCTAGGACTGCGAGCAATCCAACTTGCGCAGTAGCACTACTATCGCCGTCCTACACCGTCAAAACTGGTCAAAAACTGACTCTCACTGCATCTGTAATTCCGCAAAACGGAACAATAACTGCGGTTAACTTTGGCACATATCCGATCCAAGGTCAAACGGGCACCGGGTCATTGACACCGACACAGGATACGACTTCTCCATACACCTCGTCCTTCTTAGCAGGGAACGTGGGACAAGTCTTAGTTCAGGCAACTGGTTTCGTAAAATCAGCAGGCACTGCCATCTGTGAGACTCAGCAAGTAGTCACGGTGACGCCTTGATGATAAGCTAGAGCAATGAATGATCTGTTATCAGTCATCATTGTCTCGTATAACACGAAAGAATTAACCAAACAGACCATACGGTCTGTTTTGGTATCGAGCCCAGGGTCGCAGGTAATAGTGATCGATAATAACTCGCACGACGGAAGTGTAGAGTTCTTGCAAAAAGAATTTGGCAAAAAAATTACCTGCATTGAAAATCGTGAGAATGTTGGATTTGCGCGGGCGAATAATCAAGGGATTAATCAAGCCACGGGTGAATATATCCTGCTTCTCAATTCTGATACTCAAGTTCTCGATGAGGCGCTCAAAAAGATGGTTTTGGCTCTGGATACACATCCTGAGTTTGGCGTGATCTCATGTGAGTTGCAAAATCCCGATGGATCATACCAACCACAAGGCGGTGCTCTGCCTACGCTGGTTAATGTAGCTGCGTGGTGGTTGTGGCCGTTTCCGGGGCAAATGCCACTGGTGAAACCATACCAAAATTCGAATCTAGTCGCTAGTGACCAGTCGCTAGTAACTGTTGGTTGGGTGGCGGGCACGGCAATGATGGTGCGCAGGGAGGTCATAGACGCTATAGGCGGTTTGGATGAGCAAATCTTTATGTATGCTGAAGATGTCGAGTACTGCCAGCGAGCACGACGTGCTGATTGGCGCATTGGATTAGTGGCGGGCGCAAAGATAGAGCATATTGGGAGCGCTAGCTCGTCCAAGGCAAAGGCCACACTGGGGGAAGTTAAAGGTCTTCTTTACCTCTTCAAAAAATCATTTCCCCTCTGGCAACTCCCCGTCTTGCGGCTTGTTTTTGCAGCGGGCGCACTACTTCGTTCCGTTTTATTTGGTATACTGGGTAGGAATGAAGAAGCCAAAGCTCTCTACGCCAGCATCCTCCACATCTCTTTTGGGAAAATTCGTTAATTGGCTCAAAGCTGACTGGTTCACGATCGCGACGATCGCGATGCTGATCTTTATTTCTTTTTACCCAAAAATCCCCTTGGCTGAATTGATCCCAGGGTACATCGTACGAGTACGGCTAGAGGACATCATATTATTTGGTCTGGGCTTGGTGTTTCTGGCTCGGGTAGTGCAACACAAAGCGAGTTTAAGAACACCTATCACTGCGATCTTAACTTTCTATGTGATTGTTGGGATACTCGTAATGCTCAATGCAATGTTTGTGGTGAAGAGTCTCCCATTAAATGTCTTACATGTGGGGAAGATGGCACTACATTTCCTGCGTCGTCTCGAATATTTTTCGATCTTTTTCCTGTTTTACAATGCTCTCAAAAACTGGCGGCATGTCCGTATGACCCTCATTGGAATTACCATCATTATGCTAGGGATATCTCTGTATGGGTTTGGTCAGAAATATCTGTATTGGCCCGTCTATTCGACGATGAACCGGGAGT
>DATIJC010000040.1:0-14562 GCA_035479015.1 Patescibacteria group bacterium | reverse complement strand
CGATCTCAGCCAAGCACTATTGGGTATATTTATCTTCATATGTTCGCATTTTACCGGGAATCCCGGTAAATGTCAATTATTTTACAAAAAACCGGGAATCCCGGTAAATGTCAATTATTTTACAAAAAACCGGGAATCCCGGTAAAAAGAGAGTTTCTCATCAGATAAAGGTTGTATAATTTCCAGAAATAGTTCCCATAGTTCAATGGATAGAACGAGGGTTTCCTAAACCCTAAATCCAGGTTCGACTCCCGGCGGGGACACCGCTTCTTATGCCAACTCTTCGTCGGAGTAGACCAAGACATCCAAACCCGAGGCATATTGGTGAATTTCACCCGGTTTAAACATGAGTGACTTCTCACGGTTGGCGCTCTCGGCTGAATCTGACGCGTGGATCAAGTTATTGCTTTGGCTCATGGCAAAGTCGCCGCGGATACTTCCTCCTTCAGCGGCTCTCCCCTTGGTGACGCCAACCAGCTTGCGGATGGTATCTACTGCCTCTACACCTTCCCAGACCATAGCCACGATCGGCGACATCATCATGAAACCTTTCAGTGAGGCGAAGAAAGGCTTGTCTTTGTGGTGTGCATACCAAGTATCCAGGATTTCGTCATTAAGACGGACCATCTTGATTGCCGCGAGTTTTAAACCCTTGCGCTCAAATCGGGTAATGATCTCACCAATCAGTCCGCGCTGCAAACCATCCGGTTTTACGAGTACCACACTGTGTTCCATTGCCATACACCCTCCTATATTAATTTATATATATTTTATAAATCTTATAGTAATTATAATTGATATATCGTACTATATTCTGAGATATCAGAATATAAAATACTGCATCAGCCTATAGTTGTATGAGTTTCGCAAACCTGTCTTCTTCTTTGTACGGTCCGATGATTGCAAAAAAGAGCTCACTGTTTGACAACAAACGTTTTGCGACACGACGGACGTCATCACTGGTGACTGCTCGAATCCGCTCGATCTCTTCTTGAGGTGTAATCAATTCGTTGCGCAGTAGCTTGTGTCCTCCGTAAAACTGGGCAACTGCTAGGGAATCTTCTATGTGAAGTATGGCGCTGCCAACCGCATGACTCTTGGCGTCATCGACTTCTTTATCAGTGATCTTTCCTTCTCCACTGTCGGCGGTGAGTTTGTACAGTTCTTCACGCACCACCTTGACTGCTTCATCGACGCGGGCTGGGTCTACACCAGCGCTCGCCCCGAATATTCCGGCATCGTGATACGTGTCCTCATCGCTGCGCACGTAGTAGCACAGGCCCCGCTTCTCACGTACTTCTGTAAACAGGCGTGAGCTCATATTTCCACCAAAGAGTGTGGAAAGTACTGAGAGCGCATATTGATCACTGTCACGCCGTTTTAATCCTTCTACGGCCATCACAAAATGCGCTTGCTGCGTGTCTTTATATGCAACCTCAATTTTCTTTCCGTTTGAAATAGGATCGCCGGTGATACTAGTGATAATTGCTTCTGTAGCCTGCGATGTCCTGGTCTCACTCTGTTTTGAGAATGCCCGCTCTATTTCTGCTATCAGTGCATCATTGACCACCGCACTGTCACCACTTACTGTTACTACGACATTGGAAAGTCCATACCAACGTGACAAATGGTTTTGAAAGTGCTCACGGGAGAAGCTACGTACCGTATTTTCCGTGCCGATAATATCCCGGCCAAGTGTGGAGCCGGAGAAGAACAAACGCTCAAAAACATCTCCTATATGGCGGGCTGGAGTATCTTCATACATGTGGATCTCTTCCACGATGACTCCCTTTTCCCGCTGCAAATCATCTTCCTTGAGCGTCGGAGTGAGCAGCATATCAGAAACTACATCTAGAGCTAGATTAGCATGCTCACTCGCGGCTTTGACGTAGTATCCCGTGTACTCCTTCGACGTAAATGCATTAAACTCTGCACCGATCCTATCGATAGTCTCAGCCAACACTTTTGGGGTTGGATACTTGTGCGTCCCCTTAAAGACCATGTGTTCCAGGAAATGCGAGATGCCGCTCGTCTCCTCCGTCTCAAATCTGCTACCGGTGCCGACGAAGGCGAGTACGGATACTGATTGCACTTCCATCGGCGCGAGAATGATAGTCAACCCGCTTGAAAGCGTTTTTTGTATCGGTGGTCTAGTGTTCATATGTTTATTGTAGCACTCTTCTCGAGGGTCACCTTGGGGAATTTTTGAATACAAAAGATAGTCGATCAAAAAAGAGCTTGAAAAATAGAAAATGTGTTTCGGGACTTAAAATTATAAATACATTGAATAATCAATTGATTTCAAAAGATACGCAGAATATATTCTGTACTCGATTTGCTAGTTTTACACAACTCCAATTTTTTAGCTAATTGCCACTCATTTTTGTCGCAATTTCTGCAATATTCAAAAAAAGAGAAAGACGCGCCGCGTTTACAAGTTTCTCGCAAAAAGAACTGTACCAAAAAACTTGTGATTCTCATAAGTAACTTCTGTTTGCAAATAGAACTCTCAAAAGTAAATGTCAAATATATTCTAGTAGCATTTGCCTGTCATCCTGAGTGCGCTTGGTACTCCAAGCAATCGAATGGATAGTTTTTACGTGTGTCATGAGAACTATCTTTCGAACTCCTGAGATTAAGGATGCTCAAGATGACAAAAAAAACGATGTAATTATTTTTCGCAATTTTTTGAATTTACTCCGTTAAAAGATCAAGGTCAATAAAAAGTTATAAGCCTGGACAAAAAGAATGGAACCGAGGGTCAGTTAACAATTTATCGAGAGAATTTTACAAAAACAGAAAAAGAATTACTTCCCATTTGTGCGTCAATTGATTTCAAAGGCGAAATTAAGGATTAAGCGAGGTCGGTTTTTCTCAAGCACCTTTTAGAAAATTCCTCTATTCAACCTACTATCATGACCACATCTTTGCGAAAGTGCTGTTATCTAAAAAGATTATAGATTATAGTAAGTAGATTTTAGATTTTGGACCGTAGATTGTAGTTACGACTAGAATCTAGTCTTATAGGCTATTCGGTTTTCCATATCCTTAGAATATGCGAACAATAGAAGTTTTAAGACCTATCATAGGTATAATGACGATTTTCATTCGGTTATCGCACCACTACTCACCTCGCTAAATTCCTACATTTCCCCAGAGGCGGACATCAAGCGATACTGAAATACCCGAAACTCCTCATAATTTCTCATCAATCCTCATTTATGAAGAAATGAGGATGGGACAATCTGTGTGGTAGCCCATTCGTAAATACAGCGGACATAAAATAGAAGCATTAGACTAGAATATATACTTACGAATAAAGACGCAATAGGAATTTTGAAAATTGGTCTCCGTTCTAGAACGAAAAATATACGAACAAACTTGATGTTCGGGTGTGAAAATTCCGCAACAATTGGGTAAAATTACCTCGAGTACAAATAGACCGAAGAAAGGAAGTAAAAAAGTACTCTTTATATCGATACATAAGTGTATTCTCTAGATGATGTTAATTATCACTTAACCCTGTCTATTGCTAACCCACTTGCCCAGACCTATAGTCAAGACCCCATAGTACCCTATCAACCCGAAGATGCTTGGCGTTCCAGCTGAAATAGTAAGTAATGGAAAAGATGAGAATATATTGATATATAGGCTAAATATGGTGATTAAAAGCCCTAAAATAGGGGAAATCAGAGACCCGAATATGAAAAATGGACCCCAGGAGACCATGAGGTAGATACTAGTAAGCCATACCAGCACCGGAATCGTCCACAGGAGTAAAAGGTTAGGAAATAGGCTCATCAAGTTGAAAGACCCAAATGCGGTAATTAATAAGGGACCAGTGAAAAAGAAAACAAACAATTGCGTGAAAAATGTTTCCCGTAGGTATGCGTGAATTGCGTTAATTTTAATATTTCCTTCCCTACTTGAGCTTATATTAGACGCAAATACTACCGCTATAGTTGCAGTCAGGCTTAACAAGAAGGAAAGCGAGAAAATAACGAAAGGATCGAAAAGCAGGATGAGGAGGATGCTAAGAAATAAAGCCCAAAATGAGGCATATGGCCGCCCAGTCAGTAAGCCAAAGCTGACAACAATGTACATCACGAGGGCCCGGATGATCGATGGGGTAAAACCTAATAGAAGTGAATAGACTAGTGTAAGAACCATGCTTATCCAGATCGAAGTATGCAGCCGGAATAGCCGACGCAGCAATGGTGTGAGACTCGCCGCAGCGATCGTCAAATTAGCACCGCTCGCTACAATGACGTGCGCAAGTCCTATTTGCCGGATTTGCGCCTGTAATTTTGGATCAGAAAGCGGCACGCCCAGATATATTCCCAAGATTAGTTGTGATTCCCGACGACTGAATGTACGGTTCACCCGCCGTATAGCTACATCACGTATTTTGCCTAAAAATCTGCTTATTTTGACATATAGAGCATTTACCGAAAATGGATCTTCTGGATACAGGCCAATCGATTGAACTTTCAGCGGAACACGATACTCAAATAGTGATTGCAACTGTATGGAGCGAGTGCCAGCCACTTTTACCTTCTCCCCTGGTACAAACCCCACGTTTTCCGCATTATTTGTGTAGTGAAGCGTAAAAGGTGCTGCGTCTACACAGTTTTCACTCCCACAAATGGATGATTGTGTGGAAATAACCGCATCCGTAATCACATTCCGATCCTGAGATAGATTTTTCCGCAAATTTAATTGGTGCGTAAACCGCGGCATATATGCTATAGCAAATACTATCAAAATAGTTATTAAATACATCAAATAGTGCAAACGTTTTCGCATAGATAATTACTAGAAAGAAAATCTTGTTTTGTCAGCGAAAAGACTAGCAGGTAATTTTGTTTTTGCTAAGAAATCCTCAAGAGTGGTGTATGGACGGTGCTCAATTATCGCTTTTGCCCGCACCTCTCCCACTCCTTTTAGGTCTTCCAACGTGGCAGCCGATGCACTATTGAGATTAACTACTTGTGATAAACCGACTGTAGCCTTTAAAATCGTTTCTTCACCTAGTTTTTGGACATAGAGTTTGTATCCATCATCCACTGACTGTGCTTGGTTATATGTTTTGGCAAAGTATACGGTGTCTGCACCTTTGGCCAAGCCACCGGCTGATGCAACAAGTTGCGCGACATAGAGTTTCTCGTCAAATGCGAGTGAATGATTTTGGACACCTGGACGATTAACAGCGCCCTCGACGTCTACCGTAATGATCCGCTGTGGGTGGAACGTAGGTAGAGGAGCAAGTTCGGTGGGAGTGGCTAGAAACAGGTAACCTGCTACTAATAATGAAGCGCCAAGCAGTAGCGCTAAGAGCAACCATAGGCGCGAAGTTGCGCCTCGGGAATTAGAAGAAATGTCAGACAGTAATGCAGCCAGCGGCTCATCATCAGACATGCACCCATCTTACACCACGATATTGACTAGCCGCCTAGGCACAACGATGATTTTTTTTGGCTTTCCGCTGATAAAAGTCAGTGCTTTCTCCTGAATTTCATCTTTGTGAGCGCTACTTGCAATCGTAAATCGTCCTTTAACTTTGCCATTGACTTGTACGGCGTACTCCACTTCTTCATCTTCGATGAGGATTGGATCATACTCCGGCCACTTCTGCTCATGTATTGATCCCTTATCACCCTCATCTCCCGTATTTCCCCGATGCATTTCCTCTGCTAAGTACGGAGCAAATGGTGCTAACAACTTTGCAACTATTTCTAGTTCCTCCGGTGTGAAACCTGCGTGCTGCGCACTGCTCTCTGACCAGACGTTGACGAGCTCCATCAGGGCCGCTATCGCCGTATTGAATCGCATCTGTGGTAGATCCTCAGTCAACTTTTTGATCGTCTTATGCAATTTCTTAGTTAACCCCTTATCTCCCTTATTACCCAGATCTCCCTTAGCATTTGTTTGGAATAGCGAATAAATCCTTGACAGGAATCGGTACACCCCTGCCACACTCCCCATATCCCAGGCTTTGTCGGCATCTAGAGGCCCCATGAACATCTCGTAGACACGTAGGGTGTCGGCGCCAAATTTCTCGATGATCTCATCAGGATTGATAACATTACCCTTGCTCTTACTCATTTTTTTGCCATCCGGCCCCAAGATCATGCCCTGGTGGCGCATCTTCATAAATGGCTCATCGAAGTCCAAGTAGCCTTGATCGCGCAAAAACTTGGTAAAGAAACGGGCATAGAGCAAGTGCAGGACGATGTGCTCTGGACCAATCAAGTATGTATCGACTGGCAGCCACTTCTTCATTTGTTCTTTTGATGCAAATTCTGTTTCGTTTCGAGCATCGGTATAGCGCAAGAAGTACCAACTCGAGTCAACGAATGTGTCCATCGTGTCCACTTCCCGTTTGGCTTTACCGCCGCACTCTGGACAAATGGTATACTTCCACTCTTCACTTGCCTTCTCTAGTGGAGATCGGCCGTCATCAGTCGGTTTGAAATCTTCTAGTTCTGGCAAAAGCACGGGTAAGTCTTTATCTGGCACCGCTTGCCACCCGCACTTATTACAGAAGGTCATCGGGATCGGTGCGCCCCAGTAGCGCTGTCTGGATATCAACCAATCACGCAATTTATAATTTGTTTTTTTTGAGAAAACTTCAGGATGTTCTTTTAACAATTGTCCGACTGTTTTATCGAGTGAAATTTCTTTGATGGGTAATCCAAACTTTTTGGCAAATGCACTATCACGCTCATCCAGAGAGGGTACACCCATGACGACGCCTGTTCCAAATCCGGACAAAACGTAGTCAGCGATCCACAGCGGCACCTCTTCACCTGTCAGTGGATGAATCAGGGTCAGTCCTGTGTCTACACCGGTTTTTTCTTTCTCACCCACCCGGCGCTGCTCCTCGGTTTTATGCGAGGCAGCATCCAAATACTCTTGAACAGGCGTCATAAATGACGCCCCTACATTATCCATCAACCCCATTTCCCTAAATTTCTCCGGCGCGATGACTACAAACGTCACTCCCTCAATCGTATCTAGCCTCGTAGTAAAACATTTCAAAATTTGCTCTGAACTGATAACTGAAAGCTGAAAACTGACTTCTGCTCCTTCGGAGCGTCCAATCCAGTTTTTCTGTTGCAACTTGGTGGAATTTGGCCAGTTAACTTGATCCAGATCATCAAGCAACTCATCTTGATAGGCCGTGATCTTAAATTTCCACTGCTCAAGTTCTTTCTGTATGACAGCAGTTCCGCAGCGCTCGCACTTACCTTCTACGACTTGCTCGTTAGCCAGCACCGTCTTATCAGCTGGACACCAGTTGACCCAACCCTTGTCACGATACGCAAGCCCAGCCTTAAATAACTGCGTGAATATCCACTGTGTCCATTTGTAGTAGCCAGGATGGCATGTGGCTATCTCCGTCTCCCAGTCGTATGAAATGCCTACACGTTCAATTTGTTTTTCAAACGCATGAATTGCGTCTTTCGTCGTCTTGGCCGGATGAATACCCGTCTTGATGGCATAGTTCTCCGCCGGTAGTCCAAATGCATCCCATCCGACCGGGAAGAAAACATCTTTGCCTGCCATACGGGAGTAGCGCGCGTACATGTCCAGAGCGGTCGTGGGCTCGACGTGACCGACATGGAGTCCAGATCCAGACGGATACGCAAAAGCGTAGAGGATATACAACTTGTCAGTCGCTTTTTTGACAGCCGTTCCCTGGAACAGCTTATCTTCCCGCCATTTCTTCACCCACTTGGCTTCGATAACTTTAGGGTCGTAGGGTTTCATACATGATATTGTACCTCCTTTCTGTTACTCTAGTAGATATGAAAGCTGCCACACTGCTGCTGACAATTCTTACTGTAGTTATTGCATTGGGTGCACTGATTTTCCCACAACTTCAGTCCTATGCGCTGCAAATTATTGCGTTGATTGCTATTTTTACCATCTTGCTTCGCCACATAGGCCTAGAAGAAAAAAAACATGAAGGACTGCAAGCGAAAAAAGAAGAACAGTCTCTCTTATTTCTCACGACCAAAGTCAAACCGATGCTAGAGGAAGCGATAGAAAAAAAAGAAGTATCGACTCTCAAGTTGACTGTACAAGAGATTAATAGCTTCATTCATACACATGAAGAGGATTAGCCTGGTAGTACTAGTAGTCTTTTTATCTTGCGTACCAATAGCCAAGGCAGACACCATGACTTCTCCTGCGTACCGACTGATCTTTGGCAACTTTAATATGACGAGCGGCAGAAAGTCCGGAGCTACCTTTAGTTTGACTGATACAGTGGGACAGACAGCTCCAGGACAATTTGGGTCCACGGGCAGCATTGTCAAGTCAGGATTCCAGTATCTCTACCCATTCGAAGAATTTAGTTTTCGAGTGGATACCCTAGATGTAAATCTAGGACAACTCACCCCAAATATCTTTGCTACCGCCACTCAGACTCTTGAGGTAACAAGTAAGGGTCTTGGTGGTTACTCGGTGAGCGCATTTGAAGAGCACCCGCTCCAACACACAGTGACCACCGCTACAAATATTGCTGATACACTCTGCGACGTGATTTGTTCAGAAACTCTCGCAGGATCATGGAATGCTACGAGCCGATTTGGATTTGGCTTTAACATTAGTGGCGCTGATGTACCTGCTGATTTTGTAAACGCATCATACTTTCGCCAGTTTGCTGACCAAAGCGCAAGTGAAACTCCGCAAGTGGTTATGAGTTCTACTCTAGATACGAATGCTACTGGAGTAGTCACATACAAAGCTAATGTTTCGTCCACTCAACCCATCGGCACGTACCAGACGGTAGTCACATATACAGCCATACCCGGATTCTAAACCCGCCGCTGGCGAGGTAAATATGCGCAAAATATTTTTTCTCTTATCACTACTCGCCCTCTACTTCCCCGTCACGGCCCGGGCACAAACTGCAGTCGAGCTTATCGTCTCTCCACCGATACAGACACTGGAGATGGATCAATCGCAGCAGGCAAATTTCTCGGTATCCTTTAAAAACAATTCATCGCTGCCGATAACTGTACGCATCACAGCCAACCAATTTGTCAGTGATAATCAGTCAGGAATACCCAAAGTGGATTGGAAGAGGACTACTCCCCTCGTCCACCTCAACTCCGATACCCTAGTTATGGGCAAAGCCTTTCCGTTTCCTGCAGGAGCTAAACAGCAGTTTTTCTTTACCGCCACTCCTACCCGGGCAGATAAGGACTTCTATGCTGTCGTGCTCTTTGAGACTGCGGACCAAGATAGCTCCACAACTGGTAGTGGTGCACAAATACAATCGAGGATAGGCAGCACAATTTTAGTCCGGGCCAACAATTCCCTGGTCCAAAAAGGCAATATTCATACCACCCTCTCTTTACCCAAAATTATTGATATGTTTGACACCGCACCAATTAACTTGGCACTGCAAAATGACATGAATACGCTCCTCCAGGTGCGAGGAGTAGTTACGCTAAAAGACAGAGGGGGAAATCCACTTGAAACTTTTGCTATCTTTCCAGATGTGGTTCTAGCACAGAGCTCTAGGAATTTGCGAGGTACCAAAGAATTTGCAGTTGGCCCGCTATTTCCAGGAGTTTATTCAATCGAGAGCATGGTCGTAGGACCAACTAACACAGATAAAGTCACAGAAACGCTCTACGTCCTGCCACTACGTATCGTCGGGCTCGTTCTTGCCCTATTATTAATCCTAGTACTAGCACAAAAATTGCGAAGGAAAAAGTGATCACTCGAAAATTCATCCTCGCGGTCATTCTCATCGGTCTACTGTTTGCAGGAGTAAACGTGAGGATACGTGCACAAGAGGTACGTAATGTTAACGTTACGGCCACAGTAGTGGATACTATTCCTCCAAGTGTACCGGTCCTCATCTCCCCACCCAATGGCTCTACTGTCTCGACTTTTCGACCCACATTTGTTTGGCAAGAGAGTACTGACGCACAAGGTATAGCCAAGTATCAGCTCTATATCGACGGGTTTTTGTACCAAGACAACCTTCAGGTCACTACATTCACTCCCCCTGCAGATCTGTCACCTGGTACTCATACCTGGAAAATTGTTGCTTTTGATACGAGCGGGAATCAATCAGAGTCAGAAACTTGGGTCTTTACCATCGAAGTGGCAGGTGTAGCTCTAGTGACGGAAACAATTACACAAATTCAAGAGACAATTGCACAGACATTTGCGCAAGCACCAATACTCAAGACCTTTTTGCAGTTCTTGCCACTCATCGCACTCATTACTCCTGCAATCGTTACCACAATCGCTGCTCTCACTTCATCTGCACCATTGCTTTCTTGGCTACTAGAAATCATTGGGCGCCTACTGCAGACATTAGGACTCATACCCAAAAGAAAAGCCAGAGGGATCGTCTACGACACGAAAACTGGTAATCCCGTAGCCTTTGCCACCGTCAACATTATTAACCTAAAAACAAATGTCACAGAGGTCGTGGTTAGTGATCAGCGCGGTGTGTACTACAGCGTGCGTTTACCCGATGGACAGTATCGCATCGACGTCGCTCACAGCGAGTACATATTCCCCACGAAGCTTCCCCGTCCAAGACTTTCTGCAATCGAGGATTTTTACAAAGGTGAAACGTTTGAAGTTACAGAGAGTAACCGTGAGGTCTTCTTTATCATCCCTCTTGATCCCAAAAAAGTAGAAGAAAAACAAAAGGGAAGCAGATCAATCATATTCACCAGACTCTTGCGCAGGATAAACCGGGCTACGAATGCCCTCTTTATACCTATGGCCATTCTCTCTTTGGTCGTGACGTTTCTGTTTCCTACCATACTAAATGCCATTATTTCTCTACTCTATGTATCTCAAATCATTTTGAGGGCTGTTTTAGCCCGTACACGACCCGTGCTAACGATGATTGCGAAAGACAGACAGGGTAACCCAATGCCCAATGTCATTATGCGGGTCGCCCAAACCAAAGATAATTCGCTGCGGGCGATCGTCATCACCGGACCGACAGGCACAGCCACCTTAAATATCTCCTTTGGCGACTACTCACTTACTGTAAATAAGGAAGGATTTATCGCCGTCAACCCGGATCAAACGACTGATATTGTCTACTACGCTCACCGTACCCGCAAAGACGAGCTGATGATCACCATGGTCAGCACCCAAGAGTTCTTGGGAAATTGAAGCGTCTTTTTTCTGTCATTCCTGCGTAGGCAGGAATCCAGTCAATAAATAATTCAATAATGTATTTTCTTTGTTGCATGGACCCCTGCCTTCGCAGGGGTGACAACGTCAATTTCCCAAAATTTCCCCTCTGAGTTGTCCAGCTGCTAAAAGATTGAAACGCCAAAATATCTTGGTAGATGGATGGAATTAGAAATATGATACCTGATAAATTTTTATTTTCTTCGGATATGTAAACCAGTACGCAGTACACAGGTTACAGTGCGCAGTTGAAGCAAAAACACGTCTCCACTCGATAATTTTGCGCATTTCGCGACAATATGTCCTAGAATAAGTATGCGAATTATATCTCCGCACGTCATTCTTGCAGTAATTAATGGGATAATTCCCTCATTTTTCACGAGCAATTAATCTCAGAAAATACTATCGGCCTACGTTAGTTGTGCGATAATACATGCGCTAATACTTCACCACATCCGTGAAGAACTTGATCAATAGGTAAAGTTGTACGAATATTATGCGGTAAATACTTCTCTGGAAGGAGTGGGATCACTTGCGGAAATTGGATGAGGAGATCCACAAGCGACAAATAATGCATAAGTTTAGTGGTCTCTACTACCTGCGCTAATTTGCTTTCACTTTTATCTACCAATAGAGATAACTCTTTTAAGTGGTGGTCTGCGCTTCCAACGCTGTGTTCATCGGCTATCATCATTTTTTTTGTCTCACATACAAAAACTGCATTCAGCGTTTGCGTCTCGCTCAAACGTTGTTTCGTAACTTTCATCAGTTTCCCAGCGCCCATATACAAACCTTTGCGAATGTACACAAATCCTAAGCTGTGGAGCACGTCGCGGGTAACCCGGAAAAACTGATCTACGTTTTCCTGACCGACAAACGCGCAAACAGTCCACGTGCCGTCAAATGAGAGCTTGTGGGGGAACAAAATGGGAAAAAGCGATACCACAGTGTCTCTGCCAAACGATGTCAGACGGAAGTAGAGTTCGCCATTCTTTATAAAACTTCCCACTGCTTTTTGGTCCCGCAAGGACCCGGTTTCCCCACGGATAGAACTAGGTTGAAAGTCAGGAAGTAACGTATAGAGATCTTTAAAAGAGAGACCCCGTTCATTTCCACCTGTTTGCCAGAGGTAACTATGCAGAAGTATCTTCTTCTTTAAAGTTTTCATGAATTTGCCTTTTTATCTATATTCCGTTCTGTAATCATCGCAAGAATTATTTAGCTCAACCGTGAAAACAAAATCCAAGCTTCTTCCCTTTTCCCAACCACGTATCAAAATGTGGATTTCCCTCAACTATTTTATGGTGTTGATTATTTGTAACATGATGGACAGTAAAACACAACTATCCACAGGCAAAATACTGCTGTGGGAAACGTTGGGAAAACTCCACAGAAATGATGTGATTTGATACAGAAAAACACTGAGCGAGCCTGATGAAAATATGTGTTCGTTCTCGTGAAAGGCTGGTATACCCTGTGGATTAGTCTGTGGAAAGTGGGTTTCGTACTCGGGGTTGACTTGAGAGTGCCTCCCGAGTCAGACTTATACTCGTGATAGTCAAAAACGGTATAAAACTCGAGGAAAACAGAAGTTATCTCATCGATGCATTTCGAGTATACCTTGCCGATCTTCAACTTCCACTTGGTACACAGAGCGCCTACGTTAGCGAAATCGGTAGATTTTTGAGTGGTCATACGAGTGACTCAATTCAAACGGAAGATATTACTAACTTTGTCGAAAAGGATTTACCTTCTAGCCCAAATCCAGAAAGTTTGATCGCGGCATTTGAAGCGTTTCAAGCATATTTGAATGTTCCAGCCACTAGCCACCAGTCACCAGTCACCTCAGTCTTACTCTCTCGTTTTGAATCCTTCCTACATGAGTCCAAGAAGTCTGAAGTAACTATCAAGAATTATCGAAGTGACTTAAAACATTTTTTTGGCAGCTTCCCCTACCAAACCATATCAGAGATTTTCACCAAGGAAACCATAGCTGGATACAAAGCTTTACTTGAGTCACAAGGCTCGGCTATTTTGACTATCGGCCGCAAAATGAGCGTCCTCAAGCAATTTGCCGCCTGGGCAGTCAAAAACGGCTACCTGGAAACTAACCCTCTCGAAGCTCCCAAGTTATTGACTGTCCCGTTTGAAATTTTGAGATCTGTCATTCCTGCGAAGGCAGGAATCCAGTCAATAAAGAAACTCCCTGGATCCTGGACAAGGCTTGCCCGCATGCGGGCTGCCTTTACCGGGATGACAAACAAATTTGGAAATAAGTTCCCAAGAATATCCAATCTCTATAAAAAATACTCATCTCACCCCGCCTCTTCCTACGTTCACTTGGCCATCCTCGTCGCTTTCGCCTCACTCCTGTCGGTTTTTTCATACCAACAATTTTTTATTAACCAAAGTAAATCGCTCGCCTATCCCGCGACTCTCACTCGCCCAAATCGAGTCCTTTCTTTTCAAGCGCGTTTGACCACATCTGGGGGAGCACCTATATCAACTGCCACTAATATTAGTTTTAGACTTTTCGATAGCTCCTCTGGGGGAACAGAACTGTGGAATTCGGGTACATGTAGCATTGATCCTGATGACGATGGTATTTTTTCCACACTCCTAGGCAGCAGTTGCGGCAGTGAGATTACTTCCAATGTCTTCACTGAGAATCCAGACGTCTGGCTGGAAGTGACCGTAGGGTCAGAAACGCTCTCTCCACGGCAACGGATCGCGACAGTCGCCTACGCGCTCAACTCAGAGACTCTCCGGGGTTATCCTCCCGCTGATCCAGCTACTGCAAACACCATTCCTGTCATGAATAGTTCAGGGCAAATAGTGCTTGGATACAATAGCCCATCGATTATTTCTACTCTGGGCACGTTTGCGGTCAAAGGTAATGCTCTCTCTATCGTAACCAACTCAAGTACAAACGGAAACATCACTATCGCTCCAGATGGTACTGGCCAAGTAAATCTAATTGGTGGTACCACCTCGAGTAATTTCTTTAATGTCTCAAATGCCAACCTGACTACTGGCAACCTTATCACGGGATCTGTAGCGAATAACAACACAGGTTTTAACCTGCTCTCTTTGCAGAGTGGATCGAGTTTGACCGAGAAATTTATTGTGGACGCATTAGGAAATGTCACCGAAACTGGATATTTATCCGCACCAGGTGCGACAATCTCTGCTACTTACTCTGGCGCTACACCATTGGTGGTGAATGGTACAGGCGGACAGATCTTCTCTATTGCCAATGGCGGCAATATTACTGCCTCTTCACTCTCGACGAACGGCGGAGTTGTTTATACCAACGGGGCTGGAGGAAGCTTGGCAGAAACGACTGCTGGCAGCGCTGGTCAATGTTTGACATCT
>DATIJC010000039.1:0-9322 GCA_035479015.1 Patescibacteria group bacterium | reverse complement strand
AAAGTAGAAAAATACCGCAAATAAACCTGAGAAAATTAATGCCAGTATGCTGGCAGCACTGATGGAGATCTTTGAATCTGCTCTGTGTAATCCGATAAGAAACGACTCGGCGCCGATGGTGATAAATAAGAAGGTGAGCATGTATGCGTTCACGACGTTTGCTGAGACGGTCGCGTGCGGGAGACCGATGCGGAAACTAATGTATTCAAAAATGTGGGAGAGCGCCAAGATCAGCATACCAATAATGCCAGAGTGAATTAGGGGGACAAGGAAGCGGTCATAGACATCTTTGTGTGTCCAGATCCGCGTCAATCCCAGGATGACAAAAAAGACAGCAATCAGATGGATTAAACCCGAGTTGGCAAAGAATGAGCCCGATGCTTCTACTGCAACGATGATCGCGATGTTTATGGTCAGGAGTATCCAATGATTTCGCACAGAGTAAGTGTAGCAAAAAATGCACGATTAGCGTGGAGAAGGAAGAAAACTAAGTAAATCTGGGTTTATTTGGTACGTCTTTTTGTTTGTAATGATGAGTCTGGGTCTCATGATATCGCTTGCTTTTTTATTGATAGCAGCCATCGCGTCATAGATTATTCGCCACTTCTCTTTACCCATCTCCTCACCAAGCTTCTCAAGCAACTCGTCCACTTCCCACTTTTTCTTTGGTTGAGAAAAAAGTGAGGCGCATAGCACATATTGATTAGTCGCGTAGGTGAGTGGTATGAGTGTGGTATTAATTGCCAGTGCATTTTTTTCTTTTAAAAATCGAATAGACTCAATATCTTTTTGAGAAAATACATGCTTGACTGCGGTTTGACTTTTGAAGTGCGGCAACTTTGTTATGAGGAATATGACTAGCAGTAAGAATGCCCCTGTACAGAGTTGGAAAATTGTAAAGAACCTGAGGAGATCATACATTTCTCTGACCGTTCTGCCGACGATCATAACGCCCATTGGTGTGTCGTGCTCATCCCGAAGCACTCTGGTTGCAACTACATATATGTCGTTAGATTGTGAGTCATGAATTTGTTGAATTTGTGGCGACTTCATCGCCGCAGCCACATAGCTTGGATCGATGAAGTTTGGGATTCTGTCCATACTGCTTGCCGTGTTACTCTTGATGAGGATTTGATTGTAATTGGTGACAATTTGAAATGAGATATCAAATGGAATGTCTCTGGTATCCAAGTTTGTGCTATCTATCTTGTCATTATTAACAGTTAACTTTGACGAAATCGTTTTCGTGGCATTGAGGAGCTTTGCATCAATGTTGTTTTGCGTGTCCTTGGTGGGATTAAAATAAGAAGCTGTAATTACTCCAATAGCAGCGCCAGATGAATTGGATATTGGAAGTGAGTACAGCCGCCAATTTTGATTGGTAATAGTATGAATTGTTGTGGGTACCTGATAGGACAACAGGTGTTTAAAGTCTGACACGTCCAAATACCCTGGAATTGGACGCCATCGATCGATGACAAATCCGTCAGAGGAAAAGACGTAGAGACGAAACCTTCCAGGTACCTCAGGATCTGAATTATATTCGCCGGTGTCCCAAACTCCGTTTTGGAAATGAATGTCATCTCCAATCCGGCCGAGTACCATCTTTTCAGAAGCTTCAGCCTGTCTCATGTACAAGAAATAGATAGTGATATCGGCAGCAATTAATTGCAGAAAGAAGAAGGCAGCAAAAATTACAAATATTTTTCTCATTCAATCCAACATACTACAATTGGATCCAATTTGTGTCACTAGTTAATTGATTAAACTCTTTTCGTTATAGATATTCTATGTCACGTATTAGCTTGACATATAGATAGGAGAGAATTGTATGAAGAAATTATTTGCAGCACTAGGTGTTGCACTATCGATGGTGATAGCGTTTTCGCCTTCCCAGGTGTTTGCTGCAAGCAGCGGACCTGTGGGCAGAAACCAAACTCGTGTATACCCTGGACCTGGAGTTGGGCAGGTGACCGTGGAATGGCAGCGATATTACGGAGATGGAGAGAATTTTAGAATTCATTATGGTACGCAGCCAAAGACGTACCAGTATGCGACGGGTCAGATTGGATACATTTCGACATACACGGTTGGTGCGCTGACACCAGGACTGCGGTACTACTTTACAGTAGAGGGTTTCCGTACGGGAAACGTATCAGCTGGCTGGGACGGTGAAGTATCTACCGTGGCCCCATCGGTTCCAACCACAGTTGTAGGAACGCAGGGACCAGTCGGTAGGAATTTGTTGCGAGGAACACCTGGACCGATGTCAGGTGAGATTACTTTAAACTGGAAGCGGTTCTATCCTGATACAGAGGCATACAGCATAGTATATGGCCTGCAACCGGGAGTCTATATTTATGGTGCAATCGATGCTGTGACGACACAGCCGCAAACCAATAATTATTCGTTTACGATACGAGGACTCCGGTCTGGAACTAGGTACTATGCAGCATTGCAACCACGACGATCCGGCGGAAACCGGACGTATGTGACTTCTGAAGTGTCTGTAGTAGCTAGGTAAGGTAGAGAAGTTACGAATAAAAGGAGCGGGTTTATCCCGCTCCTTTTTGGATGTAGAATAGTTTTATGGAAGTTGCTCCACCTACGCGATTGCGGTTCAATCGCTTCGGTGGACATCATGTTATTTGTTTATGTTGGAGAAATTTGTATGATGAAAAACCCCATAATCAATGCTCTATCAGCATTTGCGTACATTGTGGGTATCTCACTACTGATGAATACTGCGGGCAAGACAATACCCAAGGACAATCAATTCCTCTCGCCGATAGTGTTCCTGTCACTGTTTGTATTTTCAGCCTCATTTATGGCCTATGTATTCTGCCTCACGCCGGTCAAGATGTATTTGGATGGCAAGAAATCTCAAGCAGTGAATTTATTTGTGCAGACTTTAGCAACATTTGGCGTCTGTACGGCCGTGATGATCTTTGTCCTCTTTAGCGGCTTGATTCATTAATATGCCACAGGAAGCAAGAAAACAGCTAAAAGAAGTGCAACAATTTCCAGAAGACAGGGATACAGTTATTGAGATAGAGGATCAAGACGACAGTAAAGTGCCACTTGTGATACGTGAGCGCAAGCATGCCCTAGATCGTATGATGGCATTTGCTGATTCATTTGGTGGGAAAATGCGAGCGTTTTTTGCAGCAATGCGCAATCCTAGGGATTCAATTGAACAAGTTGATGCGTTAGAGCGAACGATAGAGCGGCAGGAGGAGATGTATGGGGCTTGGCGTGAAGCACAGGAATATGTAAAAATTGATGGAATCATTTATAGAATAGCAGGCGAGGAGTATGGGGATCGAATACCATGGAGTACGTTTAAAGATTTCTTTTCTAAGAGTGATATTCCAGGAGAAAAGCAATCTTTATCCGATGTTTTTGGTGGTTATGAATCCAATGGAAATTATTACTCAGCACGACAACCGTTACGGCAGGAGCAGATAGCCGAGCTGATGAAATCTCTTTTTAAGAATGAAGAGATCAGTCGAGGTCAAGTGATATTGAGATTTGACCAAATGCGCGGTCACTCGGAGTATGAATTCGTTGCTTTTGTTCCTGTAGAGGATAATGAGATCTCAGATGCAGTAAAACAGAATATTTACGAACAGCATGTGGGAAACGTCGTCACAGCTCACGCTCTTGAGCATGATAAGGCAAAGCACAGACCTCCTAGACCTGATTATCCAGGTAAAGAGAAAAGTATGAAGAGGAAGTAGAGATTTACATCTTCATCATCTTGCCGTAGGCCATCATGACCACGCCTTGGACAAAGTCGAGAACGACGGCAAGGACGACGGCCACCATCCACGAGGAGATGCCGAGACCAAACTGTTCGGAAAACCTGGAGATTCCCCAAATACCGACGAGATCGACGACGAAGTAGAGTGCCATCCACTCCTTCGGCGAGAAGATCTTGCGGCGCTTCTTCTCGTACATACTGACAAATGGCATGACAACAGCGTCAAGGATTGCTAGCTTGCTCATACTCATCCCAACTGCCCACCAGTAGGAGAGGGCATGCGTCCCCAGCACGATTGCCTGCGGAAACAACATTTGTGCCAATACGATCACAACGGCATTGGTGATGAACATGAGTATCCCTGTAATGACGAGTGTCATCCCTGATGATTGACTAAATTGTTGTTGGGCCACAAACACCTCCTGTTTTAACTACTAGTGTGAAGTCCTTCCGTAGTTCCGCCACAGCGGAACGAAGGAGGATCTTTCTTTCTATTTTCAGTATATGACTTTTTTCTTCAGTCTACTAGCACTCTAGTAAGTAGGAGGGAGAGGAGTAAAATAACCCCATGATGCATGCCTTCGTTCAAGAATATCTAAATGCAATATCTGTAAAATACTCCCATGAGGAAACAAGTGAGATAGGATACCGAACTGACTTCGAACTTCTCTTAAAAGGTATTTTTGAATCAATAAAAGTTTCTCGTATCAATCATGATGCCAGAACAGAACAAGGAAATAAGCCTGATTTTGTCATTCTAAAGAGTGATGTACCAATTTTATACATCGAAGCGAAAGATATTGGTGTTTCGTTGGACAAGATTGAACAATCTGATCAGATGTCTCGATATTTTGGTTATGATAACTTAGTGCTTACTGACTACGTGGAATTTCGCTTCTATCGCAATGGACTCAAATACGGAGAACCAATCAAGATTGCAGAAATAGATAAGAAAAATAGGTTGCTCATTTTCAACGCTAACAACTTTGAATACCTTACGCGTACGATGGTCGAATTTACCGAAGTGCATAAAGAACCCATTCGTTCAGGTGCGCACTTGGCAAAAATCATGGGAGGAAAAGCTCAACGCATTCGTGACAATGTGCGTTTTTTGTTTGAAAGTAGCTCGAAGGGTGACGAAGATTTAGAACGACTATACGAAGCAATACGAGATATGTTGGTTCACGATCTCACGATCCATGCTTTTTCAGACATGTATGCACAAACACTAGTTTATGGTCTTTTTGTAGCAAGATACTACGATAAAACTCCCGACAATTTTTCAAGATCGGAGGCCAGAGAGCTAATACCAAACTCAAACAAGTTTTTAAAGCACTTCTTTGATCATATTGTTGGTGTGGATTTTAAGAGCAGTTTAAAATTTATTGTTGATGAGCTTTGTGGCGTATATTCTCACGCAGATGTTGGTAAGTTGATGAATGATTATTTCCACACTTCAAAAGATTCAGTTAAGAATTATGATCCGGTTATTCATTTTTATGAAGATTTTCTACAAGAATACGATCGGGATCTGAAAAAGAAGATGGGAGCTTACTACACTCCACAGCCGGTTGTGGACTTTATTGTTCGATCTGTAAACCAGGTCCTGAAAAAAGAGTTTGGGTTATCAAATGGAATTGCCGACACATCCAAGCTTCCCGATGGTAGACACAGAGTGCAAATACTTGATCCTGCGGTGGGAACAGGTACGTTTATAAGTACTATTATTCGTGAGATATATCTTCCATTTAAGAAAAATGGGCAAGAGGGAAGGTGGCCCTCATACGTGCATAATGATTTGCTTCCCAGGCTACATGGATTTGAGTTAATGATGGCCCCTTATACCATTTCTCACCTCCGACTAGGAATAGAGTTTCGGAAAACTGGATTTTGGGATTTCCATAGGCGATTAGGGATTTATCTTACAAATTCACTAGAAAACTCATCCGGACAACAAATGATGGCGGCATTTGGATTAGCGGAAAGTATCGCTGAAGAGTCCAAAGAAGCTTCGATCATAAAGAATGAGACACCTATCATGGTGGTGGTTGGCAACCCTCCTTATTCGGGAGTCAGTAGTAATGAGACGGAATACGCAAATAGTTTGGTTGAGCGATATAAAGTAGAGCCTGGAGGATTACAAAAATTGCAGGAACGAAAACATTGGCTGAACAATGATTATGTAAAATTTATTGCGCTTGCAGAAAGTATGATTGAAAAGACTGGTGATGGTGTCGTGGCAATGATCACTGATAATGGTTATTTAGATAATCCAACATTTCGAGGGATGAGATGGAATTTGGTGAAGACGTTCGACAAAATTTTCGTACTAGACTTGCATGGAAATGCAAAGAGGCAGGAAAAATCCCCCGATGGTTCGAAAGATGAAAACGTCTTTGATATCATGCAAGGGGTGAGTATTATTTTGGCAATAAAAACAGGCAAAAAGGTGAAAGAGAACTTAGGTGAAGTCTATCACGCTGATTTGTACGGAACCCGAAAACACAAATTTGCTAAATTATCAGAAGCACCTGATTGGCAAGAGCTCGAACTAGACTCAAAAATGCTTTATTTCGTTCCAAAAAATGTCTCTGGAAAAGATGAATATGAAAAGGGCTTAAAACTAAATGAGCTGTTTGGTATATACGGACTGCCGCTGATGTCTGGAAGGGACAAATTTACAATTTATCAGAATCGTGAGGAATTGAAAAAAGTACTTAACGATATAAAAAATGAGGATTTAAATTTTTTGAGGACACATTACCCAGTCGGACATGATACTAGTAATTGGAAATTGGGAGATGCTGTGTCCGAAGTGAAAGCTGCTGAAGACATTGAAAGACATATAGTCAATTTTTCCTATAGACTTTTCGATGACAGGTTTACCTTTTATACAGGAAAGAGTTCTGGATTCCACAGTAGGCCTCAAAACCGAGTTAACGGACAGATGCTGAATGATAACTTGGGACTTTTAATACCTAAACAATTGGCCACTCGGGAATACCACCATGTTTTCTTGTCAGATAAAATTGCCGACTTCTGTGTAACTACAAATAAAACAAAAGAGGCAAATTATTTGTTTCCACTTTATATTTACAGAGACGACGGTACTAGAGATCCTAATTTTAATCCTGAGATCCTAAGCAATTTTATCAACAAACTTAGTTTTGATTGTTCTCCTGAGCAAATATTGGATTATATTTATGCATACTTGCATGCACCTTCCTATAGGAAGAAATATCAAGAGTTTTTAAGAGTTGATTTTCCGAGAGTGCCATTTCCTACAAATGATGAAGTTTTTAAAAAACTAGCAAAATTGGGTCAAGAGCTACGAATGCTTCACCTGTTCAAAACACCAAAAGTGAATAATTTTACGTCAACTTTTCAGGAAGCTGGCACGAATGTTGTTGAAAAGGTTATATATAAAGATGAAAAGGTTTATATAAACGAAGTTCAATATTTCGGACATGTGCGAGAGATTGTATGGAATTTTTGGATGGGAGGGTATCAGCCAGCTCGAAAATGGTTAAAAGACCGGAAAGGAAAAGTGCTTAGTAATGAAGACTTGGAACATTATCAGAGAATGATCGTTGCTCTGGTCGAGACAAATCGAATTATGAAGGAGATAGATGCCGTACTTTACCGAATCGTTTGAGGGTTACTTCGTACATTTTCCCAAAATCCGTCTGGTATTCTTACTAGTTTAAGAGTGCTTAATCTAACCAATAAACTGTCAGTGCTCACATTAAATTTATCGGCCAGAGTTGGGAAAGTGTCCGGAAGTTTCCAAATATCACATGGGTTCCCCAAACCATTCTTTTTGGAGAAGTTTCCCCAGATAACTTTGATGTTTGGTTCTGGCATCAAAATCATACCCGCAAATGTCTTTGCTTGTCTCTCGATGTATCCATATCGCAGATCGTCAATCGATTGTTGCCAAGTCAGATAATCTTCAGGTTTTTGTGGTCCGTTTTTCAAGTACCATTCTTTGTGAAGTACCATATGACCGACTTCTTCTGCTAATGTAAACCTCATTCTTCGCGAATCAAACATGTTCTCATCTGCGTAGATGGACTGGAAATCTTGTGTAATAAAAGCATTTACTCCGAAATCCTTGCTTAAGTTGGAGATCAGAAAAAAATTAATATTGAGTTTTAATTCAATAATTTCTTCGATTGGGGTGGGGATTGTTCCTTCCGTGTGATACTTTTTAAGGAAAGAATTCGCAGCATTTTGAACTTGAGCAAGGTGAATTTCCAGAGGGTCCATTTACTCATTTAGAAGCTCTAATAGTTTCTCGAGCTTCTCCTTATCCATTTTTTTATTTCGTACCGTTCGAAAAAATGCTGGCAGAATTTTTTTTGTTACCTCGAAATCTTTTATATCCGCGGGTATACGATTAGCAGTGATATAAACTAGATCATGAAACTGTACCCATTCTTTACTATCTTTTTTAATTTTAAGTGCCGCAGTATAACCACTAAGTTTTTCTCCGTCGGTGCTTGGAGGAAGAATGTTACGTTCGAGACGACTGATGTTGCCAGGGTCGTAGCCATAGCGCTCGCAAAATGTCCGTAGCGTGAGACCCTGCGCGATACGGCGGTTTCTAAAGAATTCGCCGAAACTTTGGGTTCCTTGTTGACTTACATTCATAATTGTTGTAATTATCATACAACAGTATTTTATTGTCAAGGAGGTTTATGGAAAGCCCAAAACACAAGCAAATCGCTACGCGCATTGCATCGATCAAGGGGACAGAGTATCACTCTGATAAAGGCGTCGATGTCCGTACGCCTACGCAGGCGATTGAGATTGAGGTAGACAAAGCCGCATTTGGGCATGCGAAACAACAGCTTGCAGGCTCGACGCGCGCGCCATATTTAGCGGTTCCAAAACTATTAGTAAAAGATGCGCTCGAAGCATTATCTGGGACAAGGTTTGGAGTGATGGATGAAAATGCAAGGATCATTAAGCGGGGAATTGGCAAAAAATCCTGATCAGAGTAGTCGCATCAAAGCTGCCAACTTTATTTCCAAATCCCCAACCAGCGGGTTAGCGGGCCAGACACGACCCAATTCGGCGATCAGTTTTTGATAGCGATGAATAGTTTGGTCGCGGCCGGCATTAAATTTATCCAAGACGGCAACTCCATCTATTTGAATGTCATCAATTAATTCGGAGAGATTGTGTAAAACGTCAGCGGATTTGACGAGTTGAGAGTCATGCTTCATTACAGTAATATGTTCGAATTCGGCTTGCTTGCGCTCTGCCCAAGGTAGAGATTTATCTTGTTCAGTTACGTCATTTACTATCCGCGCGATGTCTTCATTAAATTCTGTTGCCAAAATTGCCGCAGTCACGGAACCATATGGCACGCAATCTTCGATCGTATCGTGCAAGATACCTGCCGCGATCGTGTCTGGATCATGAGTAGCCAGTGCGAGGATTAGTCCTACTGCAAGCGGATGGGTGATGTAGGGAACGTCTTTGCCCTTGCGTTTCTTTTTAGCCTCTGTCTCATGGACGCGAATGGCGAAGGTGATGGATTTTTGGATTTCG
>DATIJC010000038.1:0-9398 GCA_035479015.1 Patescibacteria group bacterium | reverse complement strand
CCTCTCCAACATATCTGGTGTCGGTAATCCCCATCTCTCTAGCTTCATTCCCTTTACCATGCAGAATGCATTCATTACCTCCAACACACATCCTACCTTCAGTGGTATCACCTATGCAGGGAGTACAGTCACACTCAATCTTACAGATACAACAAACACTAGTGGGACTACTACGAAGACATACACAGTCATCGCTACACCCAACTCACGGTACACTCTCTCCATACCAAAGGGAGATCTACATCCAGGGACTACATATATGGCAGAGCTTTCTAGCCAACGAGACAACAAGTATACCGAGGTACCGGGGTTTACGGTGAGGATACGATGAAAAAGCTTGCAATTACTGCATTACTCATAGGATTCTGTCTTGCAGTCTCTACTTCGAGAGCATCGGCTTCTACTTTTACAGTTACGAAGACTGCAGATACAAGTGATGGAACCTGTGATGCGGATTGTTCATTACGAGAGGCGGTAGTTGCGGCAAACGCCAATAGTGGAGCAGATGAAATTGATTTCAACATTCCCTCGTCGGACGGAGGATTTGTCGCGGCATCTGGAGGCACACAGAGTTACTATTCACTACCAATTGGTTTGCCCACTTTGACGATCACCGACGCGAGTGGAGTATTTATTAATGGATATTCCCAAACAGGATCGTCTCGGAATACTGCAGCTTTTGGTAGTACGGTCAACATGGTGCTTAAAGTTCAACTTACAACTTCAGGTACGGCAGGACTTTTCACAATCACGGGCGGTAACAATCATATTACCGGATTAAATGCGCGTGTCGATTCTGGTCAAGGTACGAGTATCTCATTCAGCACATTGAGCAATAACTGGCTCGAAGGAAATTTACTAGGCACTGACATTACCGGTTCGTCTTTTAGCACGTGGTCAAATATAAGCATGCTCAGTGGTAGTTCTAATAACGTAATAGGTACAAATGGAGACGGAGTAGGAGATACGGGTGAGCGAAACGTAATCGTTATTAACACTGGCGGAACAAATGGGGCAATAAACATCCAATCTGGGGCAAATAATAATGAAATAATTGCTGGAAATTACTTTGGAGTGAATGCCACGGGTCGAGTTTGTGGAAATGGAACAATGAAAAGACACCAATTTATTATTTCAGGTGGAACGGGACAACGGGTAGGAACAAACTTTGACGGTATATCTGATGGCGAGGAAGCAAATATTATTTCCTGTATAAGTTCAGATATTCGGGCAGAGATAAGATTGTCCTCCACGACAGGTGGAGTTATTCAAGGAAACTATATCGGTACTGATCCGCAAAAGGACGACCTTTTGAGTAGTTTTGCTGAGCCTGGAATTACTGATAATGGTGCGGTGAGTGGATGGACAATAAAGCGAAACACAATTGCCTACAACGGTTCGTACGGTGTGGGATTTCAAACAGCTGGTTCGACGGGAAATACGATCACACAAAATAGCATTTTTGGTAACGGAGGTTTGGGTATTGATCTTGGTGCAAACGGAGTAACGGCTAATGATTCGGGTGATAGTGATACTGGTCAAAACGATCTCATGAATTTTCCTGTGATCACTAAAGTGGTGAAGGATGGATCTAATTTGATAGTGACAGCTAATTTGGACTTTAAGTCTTCTGAAAGCCCATACACAATCGAATTTTTTGATAATGATGCTCTGGATTCTACAGGTAATGGTGAGGGGCAGTATTTTGTTGGCAGTGTCAGTACGACAAATATAGGCACGGGGGTAATGCTGACAGTTCCAATAACTGGTACTACACCTACTACTGCAGCACGAATAACGGCGACTGCGACAAATGCTAGCGGATCTACGTCAGAATTTTCCGCTGCACCGTCTGATCCTATACTTTATACGGCAAATTCAGCAGGGATTGATCTCGTCAATAGTATTACAGCAGGTAGTTATGGGAAACAAAGGAATTCAGGTACAGCGAAAGGGGGTCTTTATCCCGTGAGTACTGTAGAGTATTCGGTCAATGGTAGCGGATGGAGTACGGCGACACCGACAGATGGGAGCTTTGATCAGTTGAATGATGATTTTTACGCTGATTTCCTACCGACGGATAATAGTTGGAAGGGGGATGGTTTCACTTTCAAAGCTCGGGCTCGAAACAACAACGGAGTGTGGTCCAATACAGCGCTTTATTTTTCTCCATTTAACCTCAATTCACCCGCTCAAAATGGAGTAGTCTCTTCGGCGTATCCAACTTTCGTTTTTTCTGTTAATAAGCAGAAAGATATATTGCGTGACAATCTTTCCAAATACAGGCTTCTTGTCCATAAGGATGGGGGAAGTATTCCTTGGCAGACCGTTATTGAGAATATTCCCATAGAATATGCCGCAAATAATGGCTCGTACGAAACGAATGATTTTAAGGCAATGTATACAAATGAATCATCCATGGTCTCCGTAACTTCTAAGACAAAGCCGCTCTCAGGAACCTATACTTGGAAAATACAAGCGATAGACAACGCGGGACACGTGGAGGAGACAGACACTAGGAAAGTACATGTTCAGGCGGTGGGATATTATTCCACCTCGATTCCACTAACGCTATCTAACATCACAGGGCTAGGGAATCCTCATCTCTCAAGTTATGTACCATTCACCATGCAAAACTCTTTTCTTATTTCAAATACACACCCTACCTTTACGGGAATTACATTTAGTGGGAGCACAGTTACACTTACACTGACAGACATTTCCACTGACACAACCAAAACATACACTACTATTGCTACACCCAACTCAAGATTTAGCATAACAGTCCCAAAAGGGGATATTTTGCGAGGGAAAAACTACCAAGCTGTATTGTGGAGTGTTCTAGGGGACAAGTACGCGCAAGTGCCGATGTTTATGATGAGGACGCGATGATCAAGAAACATTGGCTACTATTTGTAGTACTACTTGCGATAATTTTACGCTTGCCACTACTTGGTGGTTCGTTCTGGCTGGATGAGGCGGCGCAAGCGATCGAGAGCTCAAGATCACTGAGTCAACAATACCGGATTCCTGATGACTTTCAGCCGCCGCTATTTCACTATGTGACGCATTTTATGTTGCTCGCATCGGGAGAAGAGTGGTGGTTACGTTCATCCTCTCTAGCATTTGGCGTTGGGACGATTGCTGTACTTTATCTTCTTGTGAAGAAAACACATGGGGAAAGTACAGCGAGAATAGCCTCACTACTCTTGGCTTTATCGCCATTTCATATCTTCTTTAGTCAGGAGCTACGTCCGTACTCGATAGCCTGTTTTTTCGGCATACTTTCTTGGTATGGTTTGGTCTCCAAAAAGAACTGGCTTTTTATTATTGCGAACGTTTTGGGCATGTATACGATGTATCTATTTCCTTTGGTTACTGTGTCGCAGTTGCTATATATCTTTTTTGAACAAAGAAAGCGTTTTAGAATTTCTATTCTCTTATCTCTACTCTCTTATCTCTCTTTCCTTCCTTGGCTGCCTTTCTTTTTTGAACAGCTTCAGCATGGGAAACTGCTACAGAGTACGCTCCCTGGCTGGTCTACTGCGGTTGCAATCGCGCAGTGGAAAGCACTTCCTTTAACTTTATCTAAATTTTTTATCGGGCAGGTCACGTTTACGGGTCATCCGTACATGTATGTCATTGCAATGATCGCAATTTGCATTTTTCTTGGCGGATCAGTATTTTTGTTTAAGAAAAAAGGTAATAGGATTTTTATCTATTGGTGGGTGATACCCCTGATACTCGCATGGGTCATTTCATTTTGGACACCTGTTATTGCGCCCAAGCGGCTCCTCTACATACTACCTGCCATTCTAACGATAATTGCGCTGATTCCGAAGAAAACGATCATCTATGGATTTCTTCTTTTAAGTGTTGTTTGTACTGCTTGGTACTATTTTGATCCAAATCTTCAGCGGGAGGATTGGCGCTCATTAATCTCACAAATAGAGACCGATGCCATGAGATCAAGGGCAGTCGCACTATTTTCATTTCCAGAGAGTTTTGCTCCCTGGCGCTGGTACTCTGACAGCTCAGTCCAAGGAATTGCCACTGGTAAACTCTTGATCTCAAGTCAATCTCAGGCTGATGAAACGCTGAACACAATATCTGCAACTACGGTGTATGTTTTTGACTATTTAACTGATCTGACCGATCCACATCATTTCCTAGTCGAAGGGATGAGAGAAAAGGGTTGGCGCGAGCTTCGGGTATTGGACGGAAAGCAGATTGGCTTTGTACACATCTATACGACTTCCACAATGGCCCAGGCTCTTGTACAATGAAGCAATGGCGAAAGATAATTTCCAAATTGGATTTGATGTAACGCCGATACTCTATAACCGAGGAGTGTCACGCTATACAACGAACATTATCCGTGCGCTTGCCCAGACGGATGATGTAACGCTGAAGCTTTTTGGTTCATCATTTCGTGCTAACCGGCAACTGCGCACGCAGATCACTGAGTTGCAAAAAGATGCGGGGATAGACACGAAGCCGACTGTGCTGGCATTTCCACCGGCTTTCTTAAAGAACATGTGGTACGGAGTGGGTAGGCTTCATATCGAAAGCTTGATGCCAAAAGTTGACGTCTTTCATGCTTGGGAAGAGCTCATCCCACCAAGTTATAAAACACCGACCGTAGCGACTATTCACGATCTCGCTCTATTTAAGTTCGAAGGTATTGCTCATCCAACAACGAAAGAAAAACATACACTTGCGCTCAAACGCTTGGCTGCCACACACTCCCACGTGATCGCTGTCAGTCAACAAACCAGGAGGGACCTCCTAGAATTATTCTCGTTTCCTGAAGATCACGTGCACGTCATTCCGGAGGCTGTGCCTAGTGAAAGTATTGTGTCTCCTAAAGAGTTGTTCACCAGACAAGAGATCGAACTCCGTTTTGGCATACATAAGCCCTATTTCCTATGGGTGGGTGTGAATGAACCGCGTAAAAATATTGACCGTATTATTGAAACATGGAAACATTTCTCTAAAGATTTTGATCTGGTGCTGGTCGGTCAGGGACTGGAGCGCATCAGACCAATTCCAGGTCTGTTTACCTTGCGTGGTATTGGTAAGGTGGAACTGACTAGTCTATTTTCCAAGGCACAACTATTACTATTCCCATCACTGTATGAGGGTTTTGGTTTACCCATTCTTGAGGCGTTTTACTACGGCTGTCCAGTAGTCACCAGCCACATCAGTGCTATGCCTGAAGTGGCAGATGACGCGGCAGTGCTTGTAGATCCTACTGACATTGATTCCCTCGTGGCCGGTGTGCAAAATTCGATTGAGAATGGTCACAATGCTAAATCACAGAAAAAAATGAAGGACCGTCTCAAACAATATAGTTGGAGTGAGAGTGCGAAGAAAACAAAAGAAGTCTATCGCCTAGCCAGGCGTGATGGTAAATAGTATGGTTCCCATCATACGTATTGGGGTCAACGCGTCTGAAGCCAATGTTGCTCACCGGGTGGGTAGTAATGTATATGCGTATCGGCTTCTCATGGAACTTGAGAAGATAAGCCGCGATATTCCGCAGGATCAATTACAAATTGAGTGGACGATCTATCTCCCCAAAAGTCAGCAGGACGACTTTCCGGAAAGAAGGCCGGGCTGGAAGTACAAAATTATCGGTCCATCCTTTTTTTGGACGCAGTGGCGCTTGCCTCTGGAATTATTCTTGCACACAAATGGCATGCACGTTTTCTTAAGTCTGGGTCACTATGCTCCGCGGTTTTGCCCGGTGCCAAGCAGCATTTGCATCCTTGATCTGGCATTTTTAAAATTCCCACAATTTTTCCGCCCGAAAGACCTCATGCAGCTGCGTGCTTGGACGGACTACAGCGCAAAGAAAGCGGAGCTCATCTTTACGATCTCTAAATCATCAAAAGCCGATATTGAAAGTACATATAAGAAAAATAGTGAAGACATACCCATCATTTACCCTGGTGTGGATAGTGAGAAGTATATTAAACGGGAGTACCTACACGCACTCGATACACTGGAACCCAACGTCTTCACCAAGTTCTTACTCAAAGAGAAAGCATATATTGTAGCAATAGGTACCATCCAGCCCCGCAAAAATATGGTGCGGCTCCTCAAGGCATTTGAACAACTGATTGCCAAGAATCCATCGCAGGACACAAAATTGGTTTTTGTTGGGAAACCAGGATGGATGACAAAAGAGTTTGATGATGCTGTAGCCGCAAGTCCCATCCGTGAGCGAGTAGTAGTCACGGGCTTTGTCGATGATGCGATGAAGTACGTTATTTTGCGGGGGAGTCTAGCAAGTGTGCTGATCGGTTACTACGAAGGATTTGGTATACCAGCAGTAGAGAGCATGTTGTACGGAATTACTCCAGTGGTAGCAAACACCGCAAGTCTGCCAGAAGTAGTAGGGGAATTTGGTGTACTTGTCGATCCTTTTTCCGTAGATTCAATTACCCGTGGGATCGAACAAGTGATCTTCAACCAACCTGACCCTATGCGGCGGATGCAGATGCGTGAATGGGCAACCAAGTTTTCGTGGGTGACTAGCAGCCGGCAAATGCTGGATGCGCTTGTCAAAAAATTTGGGCCAGAAACAGTATGAAAATCCTCGGCTTAGATCCGGGATTTGAGCGGCTAGGATGGGCAGTTGTAGAAAAAGATGCCCATAAATTCTCGCTGTTAACGGCAGACGTGATACACACCCCAAAAACTGAAAATATTCCTAGCAGACTTTTACTGCTAGGAACTGCGCTTGAGAAAGTACTACAAGAATTTAACCCCCAGTTTGCTATTATCGAGTCGCTTTTTTTCGCTACAAATGCAAAGACAGCGATCAATGTGGCTCAAGCCAGAGGTGTGATCGTCTATCTATGTATGAAAAACGGAATAGAAGTTATCGAAAAGACGCCGCTACAGATAAAAAGCGCTGTGACGGGGGATGGACATGCCGATAAGAAAGCTATCGAGAAAATGGTGCGCTTGCAGATCAAAGATATTCCCTCTACACTTCTTGACGATGCGATCGATGCTATCGCCGCCGCTCTGAGTATATGAAAAGCAAATTGTTTCCTGATCAGATTATCCCTTTGCTCCTTACTGGAGTTGTTTTTGCTGTGGTTACGGTAATTCTTTTTGCAGAAATTCGCACGCTAAATGGGTTGACAGTAAACCGTCCTCCGGTACATTTGCAGCTACGGCTTGCTGATATTTTAGTTGGCGCCACTATCTATTTAAAAACCTCGATAGATTTTGCGATCTTTATCGGCAGACTTATGAGCAAGTACGAGGGGTGGAAGAACCGCATCATGATTGAGATAGGTACTGCACTTGGCAACGCAGCAGGTACATTTTTGATTTTACTGATTTGGGACTTCTTCCGTGAAGTGCCGATCCTCATGGCGATCATGATCATGCTAGCTGCTCTTGTGCTACTTCGCATGGCTGAGGATGGATTGGATCATGTCAAAGATGAGGCTGGGAAGTACAAAATTTCTTTTGGCGGATTTGAAATCTACTTTGAAAAAGTACTATCCAGATTTAATAGGTTTGTTGCTCCTGTCCTTAACAAACTTATTCCAAGTCTTGTTGCCAAAGATGACAATAAAAAAGGCCTGAAGGCACTTTTCATAATGTCGATGACTATTCCGTTTATTTTGGGCTTGGATGATTTTGCAGGCTACTTACCACTGTTTAATATCATCAACGTGTTTGGTTTTGCCACGGGCGTGTTCTTAGGACATATGATACTAAACATTTTCCTGTTTCTTTCACCCGGAAAAACAATTCGTATCGTCAAGAATCCGATCATTTCCTTCTTTGGAAGCCTTGCATTCGTAGGCCTCGCCCTTTGGGGCGTTATCGAAGCTGTAAAGCTTTTACTGCTCTCTCAATAATCTCTTGCGCTTTTTCTGGCCCGACAAGTGATTCTAAATCAAACACTATCTTTGCAAGCGCAGCATATGTTTCTTGGTATAAAACACGCTCATTGACCACATTTTTATCAGGTGAGGCACCACTGTAGTTTTCATTTCTGTCTTTCGTTAACATACATATCCTTAATTTAGAATAATGTACGGATACTGAACTTCTTCCTCTTTTCTGTCAACTAGGTTATAGTGTGTTCCATGATTGGGTATTTATCGGGAACTGTGAAGTTGACTACAAAATCTCTGCTCGTGGTTTGTAACGGCGTCGGGTATGTTGTGTTAGTTACACAAAGTACCAAGTTGCAAGTATCAAGTAACAAAGAAGTGCAATTATTTATTCACTCACATATTAAAGAAGATGCTTTTGATCTGTATGGTTTTTTGACCGAAACAGAAAAAGAATTATTTCTGAAATTAATAGGTGTAGATGGAGTAGGGCCAAAGACAGCATTGGGAATCATGAACAGAGGAGTAGAAGAAATAGTACGGGCGGTACGCAGCGCGGATGTAGCCTTTTTTACTAGTGTGCCTAGGGTAGGTAAAAAAAGTGCACAAAAAATTATTATCGAATTGAGAACAAAACTGGGGGCAGGTATTGACTTGGATTTGTCGGAGCCCGAAGGTAAAGAGAAAGAAGTGTTGGAGGCCCTCATCTCGCTGGGATTTTCTGAGAATGAGGGTAGAAAAGTTATGCAAAGTTTTGACATCGAACCGATGCGACTGGAAGATGCGGTGAAAAAAGCGATACAACTTTTGTCAAGAAAGTAATGTTTTGTCATCCCTGCGAAGGCAGGGATCCAGACAATGAAGAAACATCAATATTTTGTATACATAATGGCTAGTGAGAAAAACGGTACTTTATATGTAGGTGTTACTAGTGATCTGATACGAAGAGTAGGTGAGCACAAAACTGATCAATTAAAAGGATTCACAAAGAAGTATGGAGTACATGACTTAGTTTGGTTTGATCAAACCACTAATATTGACGATGCTATTACAAGAGAAAAGCAGCTAAAAGAGTGGAAGCGAATTTGGAAAATACGTTTAATTGAAGAAACTAACCCAGAGTGGGAAGATTTATATGGAAATTTACTTGGTTGACTGGATTCCTGCCTTCGCAGGAATGACACGCTAAAATTCTATGCAAGATTCAAATTTACCCGACGACGAACAACTATTTACTAACCTGCGGGCGACAGCTTGGGACGAGTTTATTGGGCAGGAAAGTGTTAAGGATTCTCTATCTATCGCTATCCAAGCTGCTAAAGAACGTAGCGAAGCCATGGATCACGTGCTGTTATACGGTCCTCCTGGTTTAGGAAAGACGACACTTGCGCACCTAATTGCCAAAGAGATGGGTAGTGAGATCCGCTTCACTAGTGCCACTGCTATTACTAAGGTAGGCGATCTAGCAGCGATACTTACTAACCTTTCTGCAAAGGACGTTTTGTTCATTGATGAAATACACAGACTCAA
>DATIJC010000037.1:0-2325 GCA_035479015.1 Patescibacteria group bacterium | reverse complement strand
TGGTTCCAAACAATAACGATAGTTATCACCCTGAACGACATGTCAACACCAGATTCACATATCCAGTACCGGCTGCGGCTTTCAATCGTGAGTCTTGGGAAGAGTGGCTCTGGGCTCGGATTGAGGACACAGAACGACACGAGCGAGCTGAGGGCTTTGTGTTTGTTGATCCGGAAGGCACTGAACGACGTCCGTTCAAACCCGCTCACCCAGATGGTTGGGACCCAAGTGTTGCTCGAACGGTGGTAAGTGAGACTGTTACCAATACACCCAATGCTGGAAGGCTTGTGTTGTTTCCTTGTGGCGTGTGTGGTCATCATCATCGTGGAAAGATGGGCGAGCAGTTTACAATCGAAACCGATTCGGGTTGTCTTAACTCACAATGTGGGTGTGGAAAATGAGAAAGGCGCACTAATGGCTGCTTCGTTGGAAGAACAGATCAATAAATTTGAAACCGCTCTCGCTGAGATGCGAGATGAAATTCGAGTAGCGCATGAAGCTATCCGAGCATTGCGGGACGAACGTCGCCTTGTTCAAGAACTGCTTAAGGCTGACGATATCAAAAAGATGGTGACTGAAAGAGTTTCCGAAGTAGTGAAAGCTGAACTTGATCGACTTGGACCAGAGATGCGAGAGTATACCAACCAGATCTATGATCGAGTAGGGAAGCAGATTGACATTTTGATTGATCTATCCCTTGGTAAGGAAAATTCTAAGCGATCAGATACGGAAGATCTTCGGCCCGCATTGGCGTTGCATTTGAGGAAGTGGCTTAAGGAAGAGATACAAAAGCAGAGTGAAGTTATTGTCATAGAGAAAACAAGGGAGACTTAATGAAATCACTTTTGCTTAACGTGGATGATCATGGAATCAAGTATCAATCTCTAGCGTTTGTGTGTCCTGGTTGTTCTTTGTTTGGTGGCTCAGGATTACACATCCTTCCGGTGAATACTGATCAGAAGTCTCCAGCATGGGATTGGGATGGAAATACTGAACAGCCCACTATCAGTCCATCAATTCTAACAGGGAAAGATGACGATGCTCATCGTTGCCACAGTTTTCTCACAGCTGGAGTTTTCAATTTTCTAGACGATTGCACACACGATCTAAAAGGCCAGAGTGTTCAGATGCCAGATCTACCAGAGTGGTTTATTGAAGAGAGGACATAATGTACTGGTTTTTAGCACTAGTTGGGCTTGCCTCTGGAAATTATCTTTGGCAAGCATTTCATGATCAAAAATGGTCTGTTGCTTTTGAACGATCGTATTTCCAAGCACTTGCTATCGTGTTTGTTATCTTAACAAAGCCGCGGACATGAAACTCTTCGACGACTACTACATGTTCGAGCTAGGACCATTTCGTTGTAGGCGATCATTATTGTGGCAGGATTGGTGGAAGAGTGTACTTAATCTAAGGAGGTAGTAATGGATGAATTGGAAGCATATAAGTCCATAATCGAACGGATAATGACACAACACTGGGATTTGGCGGCATGCACCTGTTGGATCTGTCAAGAGGGAACAGTTCTTGGGTGCGCTCCTAGAGAGAAGTATTTGGATCACAAATACCCAGAGAATTCTCGACCCCATGTATCGGTTGAATACGTTCATGTAATCTAAGGAGGTGAGTAATGGACGTAATACCAGGAAGATATCGATGTTGTTTCCCAAAGTGTAGTGAACCACAATGGGGTTGGACTAACTATATGGAACCCTTGTGCAAACGACATTTCTTTGAAAGACGGTTTATTCAAGATCTAATGATCGCCCTATCTGGATTTGGGAGTTGGGGAGCATTGGTAAGATCTTTCAATCCGGAAATCTTTAACAATTATCTATTTAGAGATTCTAGATAATTAGGAGGTAGTAATGGAAAAGTGGAAACCAATAAACTATAAAGGGTCATGGAACACTGATCCTAGACGAGAACTTGAAGCGAGAGCGCATAATGCTTTAAACGGACACGACGACTGGGTGGCTATTCCGGTAAAGTTAGCTTTTGCTTGTGCAGCTTTTCTTGAGTGCAGTTCTCGTACAACAATAACCGCAGATGAAGACGGTCCATTGCCGGATCCACTTGAAATCAGTTGTAGAAAAAACTTTGATCACATATCTATGGGAGATAAAAAACACGGAAATAGGTTCATAAGTTGGGATTAATTAGGAGGTGAGTAATGGAGCTGATGACCCATCAGTTGAATGCCAGCAAACAGCTGGAGAGTGGAAAGATTCTATACGGCGCGGTTGGCATTGGGAAGTCAGCTACCGTACTCGACTACTACACACGAGAAGAAAGTCCGAGAGATATCTATGTCATCACTACAGC
>DATIJC010000036.1:0-1756 GCA_035479015.1 Patescibacteria group bacterium | reverse complement strand
GCTTCTCTGCGGCTGTTTGAGCTGCAATGCGAGACTCCCGACCCCAATGAGCGATATCAGCCATAATCGCTTCAGGCACTGATATCTCACACCCTGAAGGATCACGCAAGATAACCTCACCTATCTTTTGGTCGGCATTCGGAGGTTTGTATTCAACAGTGATTTCGATATCACCGCCGACAAACTTCCTCCGGTACTGTTGGCTATCCATGGTCAACGCGCTCCTTTCTCCTCTTTTGGAGAGATACCGAGATCTGCTCCCGTACTTCGTCACTCAGGCACAACACAAACATTCCTACCAGAAATTCTATGGTCAAGTACAACCAAAAAGAAAATCCGGAAAAGAGAAAGTTGAGTGCCCAGGCAAGAAAGAGTAAAACTACCCAGAATGCGGCAACCTCAAAAATCGGAGGAAATTTGAGCCATACCGCAGGAACGCCAAAAAAAGGAATTGCAGCCATATAGACCACTGCCAAACCAAGCGCCCACCAGAACCAGAAGTCACCAATAATATGACTAAGGATCAAAGCGACAATGCCAGTGATTCCCGCAAACGCTAGTGGACCAGCTAAAGCCGCCCTCATGCACGCACCTCTTCTTAATGTACAAATTGGGAACGTAGCATACCATCCCTTCCAACCCTGATAGACATCAGGATTCTCAACAGATGAAGCTACATACATTATAGCAAACCCAAGAAAAACCCGTCCCCCTTTGCAGAAGGACGGGTATGCGATATTTACCAACTACTGATGCGGTCGGGCTGGCCGATATCGTGCACCCAGCAGCGAGAGAAAGAGCATAGCCGCAATCAGTGACAAAGCCACCTCCATCAGTGCAAGCCTGGGCGCCTCGGCCAGCAAGAAGAGAAATATCGAGAAGACTGCCTGAACAAAGATTGCTGCAGCCGCAACAATTCCTGCTTTGATATATAGCTCCCCCTTGCCTTCACTCCGGGGATGAATAACTGAGTCAGTCTCCTTCCCATCTTTGGTCTGTATCCACGGACCGGCGATGAATTGCATCCAAGTTTCCGTGACATAGCCGACGCTAAAACCCTGCTCTATCAACACCTGTGCCACTGCCCTGCAGATTTCATTGGAACGAGCCTCGAGCCCTTCATGAGGACAGGTAGCAGCCTGGATAACAACATCTGCAGCCTTGGGATCTACATTACGCCAGGGGCATTTCTCCAAACTTACCAGCACATCATCTGCGGGAAAGTCGGGTACCTGCCCAATCTCTTCTTTGATCCGCTGGCGGATGACATCCATCTTGGCGTCAAGTTCCGCTTCAACCTTACCGCTTTTGGGCTCCAGTTTCACAAGGGGCATATTAGAACCTCCTCGTTACTTTGCTTACTACGGCCAATCCGCATCAAGCATTCGTGTCCAGGATTATACCAGATATGGACAAAAATCATATTAGCCACAAAAGCCCTCACCTTTCAAGCTAAATTTTAATTTGACCTGCCCGCTAATGCTTTGCATAGGCAAGTGCAGGCGGGAATTCCAAATTTGAAATGAAATCTAAGTTTTAAAATTGAAAATTGAAATATTTACTATTGAATGAAAATTGAAAACTTAAAATTTTAAATTACTTCCCTTTTACCTTTTTCTACTTTCTTCTACCTCTCGTACATCCCCCACCTCCTACCCCCTATCTGCTACGAGCGTCTGGGTTATGGCTTATAGATAAAACTATACGCTATACGCTATTATCTATACGCTATTTCTTAATTCCTTATTGACATCAT
>DATIJC010000035.1:0-36491 GCA_035479015.1 Patescibacteria group bacterium | reverse complement strand
CCGCCATTATCGCTGCTGCCTTTATCAATCGCTGCTGATGCTCCACTGGTTAGCGAGAAGTCGCCAGCCGTGGGGTTTACAAAGCCTGGATTGCTACTTAAGTTGTTACTTACAACCGCTGCTTGGTCAGCGTAAATGCCTTTGAACATGATGTTATTGCGTGCCTTCATGACTGTCGCATCGCAGCCGGCATAACAGACGACTCCTTGTTTGTAGTTCCCGGTAATATATGCCGTATTGTTATACAGACTGGTGGATAGCACTGGTCCGTAGGAATCGGATGCCCCACGTGTGACGAGAAAAATTCCATGATTATGAGTTGAGTCGTATAAATACTGATTGTATGCAAATGAGTTATTTGAGGATACAGAGCTAGAAGCTTTTCCAAGTTCAACAAATGCGTCATCATTCTTTGCTTTGTTATGATGCACGGCATTATTGCTGGCTCCCGGTGCTCCAGAACTGCTTCCATACACTTCCACTGCCGATCCATCTCTTCCGTAGGCAGGTGAACACGCATCGCTGCCATCAATTTGATTAAATGCGATCTCATTATTATTTCCATGCACGAGTACCCCGAACGCTCCAGCAGTCAAACCGGATGAGAGCATTAAGTTGTCGTGGAAGTAGTTATTAAAGATCTGGTTATACGAAGATCCTGTCTTGATCCACACTGCTGCATAGAAACCGGATGCGGTCACATTCTGTACTACGTTATTGAAAGCATTTGTTTCAATATCTACTCCATCCACGTGCCCGACTGCGATTGTTTCAGTGACACCGTTGTAGGTGCAGGTTGTGGTGCTGGGCGGTAGACCTTTCAACTCGACATTTTGTACGGTTATGTAATTTCCTTTTAGATCAATGGCAGCCCCGTCAGTATTTCTTTGGATGATGGGTAACGCTCCGTTACCCGTACTGTATGAAGTAAGTGAATCAACATAAACGTAGTTGATGGCTGCGCCTGAGCGCGACACTGTCAATGTTTGACCATTCCAAGTACAACCACGCTCGAGAATAATATTCTGTCCAGTAAAGCTCGAACTGCTGGCTTTTGTCAGACTAGCCCAGGCAGAGGTAGGAGACTTGCCTGAATTATTGTCATTCGCACTGCCGTCACAACCAACGAAAAAACTATTTGTAGAATCGGTTACAGGTGTGGAAGTAGGGGTTGGTGCAGGTGTAGTGAGCCCATAGTTTAGTCTCCAGACCACAAAATCAAAACCATCTACTTTTCCATTGCCAGTAAAGTCTCCAACCGTTGCGCTGCCAGTTAGTGTCTTGTTGTAGTTTGACACCCAAACACTGTAGTCACTTTCATTGACCAAGCGATCTCCGTTCGCATCCCCTGGTACAGGTCCTGCGGTGGGCGTAGGGCTGGGAATAGTAGTTGGGACAGGTGTGGGGGTTCTTGTCGGCGTTGGCGATGGAGTAGCGGAGGGTGTCGGCGTGGGTGTTGCAGTTGCTATAGGGGTAGGTGTCGATGATGGAGTAGGAGTAGGGCTGGCAGTCGGCGTGGGTATACCATTTGCCGATATCGTGAATGAGTCAGTGAAGCCGCCGGAGCTGGGGATGAAGGTTGTACTCATTTGTAGTGGATTATTAGAAATGACGAATTTGGAGATACCAAAAGAGGTATTGATGTTTGATCCGCTCCAGGTTTGAAAGTATCCGTTCTCAGCATCACTCGTATTTATCGCATATTGACCGACTCCGCCAAGTCCATTGATCACGACCACACTCCCTTGCCCTTTTGTGAAGGTATCACCAGAGGCCACTACACAGGAGGCGTTATAAGAACCCACTGCCGCACACTTTAATTGTTTTGACCGTTGATACGTATGGTCGTGTCCTTCCAAAATGATATCCACTTTTTTAGCAAGCATGAGATTCATGAGATCCGGTTCAATACCCGAACTGAAGGAACAAGACTTTGTGGCTGTAGTAATACAGTCTTCGTGCATAGACACGATAACCCAAGGGATACCTTGGGTGCGGGCATCATCAATAGCAGCTGCTGTCCAGTTATACGTGTTTGTTCCTATCACATAGCGTTTGTTAAAAACGTTTCCCCCGGGAGAAACACCGATGATGCGTGCGATTGGGGCACCGACGGGATAATCAAAGTAATATTGCACACCATAGACCTGACACTGGGGAGAGCCGCCGTTGAGCGGGTCAGGATCAGCATATTGACACACCGATTGAGGAGGAGTGGGCAGAGTGATTTTATTCGGTAATGCACTCGTGTATGCATTCCACTGGCTTGGGCCGTTGTACGTATCATGATTCCCCGCAACTAGTTGAAATGGAAAACTTGTTCCCAGGATATTTTTCACATTAGTCGTCCAGCTACTTGGACTGCCACCATAGGCAAAATCACCAACGGCTAGGAAGAAATCTACATTACTGCTCTTAACTAGATTGTAATTGGCGTCTCCAGCGCTGCTCGTACCAAAGTCGCCTGCAGCTGCAAAACTAAAACTGGTGGCTAGTGCCTGCGCCACCTTAAAATGTGCCGCAGCAGCAAGTAGCAATACGATGACTAAAAATTTCCTCATATTATTTTTTTGAAATCACTGCCTCAATAAGCACTGGTCCTTTGGGGTCAGTCCGCTCCACAGTCAGCGCTATTTTAGTTCCATCTTTACTGACAGTGAGCCAAGACTTGGTGGGGTTGACTGGATCAATCCCTCCCTCTTGTAGCGGCTGATCAAAAAACCACTCAAAGGGGAAGGCATCATCCTCATACCAGTGCATGATTTCACGCACACTAGCGCGGTCTGTACTATGCCCGTTCACTTCAGTGACTGTCCACGTAGCGCCATACACTGTATTACCCTTCACTACTTGCGTGTAAGAACTTTGCACGACTGCTTTTGGGTATAAGGGAACACTTGGGAAACCGGAGACCAGTGAACCTTGTACTTCTTGTCTCGGACCTGAGGAAATCTGGGGGCGCAGGTACACCAGTGCGCTAACTACGACTACAAACAAAACGATGAGTGAGAAAATAATTGCTGGCAAATATTTTTTAAGTGCTACCACACGTTCCAGTATTATCTTCTCTAGATAAATGTCAATATGCATCTTCAGTAATCGTTCAGAAACGGTACGGTGATACACTAGCCCCATGAGGAAGAAAAAAATATTATTGATAATAATAGTATTGCTTTTTGTGGTACATATCCCATTTTTACGTAACGATTTTGTGTGGTTAGATCACGTTGATATAGAGGGGATGCACGGCGTGCTCCCCATCAGCCACTTGCCGAATGCACTCGTATCGCGCTATGGATCAACAGGTTTTTACCGCCCGATGGTTACACTACTTCATAGTATTGATTTCGCCATGTTCGGTTTACAGCCGTTGGGCTATCATTTAACAAGTATCTTGTTGCACTTGGGCGTGAGTATTACAGGAGTACTTTTTTTAGATCGTTTTTTTCATTTTACTAAGAGAGAGAAATATCTCAGCCTGCTTATTATTGGTTTGGCACCCGTCTCATGGTCCAGTGTAGGACTTATTTCCAATGTCTCAGAACTGACTGTGCTCTTGTTCTCACTATTGTGTGTCTATTTTTATACGCGCGCAAAATTACTACCAATGATAGTAATGGGTATCTGCGCACTGCTTTCCAAGGAGACTGCACTTTTTTGGATACCAGCCCTCTCACTTTTATGGCGGCAGCAAAACCGTCTCTTATTAGCAGTGCAACTGCTAACTGCACTGATATACATACTAATACGCAGTGTTTTAATCCCAGAAGTATGGCGCACTTTGGCCGTATCTTTGTCACTTTCCCAATCAATTGGGACGCGCTTCAATGCTCTCTGCGCACTACTACTCTCAGTGGTTAGTCCGCTGGCAGCCCATTTTAGTGATGCAACCCTCGTAGTCTCTCTGTACTATCCGGGATCTCTGGTATTTTTGCTCTGTGTTCTGGGAGGTATATATGTCGTGTATCGTTTTGGGCTGCATTCCGCTTGGGGAAAAGTGATAGGTCTCACTGCCGTATTCATGCTGCCCGCAGCTAATATTTTGCCGCTCCCACGTTTTAGTTCACCCAACTATGGATATGCACTCGTTATTTCTTTGGCCGCAATGGCAGTGTTGTTGACACGTCAGTTTCATGGGAAGGCCGTTTATGTTTTGCTAGCCATGTGGTTAAGTATCGCTGCAGTGGAGACGATGCAGGTTGGACCGCGCATGAGAAATGATTTCACCCTATTTGCACCCGAAGTGAGCGCAAACAATGCCTACAGGGAGGGTCATTTTTATTTAGGATACTACTTCTATTCGCATCAAAATATTGCGGCAGCAACAAATGAATTTGAGTTGTCACTACTGAAATCTCCTGGGGTAATCTCCTTTGTGGATGAGTCAGCGGCTCGGGAGAATTTGATTCTTACGTACTCCGATAGAGCTCAGGAACTCTATAGTCAGGGGAAAAAAGATGAAGCAATTGAACTGCTCATGCGCATGCGATTACTTCTCAATCCCACGCAGCAACAAAAGCTTGACGAATTTATCAAAAAGATCTAGAACTAATACACTTCGGAACCACGTGTGATTCGTGGACTGTGCCGCAACGGATAAAGTCCGACCCGATAATATATTTCTTATACCCCGAGCAGGGACAAGAGTTTCTGCTCGGCACGCATTTTATGTCCGCCGAGCAGCGGGCGACATTTTTTTTGTCTCCCGAATATAAAAAAGATAAAAAACCCGAATATTACCATAGTGGTGATGATGCGGTTCGTCTATTTGATCTCTCTTTCTCGTATCAAGGTTTGGCAGACTTGACAACTAAATTTGGCCGGGAGCAGGGGACTTTCCAATGTGTGTTAGGAGTAATGCTTAACATTTGGTCTCTGCGCCAGGAGCTGTTGGGTGAGATGGATACCAGGGAATTAATTACTCTGGCGGAACTTCAACCAGATGGCACCTACAAATTCAAAAATGATCTATTTGGGCAAGCTCAAGATTTGAAAGAAATGTATTTAAAGGGAGCTGATTTAGTGGATCCAGCGCTACGTCAGCGCTATAAACGGGAAGCAAGTCAGGCGATAGAGATTTTCCAAGCATTAACTCAGCAAGAGTTAAGCCAATTTCATGAGGAGGAGATAGAAGTTTCGCCATCAATGCTTGCAGTTGTTCCCAGTTTACGCGCGCAAATTCACACGCCTCAAGATTTGCAAGAATTAGTAGCACGTAAGAAAAAAATAAAAGTACTAGTTGGTCCTGCTCAATTGATAAGCATCTCACCTCCACATTGGTCACATGTGAAGGAAAAAACCGGATTTGTGTGGCTGAGTGAATGTGTACTTATCCCCGAAACACAAGAAATGTTTATTCGCCAAAACGGAAAATTTGGAAAAGCCAAAGAAAAAGATTTACTCCCCTATTTAGCATATGGACAAACTGAAGCACAACAGTTTTCGAGCGAAGAAGAGCTAATGAGTTATGTGAACGTGTTGATGGAAGTGGGCTACCGTCAGCCAAAAGTATTGCTTGATTTCCTCGTAGATAAACTGGGTGGACTAAAACCATTAGGGAAGATTGATAAGAATATCAAGGCAGGCGACTTTGATGTCACTCCATATTTTGACGCAATATCGGAGTTGTTTGCATATGAATTTGACGATCCAGTGCCGCACGGTCAGTTTCTAGTCAGTGAGCGGTTGCGACAAATCTCTGATCTGATTCGGCACCAAATTGCCAGAAACGAACCCAAGGCTCTGCCGGCGATAGTGCGGGGACACAAAGAACTATCTACAGCGAACATTGATTTGTATACCAAACAGATACAAAAAATGGCAATTGGTATTGATCCTGGATTCCGAGTATCAATTGATTTTAGTTTGCTTGATTGTGTGGCGGGCACACCTTTAAGCTTTATGAATGCAAATTCACTAGCGGGCTTGCAAGCGAATTTTGGTGTAGAGGGAGTATCGCTCTTGCGGTCTCTAGATTCCCGATCGATCGCAAATCGGAGCGAATTGGAACAATTTTGTAAAATGTTTGGCAAAGACGCTCATCTCTATTCAAAACGTGGGACTTGCGCCATGTGCGGCAAAGACACATACATTTGGCCGAGTGAGGAGGGAGGGTGCAACGTCTGCCCTGTGTGTGAAGTCAAAGATGATCTAGGCCTGCGTGGAGATTTCCCGACCTTTCAGGATAAGCAAGATGATTTCGACGGTGGTGAGACCACAGGTCATACTCAGGGACGCAGCAGGTCCATGGGAGTTGGTTCTTTTGTAGCAAGTTTTGCCTCGCCAGAAGTCCGCAGGCCATATTTGGCAGTGGCATGACGGTGTTAAACGCTAGCTAGATTTACTGATTGCTCTGTTAACAGAGCATTATGTTTTCTCAAATAAGCTTTTACAAGCTCTTCAGAAACCTCTGGAGCGATATTTGAAATTTTAGATATATCTGAAAATAATTCGTTAACAATACTTCTAGCATCTTTTTCTCGTCCTTGACCGTGTAATTCTCTTGGAGTGTCAGAATAATTTGCATATTTTTTCAGCCAACCGATTATTGCATCGTGGTTGTGAACATAATAGGCTCTTTTCTTTTCGTTTATTGCACGCCGAAGTACTTCATCTGATTTTGTCTTCACCATTCTCTCTTGGGTTTCTTCCTGCTCTCTCTCCGTACGTTTGGCGTTAACTCTATCGAATTGTTCTCCTGTGGCTCTCGCCGCGCTTTCTTTAACTACTCCACGTGCTGCTTCATCTGAGGTAATTTCACGGCGAGCGCGTTGCGCCTCGATTTTTCTTACCAAGGCTGAGTCTTCTCCACGGAGTTCAGTTTGTTTGACGCCAGTAACAAACTCTTTTGTTCCTTTTACTGCCTCACCAATGAAGTCTCGCATACGTTTTCCTTATACTCTAGCTGGCTCGGCGGTCATAACACCTTCAAGTTCTTTTGCTCTTAATCTTAATAGGATCGATGGAGTGATTTCTCTTAAATTGGAATGAGCAGAAGCAGATGTCTGGATAATAGTCCTCAATATTCCTATAACCACTTGTCTCTCTTGAAGGTTAAGGTTGAGCTTGTCCATACTTTCCAACGCTTTTGTTACGTATTCTCCAAAAAGTTTTGGAGTTGAGTAGTTTTTTTCATTGCTCAGTCCCACTCTACAATTCTCGACAAATTTTGCTGCCTTTTCACTCATTCCAGCCTTTGATAGGGATTCTTTGTGAAATTCATGACGCAATTTCTCTGTGAATCCAGGAATTCCTTTGATTGCTGCCTGACGAAGACTTTGTACGCTCATATGCTCCTAAAATACCATACTATAGGCCAAAAAGGCAAGTTTTCAGGTCTCTGCCAGGATCATAATAGCAGGTATTTTTTATAGCCCCAAGTAGGTTTTATCGCCCAAGTATCCAGTTACCTCGGGGCGAATGAGAGGCTGCCCGAGAAGCGTGGCGGGATAGACGGTGAAACGGCCGAAACGGTTATTGATCGCATCACTGGCCCGTGAGATTTTTTCATTTTTGTGAGCTTCGGGAAGCAATGAGGTGGGAAAGACTGGTTCCAATCCGCCGACAAATACGCCGAATTTAATGATGGGAAAATCACGCTGCCATTGCTTATACATTCCCTCATAGAGGAGAGGAAAGATTTCGCTGGTGTGTCTGACCCAGAATTTGAGTGTCTTATGTGCCCCCCAATGCCGCTCATGTCCCCATAGCGATACGCCGATATGCCGGCCAGCGAGGTCCATGTGGCGGATCTTGTAGGTTGCCTCTTCTAAGAGATTCAAGAGTGTCCGGCGGATCACATCTTCGTCGTCGGTCAGTTTATAGCCAGTGATGGTGCGGCCGACGCTCTGCATATAATCTGTCTTGGGAGCATGCATGAAAAAATGCGTCTCTTTGCCTTGTCCGATTTTTCGCAGTTCTTTGCTCCAGAACGGACCGAAGTGGGCTGAAAGTAAAGCGTCGTCTAAAAAGTTGATTTGATAGGGGTGAGTGACTCCTAAGAATGAGAGTTTTTTGGAGAGTGCCCAACCGACACCGCACACGTCAGCAAATTCGACTGTAGAGAGGATAGAATCCAGGTTCGATTGGTCGATGACTAGCACACTTCCCTTTGGAGCAATTTCACCAGCCATCTTGGCTAGCAGTTTATTGTGGGAAATGCCCACATTGCACGTTACCCAAGATCCTAGTTCTTTCTTTATAGCAGATTGAATTTTTTGAGCATAAGAGATAGGTTCACCCATGATTTCTTCACAGTTGGTTAATTCGAGGAATGCTTCATCGAGTGAAAAAATGTCTACCTTGGGACAAAATTCCCTGAATACTTTTTTGAGTCGGTGCGTGCAGTCAAGATAAATATCAAATTGCGCGGGAATAGTAATAAGATCCGGAGCTTTAACCTTTGCTTCTCTTAATCGCTCGCCGGTTTTAATCCCCAGTTTTTTGGCCTCTTTTGAAGCAGCAATGACACAAGTTCTCCCAGCAGATTTAAGGATACCGATGGGTTTCCCGCGTAAGGCAGGATTTTCTTGCTGCATGATAGTAGCAAAATATGAATTGACGTCGACGTGGAAAATTATTCGCTCCATACTTCCTCCAGCACCCACACTTCACTGTCTCTGTTAAATACCAGCCGATATAAATTACTTCCAACAGTCACGGAATACATGCGCTTTTTGGTTTGACCCTCATGCATATCGGTCACAAGCGTGATCTTTTCGATAAGGTATGTTTGCTTTTGCCACAAGAATTTTTTGGGATAAAATTTTGCACCTGTATACACTCCAGCCACGATTACTTTTTCGCCTATTGTTTGGAAACCCATGATTCTAGTTAAACACGAAGAAGGGGCGAATATCAACTATCTATATACCAAATACGACATACTATATACTGTCTTGATATGGTCGAAGCGCAATTTCATTTTTGTCCGAAGTGTGGCGGCAGAGTGGTCGGAGAGTCTTGCAGCAAGTGCGGTTACGTGTTGTACAAAAATCAGGCGGTCACGGTTAGCGCCGCTATAGTACATGACGGCAAGCTACTATTTGCCCGCCGCAAACTCGATCCGTATAAAGGAATGCTGGATTTACCAGGCGGGTATGTGGAGCCGACCGAGAACGTTCTTGATGCACTAGCGCGGGAACTTCACGAAGAGTTGGCGGTAGAAGTCAAAAGTGCAAAGCTTGCGGGGATTTATGGACCCGACACATATCCATTCCAAGGAATTACGGGATATAACGGGTGTGTGGTTTACTTGGTAGATATCGGTGATCAGGACCCACAGTGGCATGACGATGTAGCCAGCATTGAATGGTATCCTCTAGGTGCGCTTCCCAAACCGCAAGATTTGGCATTCGCTTCCGTGCGTCAATTTTGTGCAACCTTATGAAATTTTCTTGGCCGCTCTTCGTTATCATTTTTCTTATGACCATAGTAGTCGTGGTTTTCGTTGGTAGTAAATTCCTCCGTTGACCCAGCCTTTCGCGAAAAGCTGGGTTGACATTTAGCACTCGGTATTTTAAACTGCTAATCTCACTATGAGCACAGAGCCAATCGACCCCACCAAGCCTCAAGAAACGACCATTTTCTCGGGAGAAGAGGAAAAACGTCTAGTAACCACTGTGGAGATTCCAGTCAACAAACTTCCCATGGTAGCCCTACGTGAGGGTGTCGTTTTCCCACACACAGAGAGTATCTTGGCTTTTGTACGCTCGCGTTCGGTGCATGCGATTGAGGAAGCCGTGAAAAGTAAGAGAAATGTGGTGCTTTTTACGCAAAAACACGACGTGGAGGATCCGCGTGAAAAAGATCTCTATAGTATTGGTGTCATAGCCAATATTGAACGGGTGCTCAAGAATGATCAAGAAGTGAACACTTTAGTTCGGGCGATCGCCCGCGTGCGGGTCAAGAACACCTTTCGATACGAAAAATATTCCGAATGTGAAGTAGAGCCAGTGCCTGATGTGATGACCGCCAGTCCAAACATTAGCGCACTCTCAAAAGTATTGACCAGCGAATTTCGCAAGTCTGTAGACCTTGGAAAAAGTGTGGAATTCCTCAACTTCATGAAACTTATGAGTGGCGTGAACGCATCAGAGCTTGCTGACCAAGTTGCATCCACACTGGAGTTACCGACCAAAGAGAAACAAAAAATCCTGGAGGAGCGCAACGTAGAGAAACGTCTCCAAGTGATCCTCGGGAAATTGCAGGAAGAAATGAAGATCCTGGAGATCGAGCGCAATATTACATCCAAGACGCAGAAAAAATTTGATAAACACGCACGTGAGAGTATCTTACGTGAGCGCATGCGTGTCATTCAGCGCGAACTTGGGGATGTCGATGAGGGCGGTGAGGAAGAAGAATTAGAGGCGCTGCGGCGGACTATTCAACGAAGTGGAATGCCAGCTGAGATCAAGACAAAAGCGCTCAAGGAGCTGCGCCGACTCGTGGCTATGCCTGAGATGTCGGCTGAATCAGGATATATACGCACATGGTTGGATGCGCTTGTGGAACTGCCGTGGGGAAAGTACAGTAAATCCTCGATATCACTGCAAAAAGCCGCAGAGATATTAAACAAAGATCACTATGGCTTGGAAGATGTAAAGGACCGCATTATCGAATTCTTAGCTGTCATGAAGTTGCGTAGTGAAAAGTCTTCAAAAAAAGAAGCCACACACATGCCGACTATCTTGTGTTTCGTCGGAGCCCCAGGTGTCGGAAAGACTAGCCTCGGGAAATCCATCGCCAAAGCCCTCGGCCGTGAGTTCGTAAAAATTTCACTTGGCGGTATCCGTGATGAAGCAGAGATCCGCGGACACCGGCGCACCTATGTAGGCGCTATGACAGGACGCATCATCTCAGGAATGAAGACAGCCAAGAAAATGAATCCAGTGTTTATCTTGGATGAGATAGATAAGATCGGTGCAGACTATCGTGGTGACCCTTCAGCTGCACTCTTAGAAGCTCTGGATCCAGAGCAAAATGGCGCCTTTGAAGATCATTACCTGGATGTCCCATTTGATTTGTCTCAAGTTATGTTTATTACGACAGCGAATACAATGGATACCATCCCACCGGCCCTGCGTGACCGTCTGGAAGTAATTCCGTACAGCGGCTACACCATCGACGAGAAATTTGAGATTGCCAAACGTCATTTGATCCCCAAGCAATTAAAAATCAATGGACTCAGTGAAACACAGATCAAAATTCCTGACGCGGTTTTAAGTTCCATAATCATCCACTACACCCGTGAAGCGGGGGTCCGCTCGCTGGAGCGAGCAATCGGTAAGGTCATGCGCAAGAGCGCGCGGCTTATCGCTGAAGCCAAGAAAAAAACCATCGTCATGGATGAGAAACTGCTAGTCGAGTTTTTGGACCCACATTATTTTGAAGAGAGTCAAATGGAGAAAAAAGATATGGTGGGGCTGGCGACTGGATTGGCATGGACCAGCGTGGGTGGTGATGTACTCTCTATCGAAGTTGCGCTTATTCCAGGGCGCAAAACAACTTCACTGATTTTGACAGGTAAACTTGGTAAAGTGATGCAGGAATCCGCGCGCGCGGCGCTGACGTGGGTGAGCGCAAACGCGAAATCTCTAAAGATCTCTCCTACAAAACTGAATAAATCAGAAATCCATATTCACATTCCGGAGGGAGCAGTACCCAAGGATGGCCCGAGCGCTGGTATTACGATGACGACAGCACTTGTATCGGCACTGACCAACCGGCCGGTGAGAAAAGATATTGCCATGACGGGTGAAGTGACACTTTTGGGCCGGGTATTAGAAATCGGCGGATTAAAAGAGAAAGTGATCGCAGCGCATAGGGCTGGTATCCGCGAGATTATTATCCCCAAACCCAATGCGAAAGACATTGTCAAATTTCCGGATAATATTAAAAAAGAAGTGAAGTTTTATCCGGTGGAGCAGATGGAAGAGGTGGTAAAAATCGCATTAAAACATTGATGTAGGGGTTTGATTTATCAAACCCGACTGTGAGGGCGTGATAAATCACGCCCCTACAAAAATTGTATATTTGTATCGTGGCATTTTCCGATTATTTCCATCGCCGTTCTATTCGTTTGCGCTCATATGATTATTCCCAGAACGGATTGTATTTCGTAACGATTTGCACAAGGGAAAAGTATCCATATTTTGGCGTGATTCAAAATTCGGAAATGAATTTATCAAACGTTGGTGAAAGAGTAAGAGTAATTTGGGAAAATTTGCCCAAACATTTTCCCAATGTGTGCCTGCATGCATTTATAATAATGCCAAACCATTTTCATGGAATTATTCAATTTCGTGATTTCGTAGGGGCGTCATTTATGACGCCCAGAGCGATCGTGACGTCCGAGAAGGATAGAAAAGAGTTAATTCAAATTTCAAAATCAAGTTTACACATGCGTTTATTGAGTGTAGGGGCGTCATTTATGACGCCCGATATGAGGATCGTCACGTTGGGACACGTAATTCGGTATTTTAAAGCAAAATGTACCTACGAAACCAAGAAAACAGATGTCGGTCAACTGTATTGGCAGCGAGGATTTTACGAACATATCATTCGTAATGAAAGATCGTATTTTGCAATACAACAATATATTCAAGATAATCCAAAAAATTGGGAAAAGGACGAAGATTTTACTTCTCCCTCTTGATCACATATCTCGCCAGATCAATTAAATGTTGTTTTGATTCGCTATCAGGCAAATCAGATAATGTCTCAATGCCCTCGGACACATATTTTTGCGCAAGATCTTGGGAATATTTTAATGATCCAGTGTCCTTGACTATTTTTTGCACCTGGGCAATATCTTCCGGTGTGATTTTCGCATTACCTACGCAGGATTCTAAGAATTCTTTTTCATTTGTGCGCTGGTATGCAATCTGAACCAATAAAGTTTTCTTGCCCTCACGCACATCATTGCCGACAGGTTTACCAGTTTTGGCGCTATCGCCGAATAATCCCAAGATATCATCCTGGATTTGAAATGCTGTCCCTACATATTTTGAATATTTTTCCAGCGCAATTGTAACTTTTTTATTTGTATTCCCAGCGAGTATCAACCCAATTTTTAGTGGTCCTTCAAACGTATAGCGAGCGGTGACAAGCTCTAAACCTTTGACAAATTCTTCGGTCGTGGATTGCGCTAATGTTTGTTTGCATTCCAGTGCATGAATTTGCCAACCCGCCAGCGTATCTCTATACATAAGTGTATTAAGTAGTTTTGTGCACGCAATGAGTTTATCGGAAGTAAAACCAGATTCGTATAATAATTCCCGAGCTAATGCACCCAGCCAGACACCATCCAGCATGGCAAACACCTGGGCACTGTGCGCACTATCGTCTTGATCCGCAAAATATTTTCTATACGAATACTCCACAGTCGGTCCGCCATAGCGCTCTTCATCGCGGTCGGCAATGTCGTCGAGAATTAAAATATGTTTGTGGTGAAGATCGATAGCTGTGGCCGCTTTTACTAGATCCTCACTTGGCTTTCCTTGAGCTAGTTCGTAGCCAACTTCCACCAAATATGCGCGGATTGCCTTGCCGCCCCTCTCGCTAAACACAGCCAATTCCTTGAGGGAATGAAGGAGGTTATCATCGATATCTGCAGCTATTTTTTCCTGTTCCTCAAAGAAGCTGACAGTGGTTGTATGAACAACTTGTGAGAATTCAGTCAAGGATGTCAAAAGATCTGTCGCCATATGTGGTAGTATACCGCCCAAATGTCCTCCAGAGAGAGTGAACATCCCAGAAGTCGTAAATTTTCCCGCAGATCATTCTTAAAATTATCGGCAGCGGCTGCTGTCGGCAGTGCTGTGGTGGGCACGTTAGGCGTACACGAATTACAAGAAATACATGCTCACTGGTTGAAAGATTTAAAGCGAAAAACCATTATTCCGACTCGAGCAGAGGTGGCTGGAAAACTACGTGAGCCATTAGTCAATTACCCCTATCTTTATAAGCATCCAGAATACTGGGAGGAATGCATCGTTGACATGAAGTTAATGGGCGTGAAGCGAGTCCGTCTACTTTTAGATGATGCCTTCGAGAAGAAAATAGGTCAATACGATGATCAAATTTTATGGAAAATTCATGGGTTATGTGTTTATTTAGCCAAAAATGGGATCTCTGCCGAACTGGATCTGATTGACTGCTATGGCATGACGGTCAGACAAAATGTTATCTATGGGGCAAATAAAGCGGACTCTCCATACTCGCACGATGATTATCAACGGTTTTTTGAAGATCCTCGGATTCAGGAAAATCTAGAACGCAGGTATATTCATATTCTTTCTTTTTTCCAAAGACGAGAGACTCCAGCGCTGGTTGCCTTTACCCCAGCAAACGAACCAGAACCACCAAATGATCCAAGCGTTCTCGATGATTGGGTAGCCCGACAAGCGGGAATTATAAGAAGCGTGGCCGGACAAGAGACGTTAATACTTGGAGGTGTATCCAAACCCTGGCTTTTGACAGAGCGGTCAAAAGTAAGCGCAAACACAATCCACTGGTATTACCTGTTGGAATCTGATGAATATCGAAAGTACATTCAAACGGATCGGGTATTGGCAACAATTGGGCAAGAAATAGGTTTTTCCAATGGTTTTGGTGGAGTCCAAGTACTGACTGCAGTCCAATCAGATTTGTTTTCTGCACTTTGTTTACAGATAGCATTTGATGCAATGACTACTCAAACAAAAAAGACCGTAAACGCTCATGGTCTGACAACACTCGCGATATGGGAATTAGCATCTAGTAGAAATGCTACAGGAATGTATAGTTTTGCAGCAAAAAAAAGACCAATTACGGTTGAGTCATTGGATGCCGTTCATGAAATTACACAGGGACAATTTATTCTTCCAGTGAGACAGTGATCGCGTCACCGCACTTCGGACGATTGAAGACATCATAGGCACTGACATCGCGGACAATATGACGGCGGAGGAACACTTCCATAAATGGATCTTCATACCCACTTGAGCCTGGTGAGAAAGCCAGCTCTCCATGGCGGACGCCAAAAGATCCTTCAGCCATGATACCGGTCCAGATGACACCATTAATTTCAATGCGTACACGGCTGCCTGGCTCGAGTTTGACTTCACTGCGGCGGATCGTTGTCTTGATGTTACCGTAGCCATCGATCCAAGCGATTTTATTCTTGGGTACATCAGGGATCAGACTTAAGGGGAGATTTTCTTTCAAACTAGAGTAATCTCCGTGCATGATCTCGCTCACTATCTTTGGATAGTTATCCCGTGAGCGGAACTGTGTGCCTTGGTTGGAAACCTCAATTTCTTTAAAATCCTGCAGATATGGTTTCACGAAGGAGAAGACATGCTCGGAATTAACGGCGATAATCTCGCTGCCATTGGCAAGTTTGCCATACTTCAAACCCTCGCCGCTGTTATTTTTCATGGCGGCACGCTGCACTTTGCGCGGAGCAATATTGGAGTAGGCAAACATGCTCTGTTTGTCTGATTTACCCAATAAAAATTGATAGAGCCAAAAACCGCCGGCGACGGTATCAGAGAAATCGACAGAAGTAATATGAACTGTCGGATTAATATCCGAAGTATTGGCACAAAGGCGTTGAAACACTTCTCCAAAAGCTGGGTCGCTGACGCCGTAATCTGAGACGATGTGTAGGAATGTCGAGTTCATAGGAATGAATTATACCAGATGAGACTCGTTCCAAATACTCCACCCCTAACCCCTCCCCTATTTTAGGAGAGGGGAACTATTTTTATTTTTTTAAATATAGTCTCCCCCTAGGGTAGGGGGAGATTTAGAGGGAGTACGTGTTTTGTCTTGAATTTTCCATCTATTTCGTATAGTCTGATTGGACAGAAGGAGTCCATCTATGACCAAAGTCCAATTAGCTTCGATCGTTGCCAAACGCGCCCACATGCCCAAGTCTGCGGCAGTGGAGGCAATCGACCTTTTCTTAGAAGAAATTATGCGAGCTCTGCAAAAAGGTGAGAAGGTTGTGGTCTCTGGTTTTGGCACATTCGCGATCACAAAAGTAAAAGACAAGCAGGTGGTTCCATTTGGGAACGAACAGAAGCGGACGACCGTCAAAGGTCACAAAGTGGTCGGGTTTCATCCCGGGCAACCACTTAAAAAAATCGTATGGTAATAAAAATACTGTTACTGGTTTTGATAGTCGGTAGTTTGGTAGTTGGCGTGACTCGTTTTTTGCCGCAAATAAAAGATAAGTTGCAGGGGCAAAATATTGCGCCGCATTTGTCTGGAAATACGCTAGTGTTAAACGGAGAAGTAGTCGCTACCCCAAGTGACAATCAAAATAAGGTTTTGGGGATTATGACCAAACTGGGTGGAGTAGTGAGCGGGGCTGCGCTGGCAGGAGATTCGCTATTGGGTACCGTGACTTCCTCGCCAGCCAATAGTGGTGATGTCATTGATGTAGGTAAGGTGACTAACGATATTGCTTCACGGGTCGAGTCCATCCCGTCGACTGTTTTACAGCAGGCAAAAGTAGCCTACTGCCAGCAAGTTCTCCTGCAAGCTACCAGTTCTGCTAATCCGAATTCAAAATGATAAACTTTATCTGAAAGGAAAAATATGTCAGACCAAATAGAGCAGAGAGACGTTTTTTTTGTCGATCCTCAGAGACCAATGTTTGTTGCCCTTGAGGAAGATATTGATTCAGATAGAGCGAAAAGAAAAGGGGTGTTTAATAGCGTAGCACATAAAGAAGACCCCAAAAAAATAACAATTCAGTTTGAACCAGGAGTAACTGCGGAAGCGGCGGATGACTTCATAAGCCGATTACCACCTCGATGGTCATCAACACGAAGATCCTAATAGTTACGGATACTGCTGTACAATAGCTTCATGATCGAGCAGGAAGTAAAAAATACCATCGAAGAACTTCGCGAGAAGTTTTCGCACCTCCATGAGGGTTTAAAAATCGACGCTAAGCGGGCGCGCCTCATTGAGCTCGAATCGCTGCGTACTGACCCGGTTTTTTGGCAGGACCAGGAAAAAGCCAAGACAGTCAATCAAGAGATCTCTGCGATAGAGCACGTGTTGCGCAGTTACGATGCTCTCGTTAAACTTTTTGCCGACATTGATGGTAGCGTAGAACTACTCTCCGAATTGGACGACGAAGCGCTCCAAGTTGAGCTGAATAAACTTATTTCGCGGCTTCGCCATGAACTAGAGGAATTGGAGATAGAGACCTATCTGTCCGGCCCTTTTGACAATGATGACGCGATTCTCTCCATCCATGCGGGTCAAGGTGGGACGGAAGCTATGGATTGGGCCACGATGCTCTCACGAATGTATGGCAGATATTTTGAGCGCAAGGGTTGGAAGTATGACCTTGTTGACGAGTCACGCACGGAAGATCAGCTACTTAAGTCTGTGACGTATATGGTGCACGGATCATTTGCCTACGGACTACTTAAACACGATAACGGCGCGCACCGGCTCGTGCGGCTTTCACCCTATAATGCTGATAATCTGCGCCAAACTTCATTTGCAGGCGTAGAAGTACTGCCTGTCATCCCTGAGGATAGCAGTGAAGTGCTGGTAAAACCTGACGAAATTGAGTGGGCCTTTACCCGAGCTGGCGGGCATGGCGGACAGAATGTGAACAAAGTAAACTCGGCGGTAATATTAAAACATATTCCTACGGGGATCATTGTCGAGTGCCGCGCAGAACGCTATCAAGAACAGAATAAGAAAAATGCGATGGCGATCCTTAAAGCTAAACTTGCTAAGCTTGAAGAAGAGAAACGGGCCGAGACGTTATCTGGCATCAAGGGTGAACACAAGATCGCAGGCTGGGGAAATCAAATCAGGAATTATGTGCTGCACCCGTATCATCTAGTCAAAGACACACGCACCAAGGTCGAGACTTCTGATACACAAGGAGTCTTGGATGGTGACTTGGATTTGTTTATCCAAAGCAATGTTCGCATGCTGTAACTATTGTCATCAATACTCCACCCCTAACCTAAATGTATTCCACCCTCACCCTCCCTTAATTTAAGGGAGGGAATGGGAAAAATTTATAATTTCTGTAATAACTACCTCTATATTGTTTAGTATTTCCTCGTTTTGAAAACGCATAGTTTTAATGTTGAAACCAGACAAATACGCAGTTCGATTTTTGTCATACTCAACTGCCTCATTTTTTTGATGGATTTTTCCATCAATTTCAATAGCCAGTCTTTTCGATGGACAGTAGAAATCGATGAAATATGGTCCAATGCTGTATTGACGGCTAAATAATAATCCCAGCTGTTTTGTTTTTAACCTTTGCCACAGAATTAGTTCTGCGCTTGTCGATTGTGCAATCTGAATCCTTCTCTTAATCTTTTGCCCCGGATTATTAAAAAGGAAGTAACGTTTCACAAAATAAATATATACCTTATTCCCCCTCTAAATTAGAGGGGGCGCAGGGGGAATATCTTAGAAATAGGGTTCATAAAACTATCCGTTCGACCGTCTGATGAGTACACCAGATCGCTCAGGATGACAGAATAATAAGTGCTGTGTTACACTAAAGGCCTTATATGGAAAAAATTTCATTAAATAGTGCTAAACCTGCTGTTCAACCTATGAGTTATGAACAAGGCGCCACAGAATTAGCCCAAAGTCTCAAGAAAACTTCCGTGCCAAAAAGGCTACTGGTCGGGGGACTAATAGCAGCTGTAGTCTTGGGTCTTGGAACTGGATACGTTGCTGCGAGCAAAACGAGTACGACTACGGTGGACACATCGCAAACAACCAACCAGACCGATTCAACCGCGGCTGCACCCGCCATCAAAGTGGGTCAGGTATTTGGTAGTAAAGATGCCGGTGCTTTCAAAGATCAAGCAGAGGGTGTATTAGTGGTTGGTGGTGTGGGTGGAGAAGGATCGCACCACCTCCTACGCCCAGGTGGAGCAAGTCAGAATGTGTACCTAACTTCTTCCGTCATGGATCTGTCACAATTTGAAAATGCTCGTGTGAAAGTATTCGGTGAAACCTTCAAAGCACAAAAGGCGGGTTGGCTCATGGACGTAGGACGTGTAGAGGTGCTTGAGCTCAATGCTAAAATCCCGGATTGGGCACAGAAGGCTGTCGATGCTGGCACTGGTCAAAGTGACTAAATAGAAAGCAAAACTATGAATGTAGCAGAACAAGTTGAGCGAATTGCACAAAGAGTGTTTGATGGAAAGACTGGTAAGAAAACAGATCATAAGATCGCGAAAATGATGGATGGTGTGGATCCCGATGATCGAGCGGATGCTGCTCACCAACTCATTGACAGACTTCTTTTTGACAAAAGGGTTAGTGGAGCACAGCGAGAAGAATGGATGAATCGGTTGGTTGGAAAGTTGGTGGACAGTACGGAAAATTTATCTGTAGACCAAGCTTGCTACTACAAGAGCTTGATTGCTTCAGTTCTAGAACGAGTTCGTGTAGATTGAGCTTCACTTTCTCATCGTTTTCCGCTATCCTGTAGACAATGGTTTCCTTTGATAATGTCACCAAACGGTATGGTGAGGTCCCGATACTTTCTTCGGTGACTTTTACTATTGAACCTAGCGAGTTTGTATTCCTCACTGGTAAGTCTGGTAGTGGCAAGACTACTGTCATGCGGCTTTTGACACACCAAGTGCCTTTTGAAGAGGGAGAGATCCGTGTGGAGGACATGAATTTAAAAAAACTTTCCAAAAAAGATGTGCAACGCTTGCGGCGGATGATCGGCGTCATCTATCAGGATTACAAGTTATTAACAGAGCGCAATGTGGCTGAAAATATCGCTCTTGGTTTAGAGATTATGGGAAAGCCAAAAAGTGAAATCGATATGCGCGTTCGCGAGCTTCTCGAGCTTATCCAGCTGCCTGATAAAGCAAAATTATTTCCCAGTCAAATCTCTGGTGGCGAGGCACAGCGTGTCTGTATCGCGCGGGCTCTCGCTATCGCACCCAAGATGCTGTTTGCTGATGAACCAACGGGAAATTTGGATGACCCGACAGCATTTTCAATTGTGAAATTGCTTGCCAAGATCAATGAGCTGGGGACAACAGTAGTGATGGCTACCCATAACATGTCACTTGTGGAGCGCATGAATAAACGTGTGATCGATCTATCAGAAGGAAAAATTACCGACCGACCGAAGAAAGTAGTTCACCAACATAAGAAGGAGAGTGCAAAATGAAAACTCTTCGGCAAGCACTACGCAACATGCGCCGCAGTCCATATCAGGCGCTGACAGCTACACTCATGATGACGTTAACGTTCTTCTTGATTTACGGTTTTTCGACCGTACTCTACGGAGCACAATTAGCTTTGCAATTTTTAGAAACACGTCCACAAGTGACGGCATTTTTTAAAGTTGATTCAACTTCAGACCAACTCTCACAGGCAGCTAGTACTATGGCGCAAAAACCATATGTAGCATCCATTCGAACTCTGACAAAAGAAGACGCACTGAAAGTATTTCAAACACAAAACCAGAAAGACCCGCTACTTTTACAGTTAGTTACAGCTGACATCCTGCCCGCGAGTATCGAGGTCAGAGTAAAAGACATTTCGGACATGGAGAAAGCGAGAGATGATTTGCAAGCCAACCCTGGTGTGGATGAGGTAGTCTTCCAACAGGATGTCATAAGTAATCTTCGTAGTTGGACCCGGACAATTCGTATTGGTGGAATATCACTTATTTCTCTGCTTTTAGTAACGAGTATGTTGTTTATCTTCGTGATCGTGAGCTTGCGGGTTGCTATTAAGAGGAATGAACTCTCGATCATGAATCTTTTAGGTGCAAGTTTTTGGTACATGCGAGGGCCGTTTCTTTTGGAAGGGACTCTCTATGGTTTCTTTGGATCACTCTTCGGCTGGATTGTGAGTGTGACGATGTTACTCTATGCGAGTCCGTACCTCATTAAATTCTTTGGGCCAATGTCTGCTTCTATGTTCTCTCCTATTGTTTTACCCATATTCTTGGGGGTTGGCACGCTCCTAGGAGTATTTGTTGGGCTTGTTGCAAGCGTTGTCGCTGTAGCCCGTGTTGTGCGTCATTCATAATATGTATCGAATTTTTCGTTTGATTTCTCCCATCATTTTGGGTTTAGCAGTAGCGGCTTCACTTTTCTCGCCAATCGTGATGGCACAAGAGGGTGATCCCGCATACCAGCAAAAACTTCAGGAGATTGCACAGCTTCAAGCAAAAATTTCTGAGTTGCAAGGCCAAGCGAAGACATTGAATGATGCGCTCAATGTCATTTCAAAGAAGAAACAACTCATTCAAGCGCAAATTGACGCAACGCAAGTCCAAATTGCTATCCTTGAGCGTGATATTGATTCACTCTCAGGAAAAATTACTGTGTTGGAATCGGCACTCGATACACTCACAGCAAATTTGTTGTATGAATCCGTACTTTCATACAAGCAGGGAAATCCGGATAGTATAGAATTGCTTTTCTCTTCCAAGGATGCGGGTGACTTAATCGCCTCTATCAAATCAATTGAATCTGCGAAAGAACATCATCAGATATTGCTTCGCAAAACCACTGAGGCGAAACTTTCCTACGACAGTGAAAAAACTGATAAGGAGAAAAAACAAAAGACAGTAGAAGCTCTCAAAGCTACACTTGATAAACAGCAGAGTGATCTAGTCGCACAAGAGCAAGCGCAAAAAATCTTAATCTCGCAGACGAAAAACAGTGAAGCAACCTACCAAAAGCTGTTAGCTCAAGCACAAGCAGAGCTAGCTTCGTTTCGAGCCTTCACATCAAGCAAAGGTTTAGGAGTTCTGCCGGAGCAGCACTCTCCCGACGGTTGGTATTATTCACAGCGTGATCAGCGCTGGGCAAATATGTGCATCGGACAGACCTGTCAAAATAAAAATCCCGATACGATTATCGAAGTGGGATGTTTGATAAGTAGCGTCGCGATGGTCAAGAAAAAATATGGTGAAAATGTTACACCAATGGATATTGCAGTCGTAAATAGTTATTTTAGTTTGAATACCGCGTCGATGACTAGGCCTTGGCCAGCGCCATCAGGAAAGTCATGGGATATACGTGATTACTTTGATAAAGGATTGGTTGACAGCAGTATTAGTAGTGGGAAACCAGTGATCATCAAGCTTTCAGTGCATACGACAGTGGTCGGTACACATTTCATTGTCTTAAAGAGCGGGTCAAACGGCGACTATGTGATGCATGATCCTTGGGAAGGATATGATAAAAACTTCAAAGATTTCTATTCCACATCGCAAATCATCGGTATGGGTCTATTGAAAGACTAATGCTTTTAAAGTCTTACGATATTGGCAACTCTGAATGGTCCACCTGGGCTGTTGCTGTCAAATGCAAGGTGAGTTGGTTCTATTAACTTGTACTCCTGTTCTTTTCCACCGCGTTTTCCCATAACTCGGATCTCTTCCCAGTCCCTAATACTGAAATCTCCGTTTCCGTCTGGATTCAAGCCGTGAGTGTGGGCATAGTCTGGCCACTGCTTGAGAACATCTTCTAATTCTTCTACAGTTTCGAATTCGCGACCAATTAAATGCTCATTAATGAAATTAAGTGTCGCAATATGTGCAGGGATTGTGACTGCTTCAATGTATGTACCTTTCAGATTAGGATCAACTTCTTCTGTGGCAGTACCTTGTAACAGATTGTCTTTTCTATGCTCGATGGTATAAGACATAAGTTTTTCCTTTCAAAAGAAAAATACGAATACCCGAAATGTATCACTGCGTTATGTAATGTAAAGCAGGAATTTATTTGCGTTTTAATATTTGCAATGTGCCATTATAATTGCGTGATGAAGTTTCGGCTGGTTTCAATACTACTTTTTTGTTTTTTCCTTGCTTCTGTTCATGAAGCGAGAGCAGTAGAAGTAAAAATACTTTTGTCGCCTTCAGAATTTTTTATTACAGATCCTGATAATCCTGCTGCTACTGTTGCAACGATCTCGGTGCAAGCTACGAGCAGTGGTACTTTAAGCACTGGTTACTATCGTGCGGCTTTTTCAAAAACAGGGACTGATCCTTATTTCGGTTGCACGGCGAATGTGGGGGGAAGTCCATATTGTGCATCGACATGTACAAGCTTTCCGTCTTTTGACGGAGGTGGGACATTTTCAATAGATGTAAGGATAAAGGATCCATCTCAAGCTGATCCGTCCAACTTCACGGGGTCAGGAGATTACTATTTGAAAGTTGGGCGATGCACAAGTGTAAACAGTGGTTATACTTGGTCCGAGGCAAAGTTAATACACATAGAGGATCAACGACCTACACCCACATCTACACCAACGGCTACACCGACACCTACCGCAACACCCACCCCTGTACCAACTCCGACACATACTCCAACACCAAAACCAACTCCTACACCGAAACCATCGCCGACTCCGTGGCCGACAGTGACGGATTTCCCACAACCTACAGGGAATGCGAGCGATATTTTAGGGTTGTCGACATCAGATCCTGCCACAGATCCTCCTACTCCGACACCGAAGGCGTCGACTAAATCAGATCCAAAAATGAAAATAATTGCCTTTGGTGCAATAGGCTTAGGAATAGTTATCTTGCTCGGGACTGGTGGCTATTTTATCTGGGAGTACTACTTCAAAAAGAAATCCAATTTGTCATCCTGAGTGCGCCTGGTACTCCAGGCAATCGAATGGATAGTTTTGTGTGGGATGCTCAAGATGACAATACGAACGGAGGCTATATAATTAACTAATGCACTCCATGAAATCGCTTGGCATTTTCCTTATCTGGCGCTTGCTCCCACTACTGTTGTGGTGTGTGTTTATATTCTCACTGTCGTCAAAATCATCTCTTCCCGGTGATAACTTAGGCCCGATTGACTACATCTTCCGCAAGTTGGCCCACATGGGTACGTATTTTGTACTGTTCTATCTAGCATTCCGTCTTTTTCCAGGCTGGAAGCTCAAAGATAGAGTATTATTTGCAGTAATTTTTGCTTTCGGATACGCAGTCAGCGATGAGATGCACCAGGGATATGTTCCCGGCCGCACAGGAACACCACGGGACTGGTGGTTTGACGGCCTAGGCATCTCCTTTGGAGCCCTCCGCGTGTTTGGCTTGCTGTGAGCGCCACTTTGCAATCTCGCCGTGATTTCCGCCTAGTAAAACATCAGGGACTTTGTGACCCATGTAATCAGCTGGACGCGTATATTGTGGATATTCGAAATAGCCGGGCTCACTGTGTGATTCATCCACACTACTCATGTCATCTCCCAAAACACCGGGGAGAAGACGGATGACGCTGTCAGCAATTGCCATCGCTGGTATCTCACCACCAGTCAACACATAATCGCCAATACGCACCTCTTCGTCCACAAACTCCCGTACCCGCTCGTCGACACCTTCATAATGACCACAGATCAAAATCAACTCGTCTAGTTCTGAATATTCTTTGGCCTTGGCTTGTGTATGCAACTCTCCTTTTGCTGACAAAAGAACAGTTTTTGACTTGGAACTTGAAACTTGAAGCTTGAGACTTTCTATCGCTTTCGCAATTGGCTCTACCATCATTACCATTCCCGGTCCACCGCCATAGGGCGGTTGATCAGTGACGTGGTGTTTATCCGTCGCAAAGTCCCGGATATTTACGATCTTTATATTGATAGCATTTTTTTCCTGGGCACGCTTTAGTATGCTTTCCGAGAACGGTCCCGCAAACATTTCTGGAAAAAGGGTGAGAATTGTGATATTCATGAGTAAGTGTATTCTATCAAACATATATGCCCAGTTTTCAACGGGAACCAAACTTGCCAAGTGAAGATGAAACGCATGACGAATCTAACGTATCGTTTGAGCAGGTGATGGTAAAGGCAAAGGAAAAACGTGATAAAAGGGAAAAGATTATTGAGGACTTGGTTGAAAACATGAAAGAAAATGGAGAAGTAGGGCTAGTTAACAAAACAAAAAACGTAATTAAAATCAAGAATTTCATAAATAAAATGGAATTTGCGGGTAGAGAGGGTAAAAAAGCTTGGCTTACAGCACTTTTGGGAAGGTACTTATCCGACCTAAATAATAATAAAATGTTGCCTGAAAGGTTTCCGCAAGACGAGAGACACGCAGCGGTTTCAATCGTGCATGCGTGCTGGCCAACTGATCAATCATTTAAAGACTACGTAATAGCACATCCTGAATTGATGGCCGAAGCCTTCTTGCGGATCACCGAGCAGACTGATCTTTTCCGCTGATCATTCTCTTTTATCGTTCTGGTTCGATATATCTGAAATAACTTTACCGCGATCAAAACTATACACATAAACGCCACCTGGACTTTGTAGACGGTTAAATCCTGGGACGCCATCAAGCAGAGGAGGACCTTCCTCGGCAGAGAAGATGATAACAGCTTTATCTTGCAGTAGTTTTGCTAGGTTTTCACGAAATATTCGTCTGAAGAGTTCTGCGGTTTCACTTGAAGAAGAAACATCAGATTTTAAATAAGGATTATTCGGATTGAATAAGAATCCGGCACCAGTAGCAATTACAAGATCGGTATCATGCGTTGTAGGAGATGTGAGTAGGTACTCAAATACATCATTTTTGACAGTTTCAAAACCTTTTTTTGCAAGACCATTTGTGTCTGGAAATTCAACATCTACAAGCTTTGCTGATTGAATTGAATTGAAATTATCCCGTACTGTTTTTTCAACGATTGCTCCCCCACTGAATAAACCAAGCATGTTTTTGGGTGAGTTATCCGGGATTATATCTGTGTTTTCATCAAAAATTATTTGAAGCACGTCCACAAAATTTTGTCCCGTGTTTTCATTGTTAACGAATTTTCGACTAGATTCAGGCATTTTTGGGAAATTAAACTTTCCTAACTTTTGCAAGATTTGGTCAACATCCTTTGATCCTTCACTCGCCATAAATTTCCCCCCTTCTGGTGCTATACTCGCAGACAATTTAGTATTCACATAATAACATAGGAGATTTGTATGAAAGAGGTGCCGCAGGATGTGGAGGAATGGCTGCGCAGGTTGGATGAACAGTTTCCCTCCAGCAATGAAGATACACAGGAGTATAAGATCGCACGTGAAGCTGACAAACAAAGGTTATCGCGTATCTACTTTGCCGAACAATTGATGGAACATGTAATTCAAATTGTCGATCGATACCGAGCACAAGGTCCGAATGAAACAAAGAAAAACGTAGAGTCCACGGACCCTGTGTATGTGCATATTAGCTCGTACTTAAATTCCAAGAATGCTAAGGGTCTACGAACGGAAATGTTTGCACGTTTGAGTGAAATACAGAGTAAAAAAACATTGCTCGCACAGATTGGTGATGCAATTAGTAGCAGATTTGGCGAAGAAATAGAATTAGTCGGTGCGGCCTCACCAGTTTACACATTATTGATGCTCCTTGAGGACGAAGGTGTAGATATGGACCTATTCCGTAGTCCAGACGAAATTGCGCAAGCAATCTTAATGACGTATAGACGTGGAAAAAACGACTAATCCATCATATTTCTTTAGACTTTTACTCCGCTTCTTGGTAATATCTCCCCATATGCATGTCACAGTCATTGGTACGGGATTCGTGGGGGTAGTATCGGCAGCAGTGTTTGCATCCCACGGAAACGCCGTAATAGGATTGGATATTGATCCAAAACGTATCGAAAGCCTGCGGTTAGGTAAAGTGCCATTTTATGAGCCGGGACTCGAGGAACTTTTGGTCAAGACACAAGCTGAAGGCGACTTGTCTTTTACTACTGACTATGAAGAGGCGATAAGCGGTGCTGATGTAATTCTCATAGCGGTAGGTACGCCGTCGGCTGCAGATGGGCAAGCTGACTTGCGCTATGTGTTTGCAGCTTGCGAATCACTAGCCCCCTACCTAAAGGATGATGCAATAGTAGCGATCAAGAGCACTGTTCCACCTGGGACATGTGACAAAGCCGAAGAAGTGATCCGCGCCAAAACAAAAGTACACTTTTCGATGGCCTCGCTCCCTGAATTCTTGAAAGAGGGCACTGCTGTGGACGATACAATGCATCCTGACCGTATCGTCATGGGCAGCACAAATGATAGTGCGATAGAAATCCTTAAAAAATTGCATAAGCCCTTTGGTGCACCAATCATTGTTATGCGGCCTGAGAGTGCACAGATGTGCAAATATGCTTCAAATGCTTATTTGGCTACACGTATAACTTTTATCAATCAAATTGCAAACTTATGTGAAGTGAATGGCGCTAATGTCTTGGAAGTGATCGAAGGTATTGGATATGACAAACGAATAGGTAAGCATTATTGGTACCCAGGTCTTGGGTATGGTGGCAGTTGTTTCCCCAAGGATGTGAAAGAGTTGGCTGCATATGCCAAAGCTATCGGGCAACAAGATAATCTGACAGTCACAATTGACGCGCTCAATTCTGGGAGAATTGAAAAACTCATGAATAAGTTTGAGGGCGAGCTAGATACATGGAGTGGAAAAAAAGTTGCGGTGCTAGGACTTTCATTTAAACCGAACACAGATGATATGCGAGAGGCACCAAGTCTTCGGGTGATTCCGATCTTAGTATCCGCTGGGGCTACCGTTCGCTCCTACGATCCTATGGCTTTAGAGTCTGCGCGTGTAGCATTTGAGCGGCAAAATTTGATAGAGTCAGAAAAGTTTCGAATTGAAGAGAAAGTTGATGACGCACTTCGCGGAGCTGATGCTGTCATTCTACTCGTAGAATGGAAAGAACTTATCTCTCTAGAGCCTAAAAAAATTGCAGGGCTTGTGAATAAAAATGCATTATTCATTGACGCAAGAGATCAGTATGACCGAAAGGAAATAGAAAAAGTCGGAATGCGATATGTGGGCATAGGAGTTTAATTGTCATCCTCGAGGAGGCCGCGAAGCGCGCCTGCATCGGGGATCCAGTGTGACGAAGTAGACTCCTGGATTCCGGATAAGGCTACTAATCGCTGCCTTTACCGGAATGACAGAAAGAATGTGGGTTTATGGATAAAAATACAAAAATTTTAGTAACGGGGGGTACTGGTTTTGCTGGCTCACATTTGATCGAGGAACTGCTTGCGCAGGGATACACAAACATTTGGTCCACGACATTTTCGCGAGTTGATAGCGCACTGCTTCCAGCGGACCACTATGTACAAGTAAACTTGACTGATGAAGACGCCACAAAAACAATGTTTTCGAACATACAGCCGCAAGCTATCTTTCATCTAGCAAGTTTTGCGTATGTAGGAAAGAGCTTTGATAAAGCAAAAGAACTATTTGAAAACAATATCTCGCTTCAATTATCCATTTTAAATGCTGTTCGTGACACAGCACCGAGTGCTCGCATACTTACCATCGGATCTGCGGAAGAGTATGGGATAGTGGACCAAGCGATAGAAGAGATTGACGAAAGTGTCGCATTGCATCCCATTAATCCATACGCGGTATCAAAAGTAACGCAAGATCTTTTGGCTGGCAGCTATCAGTTGAGTTTTAAGTTGCAGATTATCCGCGCTAGGCCTTTTAATCATATCGGCACCCGCCAAACAGGTGACTTTGCAATCCCATCGTTTGCCGCACAAGTGGTGGCAATTGAAAATGGCAAACAAGAAAAGCTTCTCGTCGGAAATTTGAGTGGAATCAGAGATTTTACGAGTGTTTCGGATATGGTGAAAGCTTACATTCTCCTTATGGAAAAAGGCGAAGTGGGAGAGATCTATAACATTGGATCTGGAAGAGGTTATGCCATGACTGAGATTGTCGAAATTTTGAAAAAGCTCGCAAAAGTTCCAATACAGCTGCAGGAGGATGCTGCACGCATGCGTCCGCTTGACGTGGGTAGACTTGTCGCTGACAATAGAAAGATTGTGTCCCTGGGGTGGCAGCCGACTATGGACATTCAAAATGAGTTGCAAAACGTTCTAGAAGAATGGAGAAAGAAAGTTGTATGAAAAAAGCATTTATTACAGGTGTCACGGGGCAGGACGGCTCATACCTGGCCGAGTTGTTATTGGAAAAAGGCTACATGGTGTACGGAATGAACCGCCGCTCGAGTACACAAAATTATTCGCGCATTGAACATATTATCCATGAGCCAAACTTTGAGCTAGTATCTGGAGACTTGCTTGATGAACACTCAATCACAAACGCACTTACAAGTATTCAACCTGATGAAATTTATAATTTAGCAGCTCAGTCGTTTGTACTCGCATCATGGGCACAGCCAGTATTAACCGGAGAGTTTACCGGTATCGGCGTAACCCGTATGTTGGAAGCGATGAAGGTCGCCTGTCCGAAGGCAAAGTTCTATCAGGCGAGTAGTTCAGAGATGTTCGGGAAAGTACAAGAAGTACCGCAAAAAGAGACCACACCTTTTTATCCCCGCTCTCCTTACGGTGTCGCAAAGCTATATGGTCACTGGATTACGGTCAATTACCGTGAGTCATACAATTTGTTTGCCGTCTCGGGAATTCTCTTTAACCATGAGTCACCAAGGAGAGGTTTGGAATTTTCTACGCGCAAAATCGCTAATGCAGTCGCCCGTATCAAACTTGGCAAACAAGATAAGGTGCGGTTAGGGAATTTGGATTCGAAACGTGACTGGGGATATGCCAAGGATTACGTAGAGGCCATGTGGCTGATGCTGCAGCAGGAAACACCAGACGATTTTGTTATAGCCACAGGTCAGACACATTCTGTGCGTGAGTATCTGGATGAAGCGTGCAAAGTCGCGGGACTTGGAGGTTGGGAGAGTGTTTATGAACATGACCCACGCATGGATCGGCCAGCCGAGGTCGACTTGTTGATCGGTGATGCAAGTAAGGCTGCTGAAAAGCTGGGTTGGAAACCAAAGACTGATTTTTCGCAACTTGTGAAGCTCATGGTGGATGCAGAGCTTGAAAGCGAGAGCAAATAGATATGGCTCTGCAGCGCGCCATCATTATCATCCCGACGTACAATGAAAAAGAGAACATTGAGAAGCTGGTACCAACTTTGCAAGATGTTTTTGCCTCCATTAAGAATTGGGACATGCATATTTTGATTGTTGATGACAGCAGTCCGGATGGGACTGGGGAAACAGCCACTGCTTTCACTAAAAAAAATAAAAATGTTCATACATTACTAGGTGGTGACAAAAAGGGTTTGGGTGCTGCGTACTTGCGAGGAATGAAAGAAGCATTCGGCAGTCTACATGCTGATGTCATATTTGAATTTGACGCCGATTTTTCCCATGACCCGCAAAAAATACCGGAATTTTTGCGCAAAATTGATGCGGGCTCAGATTTTGTCATTGGATCGCGCTACATAAAGGGTGGATCAATACCACAGGATTGGGGATGGAACCGGAAATTCTTAAGTGTTGTTGGGAACTTAGTGATCACGGTCGTATTCACAGATTTTCGTATTCATGACTGGACGGGTGGATACCGTGCATTCACGAAAAAGGTGTACGACTCAGTCGGTAGTGAGATGAGTGATCCGCGTTTTTCCGGCTATGCATTTCAAACCGGTTTCTTGTATAAAGCGGTGCGGAAAGGTTTTAAGGTCAGTGAAGTTCCATTTGATTTTGTAGATAGAAAGCTGGGAAAGTCAAAGTTGGGTAATGAGTATATTAAGAATATTCTGGTCTATATTTTCACGACACGTTTTGATGAATTCATTCATGGGCATGTGTTTAAGTTTGCCATTGTCGGCTTCATTGGTTTCATTATCTCCGTTGCCGGATCATTTCTATTTGCGGCGGTACCGGCTGTCCAGCTCTTGTCGGCAAACCTTATCCAATCCACGGGGTTCCAATTTTTAAACAGCAGTTTTGTGGCAACCGCACTGGCGACTGAGTGTGCAATTATTTCCAATTTTATTCTGAATAATTTTTTCACCTTTGCCGATAGAAAAGTTATCAGCGCCAAAAATGCCCTGCCAAAATTTGCACAGTTCAATTTTGGATCTTTGGGAGCGCTGATTATCAGTTCTGTGGTCGTGGGTGTAGGAACTTCGATCACCGGTGAACATGCGATCTCAAAGTTATTTTGGTTAGTCGTGGCGACTGCGATGGCGATGGTTGTGAACTATGTTATCTATTCCAAATTCATTTGGCGTAAAAACAAATAAAAGCGCAAAAATTCTTTTTATAGGAATACTTTTGTTAGCGTCATTTTTGCGTCTCTATAGACTTCGCGAAACAATGCAATTCCTGGGAGATCAAGGGCGAGACGCACTCATTGTCCGGGACTTAATCATTAACCACAATCTGGTGTTCATCGGTCCGCGTACCAGCGTGGGAGATCTATTTTTAGGCCCTCTGTATTACTACTTCATGGCGTTTCCACTAATGATTACATATCCTGACCCGTCGGGGCCAACATACGCAGTCGCCCTTTTGGGGATACTGACTGTGGCGCTGATGTATATCCTTGGAAAAAAAATGATAGGGCAGCGAGCAGCGCTCTTTGCTACATTTTTGTATGCGATATCTCCCGTAGTGATAAATAATGTACGGTTTAGCTGGAACCCAAATATTGTTGGACTCTTCACCGTTCTTTTTCTCTATTCACTGTGGCGCGCTGTGCACAAGTCATATTGGCACTGGAGTCTAGCAGGGTTATGGTTTGCGGTTCTATTTCAGTTGCACTACATTACATTAATTCTTGGAGGATTTGCAGTATGTGTATGGGTATACAGTTTTATTAGGCAAATTAAAACTAAAAAAGTTTCACTGGATTTTGTCAAAGCCACTGGGACAGCAATTGGAATCTTTCTCCTATCACTGGTGCCCTTATTACTTTTCGATCTTCGTCATGATCTGCATAATGTGAAAGGGTTTGCTGCTTTTTTTGTAGGAAGCAATGCACACGTAGGTGCTACCCCTACACTGTCAGCGCTGTTTTATTCATTTGTTGGTTTATTCTTAAGAACTACACTGGAAGTTTTTGGATTTGGAGTACCCAATGGAATGTTACTTCTACTGTTTTTTGTGGGTATGTATCTATTTATACGCAGCTCTATGAAGCGTTCCAGAATATTCGTTGGTGCAGCTTTCTTGTTCTCCGTGGGTTTACTTACATTGTATAAAGGCTCTATATATGATCATTATTTGGGCTTTGTTATCCCAATCGCTATCTTATCTTTAGGTTGTATTTTGGACTTTTTTTGGCAAAGAGTCTGGTACAGACCATTGGTAATAGGACTGGTCTTGCTGTTTACTTTTAATAGTGTACGGAAATATCCGGGGTTTGCAAATTTAGGTTTAAATATCGGTTTATACAAGCGGACGTCTGTGCAAATTGCCTCCCGGCTGCCGGATGATCGACCTTATGCCGTATTAACCAACACTTCTACAGGTGACACGTTGGGAACTAGTTATGGATATTTTTTGACGACTTTAAGCAGACCGCCGTTGGGCGAATACAACCTCAATGAAGCGCAAACCTTAGTGATTATTGACGAGATGCATTCTGATAAACCTATTCAAGAGTTCCAGTATCTCGTAGCAATATGGCCAAACCGGACGATAGTACAAGACTTTTCTATTAGCAATGGACCGAGAGTGCTCATTTTGCAGCGGTAACTATGTTGCGCTACATCCAATCACACAAGGAATTATTAGGGGTAGTGACACTCTGCATAGTTGCTTTTTTTCTACACTCATATGCGCTGCCGCGCGACTTAATATTCGCATACGACCAAGGTAGAGATGCGTTTGCAGTTCAAAAAATACTTTCTGGGGATGTAGTATTACTGGGTCCAGTCACAGGACTTGATGGAGTTTTCTTAGGTCCGTTCTTTACATATTTATTAGTTCCTTTTTACTGGCTTGGCAAGGGAAATCCGATAGTCGCAGCATACTTTATAGTGCTGCTTCGCGTCCTTTGCGTACCTTTACTTTATTATCTTGGGAAAAAGGCTGGTGGGCCTGCCCGCAATGCTTCGCATAGCGATGTAGGCGGGTGGAAAATTGGAGCGATTGCCAGTGTATTGTTCGCTTTCTCATTTAAAAACGTTTTATTTTCACGATGGCTGTCAAACCCTACTCCACTTACGTTTTTTTCACTCCTTCTGATGTTCTCGCTGTTGAAAGCTGTTAAAGAATCTTCATACCTCTGGTACGCCATATCAGGGTTGATTTTGGGTCTTTGTATGCAGTTGGAGTCATCAAATGCAATAACCTATCTTTTGCTCATTCCAATTTTCCTCTTCACCGTACCACAATTCCGTAAAAAATTCGTTCAAACGAGTGTAATACTCGTGGCAAGTTTTTCGGTCACGCTCATACCTCAGCTACTATTTGAATTGCGACATGGATTTCTCATGACTCATGCTCTGCTACGTTCGTTCGCGACCAATGAACGGGTAAGCTTAATTCATGTTCTGCCAGGAAGATTACTGTTACTGCTTTCAAATTTTAGCGACAGCGTTTTTTATCGAATGCCACCATTCATCATCCCGATACTGATCGCTGTTACGATTGCGCTATGGATGAAGCGAAAGGTTTGGTGGAAGAATATTGCTTTGCGTTTGATTGTATTGTGGTTGCTTGTCCCGTTCATCTTCCATCTTTTTTATACAGGTAATCATGGAAATTTTTGGGAGTACTACATGATTGCTCAATTTATTCCGTTTTATTTAGTTTTGGGTTGGGGAGCATCTTTTCCAATATCCTCTGCTTTTTGGAGGAGCCTGCGAGGGGCGATAGTATTAGTTGTGTTGTTTGTAGCCATCATTTCGAGCATGAGAATATGGACGGATTGGCTTCACCCATATAATGACCGATTCGCCTGGTCCATGCAGACGGCAGCGGCACAATTTATGGTGACAGATAGTGGCTCAAAGCCATATGGTGTATGGGTGTATACACCGAGCTACCAGGATGAGGCCGACCGTTATGCGATTGAATACGTGGGAAGCGTTACTGGCATATACCCACAGGAGCATGCGGAACAACAATCAATCATTTATCTTTTTGTAGAAGACGATCCTGTATACTGGACTCGCAGGCGGGATTGGATTAGTGAGAAGGAATCCTTTGGAAAAGTAACGGAAGAGAAAAAGTTTGGTGCAATAACAGTTATCCGTCTTGACCGCTGATTATGAAAATTGCAGTAATTTTGCCATCATACAATGAAATGCCCAATATTTCCCAAGGGGTGCTTGAGGATGTATGGGGTTATCTATCACATCAAAGTTACGATTTTGAACTATTGCTATCCGATGATGGGTCGACCGATGGAACAGCCCATAAATTGGATGAGTTTGCAAAGTCCCACAAGGATGTCAGGGTTCTGCATTTACCGCATCGAGGAAAAGGGCCGACAGTCTTGGATGCACTTGAACAATCGAAAGGTGAGCTGGCCCTATTTACTGATTTTGATCAGGCAACGCCGATCAGTGAGTTGGAAAAATTACTCCCGTATGTCCAACAAGGGTTCGAGGTTGTGATCGGGTCGAGAGAGCTCGCAGGGTCAAAACGGCAGAAGGAACCGATACACAGACACATAATGGGGAAGGCTTTTAATTTCCTGGTGCAGCTGATTGCTATCCGTGGTATTCATGACACACAGTGCGGTTTTAAGTTGTTTAGCCGCAAAGCGATACAGGAACTTGCTCCACGGGTGTTTGTATATCGAAAAGGCGGGAAAGAAGGCGGTGCATATACAGGCGCTTTTGATGTGGAGCTCCTCTTTTTAGCGCGCAAATTTGGTTACAAAATCGCTGAGGTTCCAATCGCCTGGAAGCACGTGAAGACGGATCGAGTGAATCCAGTCCGTGATTCATTGCGGATGCTTCGTGACATCTCCCGAATCCGTCTCGCAGACCTTCAAGGAAGGTATGAAAAGTAAAATACGAGCACTGCTTGGCTGTGCTGTGGCAATCTCATTTCTCTATTTTCTCTGGTCGTTCGCGCTCACTGACCGCAGTCTGATTTACTCACAAAATACAGCATTCTTGGTTTTTCAAAACTTTCTTTGGCGTCTTGGTGAAAACCGCGCTCTCATCACCGGAGTATATGTTTTTTTAGTTTTGAGTATGTTCCTGCTTTATTGGGCAGTGCATAGAGATATTGAGAACATTATAAAATTGAGAAACAAGCGATTCCTTATAGCAACGGTTTTTGCATTTTTAGGTTTTTTCGTGATATCAAATCCAGCGCTTTCCTATGACCTCTTTAATTATATTTTCGATGCCCGCATGGTATTACAGTACCACGTCGATCCTCATGTTCATGCGGCAATTGAGTACAACGCTGTTGATCCTTGGGTGCGCTTCATGCGAAATATTTTCTTTCCTACAACATATGGTTACGTGTGGACGGCTATTTCGCTCGTGCCATACCTTATTGGATTGGGGAAGTTCTTGACGGTCTTTGTCTCTTTCAAATTGTATATGTTGTTATCATATTATGTCCTTTTTGTGATACAACACAGGGCTCTTAAAGCCTCTGCAAAATCACTATTTTTGTTTTTTGCGTCTCCACTCGTGCTTTTAGAAACACTTTCAAGCGGCCATAATGATTTGTGGATGATGGCCTTGGCATTGGCATCGATAGCACTGATCTTCCAAAAGCCAAAGAGAAATGCTGTTTTGTTAAGTCTGATCTTGCTAATAGCATCAGCGTTCATCAAACGCTCGACTGTACTACTTGCACCGATATGGCTACTCTTTGTGTTTGGGAATTTTCCTTGGTTTCGCAAGATAAGTCAGTTGCTTCGTCCCTGGTGGGCGGATATAGGAGCACTTCTGCTTTTTATACCCCTTCTCACTCCACTCTCAAGGTTTTTTAATCCGTGGTACTTATTGTGGCCATTATCTTTTATGCCCTTTATGCGCTCCAAATTACTTCGAACGTTTTTGATCTGTTTTTCACTTACAAGCAGCCTCCGGTACGTTCCAATCCTTTGGATTGGGGTATATTCTGATAAACTAGATACTATACAAAAGATTATTACTTGGTCAGCAGTTCCAATAGCTGTATGTATCTATCTACTATTAAAACCCATTTTAAAAAAATTCCCGACTTTATTTGGCTGAGTGTTGTATTTTTTGTCACACACTTACCATCACTGACGCTCCTGCCAGTTTTTGCGGACGAAGCTATTTACATTCGCTGGGCACAGCTTATTCAAGACGATCTTGGTCGCTATGCATTCTTTAGCATGTCAGATGGCAAGCCACCGCTCTTTATGTGGACGCTTTCACTGGCTCTACATCTCTCTCCAGATCCGCTATGGGCGGGGAGGTTTTTATCTCTGCTTATTGGTGCAATTACAATGTTTGTAATCTATGTGCTGACTCTTGATTTGACAGCAAAAAAGCAAACGGCCCGGATAGCAGGAGTAGCGGTGATCATATTGCCTTTTTGGTTTTTCTACAGCCGCATGGCATTAATGGACGGTCTATTAACGCTCTTGCTTACATCGGCATTTTTCTTTGTAGTAAAAATCTCAAAATCGCAACACACAAAATACTACATACGATATACATTTTTGTTTGCGTTAACTTTTGGTCTTGCATTGAT